>JBILTQ010000292.1:0-7212 GCA_044371435.1 Pirellulaceae bacterium | reverse complement strand
CACGGCACAAGGATAGGGTAAG
This sequence comes from Pirellulaceae bacterium, assembly GCA_044371435.1. Taxonomy (GTDB): domain Bacteria; phylum Planctomycetota; class Planctomycetia; order Pirellulales; family Pirellulaceae; genus JAIYDQ01. The sequence goes on along the minus strand of JBILTQ010000292.1, from coordinate 7,190 downwards.
TATTCGAGCAGCGGCTCGAGGATACATTTCAGTCCGGTCAAGCCGAAGAGTCGGTAGAGGTAAATCCGTCGCCGACTGATAAAACTGGGGGTGGCAATCTCGGTAAAGCCCACCCCTCGCAATAAGCGGCAAACCTCGCCGAGCGTGTACTCTTTCAGATGAAAACCTTCTGCCTCGCTTCGGGGGGGACGGAAGTTCATCGTGACGTCGCTCGGCCTCATGTGCCAGTTGGGGGTGATGGTCACCAGTAGTCCCCCAGGCTCAAGCAAGTCATAGAGTCGGGAAAGGTAGTCGCTGATCTCGTCGGTTGGGATATGCTCAAAGACATCGTTCCAATAGGCAACACTGAAGGATTGCAGTTGCCGCGACAGGTCGACCCGCCGAAAATCCCCGAGAAAAAGATTGTCGTGGTGCCGTGTTGAAACCTGCTCCTTGGCTCGCCGCAGCAACTCGGGCACCACTTCCAAGCCGCCGACGCGGAAACCGGCGCGATCTGCCTGGCCCAGCAGCGATCCGGCGCTGCAGCCTAGTTCGAACAAACCACCCTTCAAGCCTCGGCATTGCTGCGCTCGGCACAGTTTCAGCACCAGTTCGGCGTACCGCGGATCCATCCCCATGCTGAAGACCCCAGCCACATCACGACGCTTGGCCTGTTCGTCCAAGATGGCGCAGACGCTGGCATAGGCGGTCCGGATAAGTTGCTCTCGCTCCGCCGAATCCTTCCTCGAGGCAGCAATCTTCTTCGCAAATCGAGGCTCCTGCTGGCCTTGTAAGGCCAGTAAGGCTTCCAAACTCAGCGACTCAAGCGACAGCCGCTGGCCGTCCGCTAATTCGATATGACGGCCTGGGGGAACGGTAACCACCAACGGCGTAGGAGCAAGTACAGCGCTCGGCTGAGTAATCATCGATGAGCCTCCAGAGTCAACTGGCCAAGCCTAGGTCGCCGAATCCCAACTGTCCAGGATGTCAGCAGCTTATCGTTCCCGTACCATCGTCAAAGATCGTAGCGTTGTTCTTCGCGTTACAATCCTCACTCCCGCGGTGTCTTTTCGGTGACCGAAGGGGGCGAAGGAAAGCTGTGAAATCGCTTCCAGCGATTAAGGTTCAAGGGCAATCTACGCCTCGGCAAGGCGGATGAAGCTCGGAGCTAGGGCTTGCGCAGTCCTTCACCTTTGCCGGGGATCCTGGCAACCACCGGTGTCGAAAGCATCGCGATCCGTCGAACTGCCAGCAGAGGTCTGGTTTTTCCTAGGCCCAGTCACCGTACGCTGTGCTTTAGGGGCGAGGCGAAGGAGGGAACGAACGAGCGAAGATTTCTCCCACTCGTCTTACGATGAAATCCTGGGTACCGCTTTGCCAACGCCCTGGTTGCAGGTAGTAAACCATCGAGGCGTCTACCTCATAGCCACCTTCGGCCAGCATTTTCTCGCTGGCGACATAGGCGAAAACATCGTCGGTGTAGGCGGCGACCCAGGTGTGTTCCGTCGGCAACTGATGCTCGATGCGAAACTGATAATCGATGACAACTTCACCACCGAGGAATACCCAGGTGAAGTCAGGACCAAATTGCCAGGTATGGATCGGCATGGGATAAGCTGACGGTGCCCCCTGGTGCTCTTTGAGCGTGTTCTGAACCCATGCCGCCCACCGCCGATCGTTGGACTTTTCGCTTTGCTGCATCTCGGCAATCCGCGAGGCCGTCGGGGCATCGGCTTGCAGTTCGGCCACATCGAATTGGGCTTGAGGGAACTCGGTTAACGGTGTCCAGGCCTGTGCCTGGCTCATCACGCCTTCGATGGCGCCACCAATCTCCGTCGCATGCTGCAGGGCCATTTCATAGGTTCCCCGCGGATTCGGGTTGATATCCGCCCCGCAGCCGATCACCGGCAGGCAGACGGTGCCCGGATACTTGACTTCCCAGCACTGGGCCGCCAACCCCGCCCAATCGCTGCTCACCTGGTTGATATCTGCATTCAGCGTGGTGCAGTGACACGCATACATCGTCACGCAACCTAACCACTTCCCCTGCTGGTCAGCGATTCGTAGCACTCGCAGGCGATGATCTACCTGGCCATCGCTTTGAACTCCAAAACCCGACCAGATTCCATCCTTGAGGACACGTCGATTCACCCCAAAGCCGGCTCGAGTCTCGGCGATCGCCAGGGTCGCTGGCTGCCGACGACTCAAAGCCTGATCGATAACCCCCAGGATTGCTTGCTGGAGGAATTGAGTGTAGGCCTTGGTCACCGATAACTGCGATTCCGTGGATGGCTCGCGGAGAATATTGTTCAATCCGCCATCCAGATGAGGAGCCGAATGGGAATGGGAACTGCACAATACCAGTTGGCTGCGCGGGATTCCATACTTGCTCTTTAGCCAACGAGCTGTCTCTTCGGTGATCTGATTGGTCACCAGGATACTATCGAGCGTCACCAGAATGCAGGCCCGATCGGTTGCCATCCTATCCGGGGCAAGCACCATGGCGCGGACAGAGAGGCGATCTGCCACCCCCGCCGACGAGGTGGCTCGCCCAGCATAACCGCTCAAGCGGATCGATGATTGCGGCGTGATGTCGAGCTTGGCTAATCCTACGTACAGTTCGGCAGTCCAACCGGCGTTGGCAAACAAGCATCCAACCAGCAGCGAATTCAAGCAGCCTAGCGGCCTGGAAAACATAGCGCAATCCGATCAAAAAATGCCAACCATTTCACCAAGGATCCGCTTGTCCGTAGGATAGATCCAACGCCCGGCGTTGTCGGCCCTCATGAATCATCGCCGGTCAAGCTACTCGCCGTCCTACCCCGTCACCCGTCTACAGGGCAAAGAGTGGGCTTTCACCCAAGGTGGCGAAGCGACAACCATCTCCACCCCAGCCAGACCGGGACTACCTTGGAGCAAGGAACCGATGACGGCCGCCGCGCGATACCACGCATTCATTACCTAACGCTGCTCACCGAATCGAGCTTTCCTCCTCCGCTTGGTACTTGCACCGCCACTCGCCTGGAGGCTCTGCCAGGCGAATGGGCGGTTTCAGGCATGGGTTTGAAGCAGCCTCATTCGAGGAACGGCGGCTGGATTGACCGAGACTCGATCAGGGCTTGGCGATCCCAGCTTGATCGAGCATGCCACGGGCAGCCGCGGTGTTCCCCAGCTTTTCAGCGATGGCCCACGCAACCTTGCTAGCCTCAGCCTTGGTCTCGGGGGTCTTGCTGGCCTCGACCGCCAGCTTCAGCATCTCGAGGCTGGGATAACGTCCCATGATCTCGACCACCAAAAGTTTTTCAGCGGGTTGCTTGGCGGCCTGCCAGGCTTTGCCGCACATGGCGACACGCTGCTCTTCCGACATCACGAATTGCCGAGCGATCCGGATATAACCGCGCATCGCGCGAACTTGATACTTGTCGAGTGGGCCTTGGCTGGCCAGGTCCAGTAACACCGGGGCGGCATCGGCGGTCATCCAGTCGCCGAGCAAACGGGTGCTCATATCCTTCAATTGCGGATCCGCATCCTTGCCAGCCGCCGCCATGGCTTCGAGGGCTTTCTTGCCACCGACGGCGCCAAGGATCTCGAGCAGCTGCGTTTTGGTAGCCACGGGTGCGTTGGACATGGCCGTTACCAACTCGGCGGCACAAGCCTCGCGATCGGGCATGCGAACTGCCGCCATCTGCAACGCTTGTCGAGCTACCGCGGCATCCTGCGCATTTTTCGAACCGATGGCTTGGCCGATCAACACTGGCAGTTTCTCTTGGGGCACGGTGCGACCTAGCGACTCCAAGGAGGCGTGACGCAAGGAGGTGACGGAACTGTCGAGTAACTTCAGCAAGTCCGCAGTGGCCTCCATCCGCCGCAAGCCGATCACTTCGACTAGCAGTTGCTTGACGTTGTCCGAAGCGGTGGGCAGCAGGGCGAGGATCTTCTTGTTGACCCCATCATCCTGGATATCGACCAAGGCCGTGCGGGCGGGAAGACGGAAATCTTCATCCTTGTCGGTACCGAAGGCCACCAGTTTCTCAACACAGCTGGCATCGCCCATCCGCCGCAGCGCGTTGATCGCCGCAATGCGCACCGGCTTGGGACCGGTCGAGGCAACCTCAAGGATCGTGGCCAGGTCGATCGAGCCTTGACGATCGGCCAAGGCTTGGACGATCAATACCGCTTTCTCCGGATCGGCTTGGTTGAGTTCAGCCAGCAAGGCCGGTACTGCTTCCTTGACCGACAACTCGCGAGCTGCAGTCAGCCCGAGTTGAAACATCGCTTTGTCGTTGGATCGCAGTTGCTCCATCAGCAGGGGAATCCCATCGGCCCCGCGGGCGAGGATCGCGCCGCGGGTGGCTTCCACCAGACGCTGTTTCGGCAGTTCAGTTTTTCGAACTTGATCGTAGAGCTCGACCGCTACTGAAGCGTTGCCTCCCTTCAGCAATTGCTCCGCACACAGAATGCAACCTTCGGCCACCGCTGATCGTACGTCGGAGTTGGTCGTGGCCAAGGCATCTCGCAACACCTTGGAGGCTGCTTCGCCACCGATATTTCCCAAGGCCACCGCGGCCGAGGCGCCCACGGCTGGTTCGGCGTCCTTGAGTTTACCCGCCAGCAACTCGACAGCTTTCACGTCGCGGCGGACCCCCAACGAATTGATGACACCGATCAATAAGCGTCCTTGAAGTTGGCTGGCCGCAGTTCGCAAGGCTTCGTTGGCCTCCTCACCGGGAATGGCCTCAAGGGCGATGCGCGACCATGAAGAGAATTTTTCATCGCTCAACAATTTGGCCAAGTCGGGAACGGCAGCAGCAGAACCGAAAACCGCCAAGCGTTTGCAGGCGATCGCCTTATCACTGCCCGGGGCATCGCCGCGAAGGACCTCCAGCAATTCGGCTTCGGAACTGACCGTCGCCACTGCCGATTCCTGACCTAAAAGGAGAGGGTGAGATGCGAAGGTCACGACCATGGTGGTCGCGAGGAAGAAGGCATGAAAGATAGAGTTACGCATGTTCAATTTCAATTCTGGATGGAAGGATGGTTGGATTGGGGGCCAACCATCGGGCGAAGACTCACCCGCAGTTGGCGAAAAGAATTCAGCGATAAAAAGCCCGTGTACGACCACTATCGAGTTACAGTTGCCATGGTTCACGCAAGGCTTCGGAACGCAAGCGATTGGCTTGATCGTCCCCGATAAATTCGTAGGTATTCAAATCCAGCTTGACCGGTCGGTTGAGGAAGATCGCGATATTGGCTGCATGGCAAGCGATGTGGGCTCGAGCTGCCGCCTCGGCATTGCCCTTCGGTAGGCCACGCGTTTTAACGCAATCGAGGAAGTCGCGTACATGGAACGATACCGGGTAACCACCGATTTCTTCCACCGTTTGGCCAGCCAGTAATTCGGGCGAGCTCAATACCATCTTGCCGCTGTCACCAGCTTCGACCCAGCCCGTCTCACCTTCAAAGCGGACAGGACAGGATCCCAGCGGAATCCAGCCCTTTTCCCGGAAGATCAGTTGGCAACCGTCTTCATAAGTGGCCACGATCTGATCCTCGGCAGGCGGGTTGTATTCGACCGGCGGCGGACAATCGTTGACCGCCCATTGGCAAAGGTCGACACAATGCGATCCCCATTCCAAGACCCCGCCACCGACCAGGCCTCCCCCCTTCTCGAAGTTAAAACCGTTCATCCATTGCTTGTTGTAAGGACGCCAGGCAGCTGGTCCCAGATACATGTCCCAATCGACTTGGGTGACGTCCGGAAGCGGTTCCTCCGGCAACCAACCACTCGACATCGCTTTCATCCCATTGGGGTGAGCGTAGACCTTTTTAAGTTTCCCTAGCCGGCCGGTTCGGGCCAGATAGCAGGCAAAGGCGAAGTGCGGGATATTGCGGCGTTGGGTGCCGGCCTGAAAGACGCGAGCCGTACGCTTGATGGTGTCGGCCAATTGCAGGCTCTGCACGATATTCTTGGTGCAGGGTTTTTCGCAGTAGATGTCTTTACCGGCTCGGGCAGCCAAAATCGCCGAGGTGCAGTGCCAGTTGGGACCGGTGGCGATCAAGACCGCGTCGATATCCTTGCGATCCAACAATTCGCGGAAGTCGACATGCATCTGGCATGCTTGCGTCCCGTACTTGTCGTCAACCATTTTCTTGATGTTGACGCGTTGCGTTTCCTTGACATCGCAGACTGCTGCGAATTGAACGTCGGATTGTTCGAGGAAGGCAGTCAAATCGACTGTTCCGCGGCGGCCGATGCCAATCCCGCCGACGACGATGCGTTCGCTGGGGGGAACGGCACCATCGCGGCCCAAGGCCGAACTAGGGATGATCGTGGGAACTGCCCAAGCGGCGCCGGCTACCGACGCCGTCGCTTTGATGAAGCTGCGTCGAGCTACAGGTTTGGAGAGGTTCATGTTTCATGGACTCCTATCGTACGCTTGAAGAAACGCCGGCCCGCGGTCGGGCTCGACGGAGAGATTTTTGCCAAGCCATAGCGTAACCGCTTCCTGCGGAAATTCCTACCACAGGTCGATGGAGCTCGCCCGGGGCCCAAGCCATCCGGCGCGGCCCGCCCGTGAGAAAAACGTCATCCCGACGACTACTCCGGCAACGACCTTGGGTGGCCCCTAGCCCCCACTTATTGGCTTGCCACCACTTTCGGCGGTCGGATGCCTCAGCGAAAACCGGAGCCTAGGGCTAGTCGCGATAACGGCCGACCGCAGTTTCCCACAGCGCCGGCTTGGGGTGGACTGCCGGTCCCAAAGCATGGGCTACGATTTCCAGGCTTTCGATCAACCTCGGCCCAGGGCGATTCATGTAGGCGGAGCCATCGACGATATAGACCTGGCCGCGACGCACACAGTTCATCTCCTGCCACCCAGGTTGCGATTCGAGCAAGGGTAGGTCGCGCACGGCGCGCGGGACGGTCAAACCGCACCCGGCGATGATCAAGACTTCAGGGTCGGCTTGAACAAGCTGGTCCCAAACAAGCCGTCGCGAACGCTCGCCGCTACGGCTCAACAGGCTCACACCGCCGGCAATCGTAACCAGTTCCGGATTCCAATGCCCCGCCGAAAACAACGGATCGATCCATTCCAGCATCACCACCCGCGGCGATGCTTGGGCCAATCTGCGGGCGCGCTCGGCTACCTTGGCGACCCTGGCTTGCAACTGAGCGACATAGCCCGCGGCATTGTCCCCAACCCCAAGCG
>JBILTQ010000031.1:0-24525 GCA_044371435.1 Pirellulaceae bacterium | reverse complement strand
CTAAGTTCGCCGAGCTAAAAGCCGAATTAACGCGGTTGAAACAGGAATATGAAGACACCGACGATCTGTATGCTGACCCCAAGACCTGGCCAGCAGGGAGTGCCGACGGGCCCTGGGATGCGTACCAGACCATGGGTACCAAGACGGTCGCCGCAGCTATCCAGGCAGCGGAGCAGCGTTGAGAGCCGGTTTTTTATCGGAGAACGCGACTGGTCGGGGAGCCACTCCACCAATATTCACTCGACGATCAGCTCGCCATTCATGACCATCCAGTGGCCAGGGAAGGTGCAGAGGAAAGGATAGCGGCCGGGCTGAGCAGGGGCCTGAATGAAGATGGTTTGGCTTTTCCCAGGCTCGACGACGTCGGTATAGCAAAGGACGTCTTCGGATTTGGGAATGTACTGGCGAGCGAAGGCCTCGGGGTTAGCGATCAATTCGTTGGCCAGTTCGCCAACTCGGCGCAACGCGTTGGGACGGACGAGGACCCAGTTGTGCGGGACGACGTCCGGATTGACCAGCTTCAAAGCGATCGACTCGCCGGCGCTAGCATGAAGCTCGCGGGTCGCATAGCTGAGGTTCTCCCTCGTCTTCAATTCGATCAGCCGCGCTCCGGGGACTTTCTTCTGCCATGGATTGGGGACTCGCACCGCATTCAAGGCGAGATCGGCCAGCAAAGGATGGGCGGCGATGGTTTTGGCGACCGGTTGGTAGCCGGCAAAGTCCTGGAAAGCTCGATCCAGGCGATGGACTGTGATAAACAGATCATGTCCGCTGCCGGCAGGGTTGGAGTGCAGGTAGGCGTCGCCGGCATTCACCTGCACCCGCAAGTGGAGCTGGTTGACCGGTTGCAAGTCAGGGATCTCGAGAAAGATGGAGCGCCCATCGGCCAGGACGTGGGCGCTGACGACTGGTAAGGGATCGTGACCCGCCACGCTAGGATGGGTTGGTGAGAGCTCGGGCGAACCATAGGCACCGCTGTAACGATAGTTCCAGCACTGGGCAAAATGGTTGCTGACATTCGTCACGTAGGCCGGATCGACAGGCTGGGCAAAGGTGATGCGAACCCCGTTTTCATGAAGGTGAAAGTCGGTGGCGATTTGAAAGATATCGCCGGTATAGCGCACTCGCTGAAAGCAACCGTCGTCCGGCGTGAAGCTGACCCAGCCCTGCTGGCCGCTCACGTAGAGATGATGGTCGCGCGGAGAGAATCGGCCTCGATGAGCCCCGGACCGAAAATCACCCGACATCGGCAGCACGGCTCCCTGTACCTGTCCATTCACGGTATCGTGCAGGACGGTGAACCATGAACCCATGCCAAAAGAAAAATGCAGCAATTGTCCTTGCATCGGTCCCCAAGTCTTTGACGGGACGACGGCTTGCCCGCCGCTGGAGTTGTCCATCAACCGCGGTAAGTAAGCCAATGGCAATTCAGGCGGACGATTGCCCTGCGGCCCGCGGTAGCCGAAATGCGGCAGCGACTCCGGTTGGGCTTGGGAAGCGGTCGCGACCTGGCAGATCATCGAAGCCGGAGTCCAGTCCCCCTCGGAACAAGGTACGGTCAAGCTTCCATCGGGAAGGATGCCCAGGCCATCCGGGTTGCGAAAACCGGTCGCAACCACCGTCGCCGTTTGTCCGTCGGGGGAAATTCGCAGCAGTCCCTGGTTGCTCGAAGCTGTATAGAAAGCGCCTTCCTTGTCGCGCTGTAGGCCGCAGATGTAATCGTGACCTCCCGGCGAGGTCTTGAAGGCTTTGCAGAAGCATTCATAAAAATCGGCTTCGCCGTCCCCGTTCAAGTCTCGGAGACGAGTGAGTTGATCTCGACATTGCACGTAGACCCCATCCGAAGCTACCACCAACCCCAAGGCTTGGTGTAGGCCCGAAGCGAAACGCTTCCAGCGGGCAACCCCGGGTTGGATCGTCCCCGAGTCCAAGCCGGCGACATGCCAGACATCGCCTTGCATCGTGCACAGCAGCGCGCTCCCGTCGGGTAGAAAATCGTGATCGCCACAGAAAAAAAGAGCCTTCCATGGGTTGTCTCCCGGTAGTTCGATGGTGTCGATGGCAAAGGGGCGATCGGTCCCGGGAACGATGCGGGTTTCTAAAACCTGTGGCCATTGCAATGGACCGCCGTCGAGTATCGCCCGCAGTGAGTGATCCTGGACGGGTGCGACTTCGCGGGTGAACTGCCCATCGACCACCCAGGGGGCATCGAGATAATCCACCTCCCCAATGCGGTAAGCGAAGGCGATTCGCTTGCCTAGTCGGTAGAAGCCGCGATAAGTGAATTCCGGCGGGGACGGAGATTGTTCGGGTTGCGACTGGAGCGTTCCCTCCATCTTGAGCCCGTGCAGGAAGCCGTGTCGTCGCGTCGAGAAGGAAACGAAGCCACCTGACCAAACCGCTTCATAATTGAGCGTATCCGGATTGAAGCAGGCGGAGAGTTCGTCGTTCTCACCCAGTCGCAGGCAAATCGCGCGGATGATTCGCTTGCCATCGCTGGTATGAAGTACGCCAGCCTGGACGCTGCCGAGTTCCGTCTCGTTCCAACGACCATCAACCCAGTCGTCGTCCGACTGGTTCCCGAAATGGCCCAGCTTTCCACCGTCCAGTTCCGGTGCTGCCGCTAGCAGCCTCGGCAAACGCGGCTGTTGGCGGAAGTATTCGGCCTGCTTGGTATAAAAGTCGTACACGCGGTCACGATTGACCGGCAGGTTGGAGCCTGGCCAGCGTTGAGGTTGAAGCGGGGCCGCGGTGAATTCAAACTTCGCCGGGCCGTGCGATTGCGAATCGGCGATGACCTGCTGCAGTTCGGCGGAAAGCGGGTTGCCGTCGCGTCCCAGATCACATAAAAAGCGAATCAGGTCGAGCTGCTGTTGGCTGGTCAAGCCGGTGATCAGGCCATTCGGCATCAGGGTGCTGCCGGCGACTTCTTCTTCGACCTCTTCGCGAGCGATCGATATCAGTTTTTCGGAGGCAGGTTCTTTGAGCGTGATTGCCTGATCCGTCTCACGGACCTTGTACCCGGTGACGACTTGGCCGCCGACGGTCAAGATCGTCCAGTTAGTAAATTCAGGTTTCACTTCACGCCGCGGCCACCACAGCGATTCCACGATATGCGACGACGTTCGTTCTTTTGACAGGATCGACAAATCCGGCCCGATGATTCCACCGTGGGAGCCGACCCGGTGGCAAGATAAACACGCCAGCTTGGCATTGCTGAAAACCTGAGCGCCCCGCGTCACATCGCCTCGAGCTTGAGCATCCGCCACTAGCCTGGAGACGAAGGCTGCATCGTATGGCGGTTCCTGAAGGACTTGATTCGATTCCCCTGCTGGTGATTGAGCAAGCGAAACCGTCCCGTGAAGGACAGCCAACAGGAGGCTCAGCTTACCGATCATTCTCTTCATGGTTGGTCTCTCCAATGGTTGGCTTGGGGGCTGCGACCTGGCTTGGAAGCAATCGCCCAGGGCAGCTACTGGTTGAGTCTGTTACGTTGCCTGCGAGCGGAAAGCACGCGCGCCTGGCAACGCTTTGCCGCCGCCAGCCTTGGCTGCTATTCCTTGGGAGGGTGAAGTCATCGGGGCGGGGCTGTTAGGCAAGGAACGGAGATGGAAGCCGCGATCAAGGAGAGGCCGGAGGTTGGCTGGTCGCAGCCAGGCGATGGAGGACTTCATCTAACCTTGCCGTAATGTGGGCCGCCATCGCTTTCCGCGCCAGTGACGGTCGGCCCGTGGCTATCGCCTCTAGAATGGCAATGTGTTCCATCAAGGCTTGTTGCAAGATGGCTTGCCGTCCAGTGATTACGCAAAAGCTACGCACGAGCAGGCGATATCGATGAACGGCCTCTCTCAGCCGTTGATTGCCACTGGCTGAGGCGATAGCGTCGTGAAACCGAAGATCGTAGGCGATAGCCTGCTCGCACCAACCGACTTCGCCCACCCGCTGGTGTAAGCTATCAGCTTCGCGTTGCAAAGTGTCGAGCAAGTCTCGCGGCATACGCTTGGCCGCCAGTTCGGCGGAAGCCGCTTCCAGCTGCAGTCGGACCTCGTAAATCTCGCGAATGTCATCCGCCGAAAACTCCGCAACCCGCGCCTTATGGTTTCCCGTTTGATGAACGAGCCCATCGCGCTCAAGCAAGCGGAGCGCCTCGCGCAAGGGAGTGCGGCTGACTTCCAGTTGCTTGGCCAGGCTCACGCTATTCAGCTCGGAGCCGTGCGGTAATTGGCCCGATACGATCGCCTCCAGCAGGGTCTCGTAAATCGACTCGACCAGCGAAACCGGGCGTGCTGTCTTCTTCAAACGCGGGTTTTTCATGCCGATTCAAATATCGTGGATAGCTAACGGCGGCGGTTGACACCGCACCTCAAACCTGTATTCTGTATACAGTACACAGTCGAAGCGAGGCTTGCAAGCAGCTCCTTCGGGGCTCTGAAACGCAGTCCGCGAGCGTCGGTCCCAACCGCCATGCCAGGCATGGCGTCCGTCGATGAGTACCTTACCGAGCATGCTGTCCCGCGATCGTTACTTCGTTTCCGCGGGGGATGTTTCGCCCTCGATCGCCGGCGGTGCGCGGTCATTGAACGCGGTTGGGCTGGCCGTTCCATCGCAGCCTGCCTAAGCCATCACGGCAGTCTTTGCTGAGCGATGGAATGATCGGCCATCCTGACCCAGCCTTAACCCCTTGAAACCGCTACAACCACTCATGTTTATCCACCCTGTTGCCTTGCTCCCTCTGTTCATGGTTGCCTTGCTCGTCGGCGGCTTCGTCCGCCAGGCTACGGCCGCGACCCCCAACATCTTGTTTATCCTCGCCGACGACCTCGGTTATGGCGATGTTTCGTGCAACAACGCCAAGTCGCTCATCCCGACACCGAATATCGACCAGTTGGCGGCGGAGGGGAGGCGTTTTTCAGAAGCTCATTCGCCTGCCTCGGTATGTAGCCCCACGCGTTATGGGCTGATGACAGGTCGCTATGCCTGGCGGACGGCGATGAAGGAAGGGGTGCTCTACGATTACGATCCGGCGCTGATCAAAAAAGGGCGCACGACGATCGCTTCGTTGCTCAAGGATGCCGGCTATCGCACCGGAGCCTTTGGCAAATGGCATGTGGGGCTGGATTGGACGCCTAAGGAAGGGGATCCCGGTGACTGGCAATGGGGACAGATGATTCGCTACGATTCGCAGGCGATCGCTTCACGCGTCGATATCTCCAAACCCGTCCGCAATGGCCCGACGGACTTGGGGTTCGACACCTTCTATGGTGGCGTGTCGCAGGGGGTCTCACGGCATTACATCGCTGACGATCGCGTTAGCGGCGATGCGATTCGCCGCGATGAGACGGATAACGTCTTTTGCAACAAAGCCGAGAGTTTCATCCGGAACCATGTGGCACAGCATCCCGACCAGCCATTCTTTGCCTACCTTGCACTCCATGCGGTGCATGGGCCGCTGACCCCGCCAGCGAATCTGAAGGGGAAGAGCAAGACCGGTCTGCTCGGTGACATGGTCCTGTGGGTGGATCAAACGGTGGGCCGGATGACGGCGTTGCTCGATGAACTCAAGCTCACGCAAGATACGCTGGTCATCTTTACCAGCGACAACGGTTCGGTTCATTACCCGGACAACGCCAAGCTAGGGCATTCACCCAGCGGAGACCGTCGCGGTTACAAGACGGATGCGTGGGATGGCGGCACACATGTGCCATTTATCGCGAGGTGGCCCGGGCATGTTCCCGCCGGTACGACCAGTCGCGAGCTCATCTGTCACGTCGATATCCTTGCCACCTTGGCCGCACTCACCGGACGTGAATTATCGGCGTTGCAGGCCGAGGATAGTATGAATTTTCTGTTCGCCCTCACCGGCGACGGGCCGGGACGCAGGGAATTGATTACCCACAGTTACACCGGCGTCTTTGCCATCCGCCAGGATGGCTGGAAACTTATCCTCGGCACCAATGGGAGTGGCGGGCATCAGGGGATCACCCCCGAGTGGCAGCCGAACCAAGGAGGTTTCGACCGCCTTGGAAAGACGAGTGTCGGCCAGCTTTATCATCTCACCGAAGATCCTGGCGAGAAGAATGACCTCTGGGCCAAGCACCCGGAAATTGTCGAGCAGCTGCGAAGCCGGCTCGACCTTCTCACGCGTCAAGGTCGAACTCGCGAACTCCCATGAAATCACTTCCGATGAAGCGAGCTTGCAGCTCCCGACTCCTGCTGGCCTTCTTCGTTGGAGCCCTTCCTACCCTGGTGCTCCAGGCGGCAGAGGCATCTTCTGGTAACAAGATTGTCCTCATCGCGGGGAAGAAGAGTCATGGCCCGGAAGGAAATCGGATTCATGACTATGGCTGGACGGTGCGGCTGATTCAGGTGCTGCTGGAGCGATCCAATATCCGTGAGCAACTGCGCGTCGAGACACATTTCGATGGCTGGCCAAGAGATGAAAGGACGCTCGAGGATGCGGACACGATCATGATCGTCTCCGATGGGCGGGATGGAGACAAGTTCGCGGAAGCGCCGCACTTCAGTAGCGTCGATCGCATGGCTATCATCGAGCGGCAGATGAAACGCGGTTGTGGTTTTATCACCTTCCACTTCTCGACCTTCGCTTCCGAAGCCTACCGTCAGCAGATTCTGGAATGGAGTGGTGGTTATTTCCAATGGGAGACGGCAGGGATCAGGAAATGGTATTCGGCCATCAAGGTGCTCGATGCCGAACTTGCGCTGCCGACACCCGACCATGCGATTGTTCGGGGCGTGGCCCCTTTTCGATTGAAAGAGGAATACTACTACAACCTGCGCTTCGATCCGACCGACAAGGCCCTGGTGCCGCTGCTTTCCGTACCGGCGTTGCCGGGACGTGAGCCCGATGGTTGCTGGGTGGCCTGGGCCCGCGAGCGCGCCGATGGAGGACGTGGCTTCGGTACCAGTTGCGGCCACTTCTACGATAACTGGAAGAATCCCGGCTTTCGTAAACTGATGCTCAATGCCATTGCTTGGTCAGCGCATGTCGAAGTGCTGGAATGGGGTGTCGAAGCAGCGTATGTCGAACGCGAGGAAATCCATGCCGTCCTGGCCGCCGACCCGAAGAACTCCTTATCGCCCGCGTCTCAGCTTCCCAAGCCCGCAACTCCCATGCCCGGTCAATAGCCTCGAAAAGCGACCATGCGAACGACCCACACCGCCCGCTTCCTATGGCAATTCACTTGGCGGGGCTTTCATCGGATTTTTGGCAAGCGCCGTGGTCGCCTATCGTCGTGGGGTTGCGGCGCTCTACGGTTAGCCTTTCCCGTTCTCCTGCTCGGTTGGACGGCTTTACCGAACGCCGGCGTTACTTCGCCGCCCAAGCCGAATATCATCGTCGTCTTGGCGGATGACCTCGGCTACCCCGACTTGGGATGTCAGGGGAGTAGCGACTTCGTGACGCCCCACCTTGACTCCTTGGCCAGGAACGGCGTCCGTTGCACGGACGCCTATGTGACCGCCCCGCTTTGCGCTCCATCGCGGGCTGGTCTGATGACAGGGCGTTACCAGGCTCGCTTCGGTCATGATTTTAATCCGGGGCCTTCCACCGAATTTTCAGGAGACTACGGTCTGGATCGCAAGGAGCTCACCCTGGCAGATCGTCTGGCTCGGTTGGGCTATGCTACCGGCATGGTCGGCAAATGGCATCTGGGGGCAGACCAAGGTTTTCGACCGACCGACCGTGGCTTCTCCGAGTTCTTCGGCTTCCTTAGTGGAGGGCATAGCTATCTCGATCCGACGGTCGATAGGGTTTATCCAAAGACGATGGCGAATGCTATTCTGCGAAATGATCAACCGGTCGACGAGAAGGAATATCTCACCACGGCCTTCAATCGCGAAGCGACTGCATTCATCGAGCGTCACCATCAGCATCCGTTCTTTTTGTATGTAGCCTACAACGCGATCCATACACCACACGAGGTGCCCGAGGAGTACCTGCGGCGGTTTGCTCAGGTAAAAAGCCCAACCCGCCAGCCGCGGGACCGGGTGGCCGCCATGGCAGCCGTCATGGACGAAGGGGTGGGAGCGATCCTGGCCAAGCTTCGGCAACACTCGCTCGAAGAACGCACGTTGATTTTTTTCCTTAGCGATAATGGCGGCGGCTGGAGCGCCTGGGGGGATACGCACAACGGTTCCCTTCGCGGCACCAAGGGGCACTTTCACGAAGGGGGGATCCGCATTCCGTTCTTGCTGCAGTGGAAGGCTCAGCTACCGGCTGGTACGGTCTATCGAGGGATAGTGAGTTCCTTGGATATCGCCGCCACCGCCTTGGCGGCGGCCAGCGATGACCAGCGAGAGCGGGCGGACTTGGATGGGGTGGATTTAGTCCCATTTCTATCGGGACAGCGTCAGGGTCCACCCCACTCGACCCTCTACTGGCGCATGGGGACCGCTGGGGCCCTGCGCTTCGGTCCGTGGAAACTTGTCATCGGCGGCCCCAAGCGGATGGAGCTCTACAATTTAGCTGACGACTTAGGTGAGGCGAGGAACCTCGCCGTACAACAGCCGGACAAACTACGTGAACTAGAAACGCTATGGCGCGACTGGAATACTGGGATGGCACCGCCGCGTCGATGGAATGGCTCGCGATAAACGCTTCGCCCGGCCACCGACGGATGCTGCACCCCGATTCCCAGGTACTATTCCTAGGAATTCGCAATCTAGTTCGTAGCAGCGAGAAAAATCCACGATGCATGCCCTACTTACAGCCCGTTGGTCAAGACTTATGGCCGCGATTTGTCGCATTCCAGTTCGAATGGCTTATCGATCCCGTTCGTCACCGCGCCTCAAAGTATTTCCTCCAGCGGGATCGCATCTATGCCAAGCCGCTTTCCCACCGGAGCCACCATCATCACCATCCACTTGCACGGCAAGGATATCCAACATGCTCACGATCCGTGTCGCTAAAAAACGGGGAATGGATCAAGCAATCAAGGTCTGCCATTTCGCTACCGCCGTCGCCTGGCTGTTTGCCACGCTGTCCATCGTCGGGGCGGAAACAACCACTCCGAGCAAACCGAATATCGTTTTTATCCTTGTCGATGATCTCGGCTGGGGCGATCTCGGCTGTTACGGCAATCTCGATATCGCCACTCCGAACCTCGATCGGCTGGCCGACGAAGGGATGTTGTTCGAGCAGTTCTATGTGAACGCCTCCCTCTGTTCCCCTTCGCGGGCAGCGATGATTACCGGCCGCTTTCCCGCGACTAACGGCATCCATTACTGGATGGCTCCGACCCACAATCGACGGATGGGAATGCCCGATGCGCTGGATCCAACCCTCGTCAACCTGCCGCGGACCTTGCAACAGGCCGGATACCGAACAGCCCATTTCGGCAAGTGGCACTTGGGAGAGGACAAAAACTTGCCGGTGACCGCCTATGGCTATGATGAAGCCGATATCGTCTGGCAGGGCATCGGCCCGAATCCAGGCGTCGCCCCCAATGCGGCGGATGGCACCGCCAAACTCGTGGATCGGACGGTGGCCTTCGGCGAAAGCTGCCTGGTCGATGGCCAACCTTTTTTCGTTAGCCTGTGGGCGCGGGATGTCCATGCCGACTTGGCCCCGACGAAAACAGCTTTGGATCGGTATAAACACTTTGAGAGTCGTCCGGGAATCGCGACCGCCATGCAGATTTACTACGCGGCGGTGACCGAGATGGATCTACAGATCGGACGGTTGATGGCATGGATCGATGCCGACCCGGCGCGAGCCGCGAACACGCTTTTGATCTTCACCAGCGACAATGGACCGGAAGATCCCTATATCCCGCATGCCGGCCATCATGCGGCAGGCTCTACTGGGCCCTTTCGGGGAAGGAAACGGAGCCTCTACGAAGGAGGGATTCGGCTCCCCTTGATTATTCGCTGGAAGGATCGTGTACCAGCGGGGGTCGTCGATCAAGCTTCGGTAGTTAGCGGTGTTGATCTGCTGCCCACCCTAGCGACGCTGGCGCAAACGCATCTTCCGGAGGGAACACAGATCGACGGCGAGGATTTCTCGGAAACATTGCTCACCGCTAGAGGCCATATCCGCACACAACCATTGATGTGGGAATGGCGTTTCGAAGGTGTCGGGCAACTCATCCATCGCAGCCCCATGCTTGCTATCCGCGAGGGGGATTGGAAGTTGCTCTTCAATCCTGATGGAAGCCGTGTAGAACTTTACAATATTCCGCAACAACCGATGGAATTGCACAGTGTGGCGGAAGACCATCCCGATATCGTTGCAAGAATGAGCCAGCTAGCGCGACATTGGCAAGCGACGCTGCCGGATGGTCCAAAAACCGAGCAGCCCGGCTCGTTGGAGTACCCCGGTTATCATGAAGCCCCTGGCCGTGGGCCACTGATTGACCGCAAACGTTATGAGAAACTCCTTGCGCCGGTTCGAGTGCGATTGATGAGGGAGCTTCATCAGGCTAATTCCAAGGAAAGTCAGACGAAATGAAAGAGTGTTTTGCGTTCTGTGTCATGGTTGTGCTGGTAGCAACTGTCGCGGTACAGGCCTCGGAGTTGCCGGTTAAACCTCCCAATCTTGTCGTGGTTTTAGCCGATGATATGGGCTGGGGGGATTTGGGTTGTCACGGCAATGCAAAGCTCTCCACACCGTCGCTCGATAACCTGCAAAAACAGAGTTTGGAGCTGGAGCATTTTTATGTTAGCCCTCTTTGTTCGCCTACGCGTTCGTCGTTGCTCTCCGGGCGGCATCATCTGCGACTGCGCGTGGTGAGTACTTCATCCGGCTTGGAGGTAATGCACGGCGAGGAAACGACGCTGGCCGAAGCCTTGCAGCGGGCCGGTTACATTACGGGCTGCTTCGGCAAATGGCATAACGGCTCCAATCATCCCTCTACCGCCCAAGGTCAAGGTTTTGACGAGTTCTTTGGCTTCAGCGGCGGCTTCTTTTCGAATTACTTCGATCCGATTTTAGAGCACAACGGCGTTAGCAAGCCTACCCAAGGTTTCATCACCGATGTGCTGGCCGACTCCGCCATTGCGTTCATCGAGCGTTTCAAGGCTGAGCCATTCTTTTGCTACGTGCCCTTCAATGCCTGCCACTCGCCGATGCAGGCACCTCAGGACTTGTTCGAGAAGTACCGGAACCTCGGGTTTGAAGCCAAGGATGCGGCAGTCTATGCGATGATTGAGAATCTCGATCACAATGTTGGCCGGATACTCGAAAAGCTCGATCAATGCGGTTTGGCGGACAACACGATTGTCCTGTTCACAACAGATAACGGTCCTAATACGGCTCGTTTCAATGGTGGGATGCGCGGCATGAAAGGGCACCTCTTTGAAGGTGGCCTGCGAGCCCCGTGCTTCATCCGCTGGCCGGGTAAACTCGAGGCAGGCCAGCGGATTGCCGAGATTACCCAGCATATGGATCTCTTGCCGACGTTGCTTGAACTGAGCGGCGTGCCCTTGCCGAAAGAGCGCCCCCTGGATGGGCGTAGCCTCGTCCCGCTCATTCTAGGCGATACCGCCTCTGCTTGGCCGCAACGCCTGCTATTTGATATCTCCAATCGTGGTGGCAAGGATGGCACAGTCATGAATCCGTATCCCGGTACTGTGAGATCGGCCACGCATCGCTGGGTGCATGACGGGAAGCAAGCCATGCTCTTCGATCTGCTCAAGGACCCTGGCGAAAAAATAAACCTGGCTGCCGAGGAGCCGAGTCTGGCTGCCGAGTTGCAGAGAGCCTATCTTGACTGGTATCGCGACGCCACCGCCTCCACCGATGGCAAGCTCCAACGCTTCCCCATCAGCTTGACTGACGGTACCGATTTACTCGTTCCCAGCGGCGAAATCTTCGGCAACGCAGGGCTCTTTGGTCGGGGCTGGGATTACGATTGGGCCCTCTTCCCGACACCGGCCGCAGCCATCGCCTGGCAACTCGAAGTACCCGAGGCCGGGCGTTATGAAGTCAGCGTACTGCACACGGCCAAGACCATCGGCGGCGAAGTCCGCGTCCACATCGGCGACAACGACGTTCGCACTGCCATCACTACCGTCTATGATCCGCCTGAAATCCACCGCCCCGATCTCGTCCCTCGCTGGGAGGTTCCGGATAAGATCTTCCGGCCGCTTCCACTAGGGCAACTCCCTATTCCTGCCGGAATCCATCCGCTGGAAGTAACTGCCGCCAAAGGTATCGAAATTCAGGCGGTGCGCTTGAAGCGACTGCCCTGACCAGGCAGGAACGATTGCTGCCGTGGATACCGTTCGATTCGAAATCTGGATAATGTATAGCTAAGAGCCAAGCCGGATCGGCGGGTTTTAGCATAAGGCGCTGCTTACCAAGGGGCTGATCGGATGGGCTGCCCAAGGTGTCGAGCTCGTCGATGGCTGGCCATACAACACGAAGGCTGTGCCAGAATAGCTGACCGCAGGACGCATCCGCTGGTAGTCCCCATGAATCACACTCATTATCGATACGCAGGCATCATGTCTTATCCGGGAAGTCGCTCGACTCGAGCGACCACCAAGACACCGGAGCGGCGATGGGCCTTCCGGGGCCGGCGGATGGTCTCCAGTTGCTTCTGGATTTTGCAGCTGCTCTGGCTATCCGGATCAGCTTCGGCCCAAGCCTTGGCTCCGGCGTTTCAGATGATCGAGCAGGCGGTTGCTGATGGTAGCCTTCCGGGGGCCTCTGTGCTGATCATGCGCCATGGCAAGGTGATTGCACAGCGATCCTTTGGTGACTGCGAACTCGATCCCAAGCGTCCCTTTCAGGTAGATACCATCTGCTGGATCGCTTCGCTGACCAAGCCGATTACAGCTGCTGCGGCCATGAAGCTGGTCGAACGCGGGCAATTGGACTTGGATAGACCGATTGTGCACTATCTTCCCCAGTTCTCCCAGCTGGTGACCAACGATGGGCAGCGGCATTCGGTAACCATTCGTCAGCTGATGTCGCATACCTCGGGGATTCCAACCGCTGTGCCTTTGCGCGAACCTTACTTTTTTACGCAAAGCTGGTTCAATCGTAAGTTGACGGATGTAGTCGACACGATCGCCCGCCGGCCACTCGACTATGCACCTGGCTCGCAGGTCAATTACTCGAATGCGGCCCCATACGTTTTGGGACGCATCATCGAGGTTTCTTCTGGGAAGGACTTCGGCGAGTTCGTACGGAGTGAGATTTGCGAGCCGTTGCAGATGTACGACACAGGCTTTTCTGTCGCCGCCGATAAAATCCATCGCACGGCGGTGGTCTATCGTCGAGAGCCAGCCGGTTTATCCATCTACTGTCGGTATGATCCGGATTGGCAAGTAGGGATATCGATGCCCGATGGCGGTCTGTTTTCAACGCCCGGGGATATTGCCTCTTTTGCTAACGCATTTCTCCAACAGGGCGGAAGGATTTTGACGGAGAGCTCGGTCAGGACGATGTTGACCCCGCACAGCGCTGGCTATGGCTTGGGCTGGATCCTGGACAAGGAAGATCAGTTCAGTCATTGGGGATCCAGCGGGACGCTAGTCTGGGCAGATCAAAAAAATGGCGTCGTCGGTGTCTTCTTTTCCCAGATTCAAGACTTTAAGTTGCTGGCCAGGTTTCGCGAGCGTTTCCGCCAGGCTGTCGATGAGGCGTTGGCCACACCTGCCGAGGCTCGTTGAGGCCGAACTTTCGCAGCCAGGCAGCGAACTGCTTGGCGCCCGGCCTTCGAGGTGCCCATCGTTTCGGCTGATTCCGGCATCGCTGGCAAACAAGTGCAAAGTGGTCGGACGCATTTTTCTGGACAGGATCGCATTTTCCCTGAGGGACACGCTGCCGGTCCGCGGAGGCCTGGCAAGAGTGGCTGAAGTTGCCAAGATGGTACGGGGTTTTCGAAAGCACCTTGGTGTCGGCAATAGCTTCAGAAAACGGCGGGAGGTAAATTTTTTTGTAACTTCGCCGTCAGTTCTGGTAAAAGCTAAATATCATGCCTGGCCAGGATACGACCGAGCAATTCATTCAGTCTCTGACAGAAAGTCAGACTCGCCTGTACGGCTATATCTATTCGCTTCTCGGTAGTCGTCAAGCAGCGGAAGAGGTCCTCCAGGAGTGCAATCTGGTGCTGTGGAGAAAACATACCGAATTTCGCGAAGGCAGCGAGTTTATTCCTTGGGCCTTCGGTATTGCGAGATTTCAGGTTCTTGCCTATCTGCGCGATGAGAAACGGAGGCAGACGCGTTTTTTAGACGAGGACCTATCGGAGCTTCTGCACGAAGAAGTCGCGGCGCAAGCTGGCCGGTTGGAGGAGTTAAGGGTTGCTTTGCGAATTTGCGTTGGCAAGCTCGCCCTGAGCAGTCGAGATTTGGTTGAGCGACGTTATTTTCGCAAGCTTGAGATTCAGGCGATTGCGGAGGAGACCAACCGCAAGCTGTCGGCAGTCAAGGTCGCCTTGATGCGGATACGGCAAAGATTGCGGCGATGCATCGAGCTTCATCTGGAAAGGGTTCAGGCATCGTGAGCGACGAAATGATGGAATTGCTCGATGCTCATCGCGATGGGGGGATGTCGGCCGAGCAGCAGGCGAGATTGAAGGAACTGCTCGCCAGCGATCCGGCAGCGCGGCGGATCTTCGTGCAAGATCAATTGCTCGAAGTTGCCTTTGACTTAGAAAGGTCCGGGGCTTTCGAAGTACAGTCGGATATCCGACTGGCCCCGATGCGCCGAACTATGCCCACCAAGGAGTGGCGTTGGGCGGTGGCGGCCATGGTAATCTTCTCGGTCGGAATTGGTCTTGGTGGTCTGCTTGGCAGGTTAAGGCAAGCGGTTGGCGACGGTAGTCGTGAAGCGATGGATGATGGCATGGCTTTGTTGACGCAGTCGGTGGATGCGATCTGGCGAGGTAACTGCCAACCCAGAATGGGTGATATCCTCGCCGCAGGAAAGTTGGAATTGGAAAGCGGGTTGGTACAGATTGATTTCTACAGCGGGGCAAGGCTGATTCTTGACGGGAAGGGGGTGCTGGAAATCGTCTCTCCCAATCAGGCGGTCTGTCATTCCGGTCGCTTGCGTGCAATTGTACCGCCGCAGGCGCGAGGCTTCAGTGTGTTATCGCCCAAGTTTCGGCTGGTCGATCTAGGGACTGTGTTTGGTATGGAGGTGGTAAACGATGGAAGCACCAAGGTGCAGGTCTTTGAAGGCGAAGTAGAGTTGCATGAAAACGACCATGTGCATCATCTTTTCGAAGGCGATGGTTTATTATGGACGAGGTTGGGGGAGAAGGTTGAGATCGAAGTTGATCCCACTGGCTTCCCTTCGTTTCATGATCTCCGCGATCGTATCACGCAGACTTCATTGCAGCGTTTTGAGACGTGGCGGCAATGGAGCAATTCCCTAGCTGATGATCCGCGCGTCTCTGTCCGATATGATTTTCAAGATGACTCAGACTGGTTGCGAGACTCGGCGAGTATGCACGCGCACGGCCTTATTCTTGGCTGTGCACGCAGCCATGGGCGTTGGGCGGATAAGAACGCTTTAGAGTTCAAGCGGCCAAGCGATCGCGTGCGAGTGGACATTCCCGGTGCTTATGATGCATTGACTTTGATGGCTTGGATTCGAGTAGATGCTTTGCCAAATCGGCGGCAGGCTTTGCTTTTGACGGATGAGTATCAGGTGGGACGGGTTCATTGGCAGATTGGGCCCGAGGGGGAATTACGATTAGGAGCCCGGTTGAATTCATTCACAGCGCCGATCAGTTCAGGCTACGCTTCCCCTGTTCTTTTCAAGCCAAGTCGGCTTGGCGTGTGGAGTCTGCTATGCAGTACCTATGATCGACAGGCGGGATTGGTACAGCATTTTTTTAATGGGCGCAAGGTTTCTAGTCATCAGATTACAGTGGATCTCTCGCTGACGATCGGTGCCGGCGACATTGGCAACTGGAGTAAGCCCTTGGAGAGAAAGAACCGTCCGAAACCGGTGCGTAATTTTATCGGACTCATCGATGAGTTGACGGTTTGGAATACCGCGCTCACAGCCGATGAAATACATCAGATCTATCTTAAAACCTGTCCCTGAATACTATCTTAGCATGGAGATCCTATGACTGATCGTGCGCAAGGGCTATCGCCTGCCAACCATCGCCGTACTTTCCTTAAAGCGGCAGGTGTCTTCGTCGCCTTGCCTACTTTTGAATCGCTGGCGATCGACACTCCAGCCAAGTCACCCATGCGGATGGTGTTTGTCTGTACTGGTCTAGGGATGCACCCCGACTCTTTCTTTCCAAAGGACTACGGTCAGGGTTACAAGGTTCCTCCCGTTCTCTCGCCGTTGGAAAGATTGCGCGATGATTTCACGATATTCTCCCACATGGATCATCCGGGTATCTTTACCAAACACGAGGCTATGAAATCGATCCTGAGCGGCGTCGACGCGAGCCGTGCGGTTCCCGGTGGGAATGTTTCCATCGATCAAGTAGCTGCGCGGCATGTCGGTTATCAGACACGATTTCCGTCAGTTCACATCTCGTTGGCGGGCAGCCAGGGTAACTCTTGGAACCATTCGGGGATCAAAGTGCGTGAGGAAGGGGACCCCGCGGAGCTTTTCAAGAGGCTTTTCGTCGACGACTCCGTGATGGCTAAAAAGGCAAGAAAATTAGAGTTGGATCGACAAGGTAGCGTGCTGGATCTCGTCTACGACCAGGCGAGGCATATCGAGGGCAAAATCAACCGAATTGACCGCGCCAAGCTGGATGAATATCTGACGGCGGTTCGAGAGGCCGAGCAAAAACTGCAGGGCATGAAGCAATGGAATGAGATTCCGAAGCCGACGGTTGACTTCGATGAAGGTCAGCGCGCGCACAGCGATGTCGACCTGGAGACCTTGGCACCGCTGATGTTTGATCTGCTGTTCCTGGCGATTCAGTCGGATACCAGTCGAGTCTTCACGGCTGGCTTTGGCATGCATAACAAGGTCATCGAACTCGATGGAGTAAAAGATGGCTACCACAATCTCTCTCATCATGGCAATCTTCCAGATAAGCTCCGACAGTTGCAAATCATCGAAACCTTCTACATCAAACAAATGGCTCGCTTCATGGAAAAACTCAAAGAAACCCCTGCCGAGCGAGGGAATCTGCTCAATCAAACGATGGTTTGGTTCGGCAGCGGTTTGGGTGATGCTGCCCGCCATTCGAACCGCGATTTGCCTCTGATTCTCGGTGGTGGTGGATTCAAGCATAGCGGGCATCTGGATTGTGCGCGACCGGATGGTACGCAGACGCCATTGAACAACCTCTTCACCACGATGTTGCAGAACTTTGGGGTGGAAATCGATCGCTTTAACAACGCTACTGGAACTATGAGCCAATTGCAAAGCTGATTCCCCCAGGGAATTCCGGAGGCATGTCTGAAAGAGAGGAACGAGGAATGGTTGGGATAACCTGGTTGATTGACGTACTTGCCAGCCCCTTCAAGGTTCGCTATCCATGGTGGAGAACGTGCCTCTCCATCGCGCTGTCTTCTTATAAAAAGATTGAATGCCAGGGAATCGCTAGCCTGGCTGGAGCCTTCTTTGCGCTATTTTTCACCTCGGAAGTCAAGGGGCAGGATTCTCTCCGGTCTCTTTTCGATAAATATTGTATCGACTGCCATGGCGCGGAGAAACAAAAAGGTGATGTTCGATTCGATGAAGCTTCTAAGCTCGATGCGGATTTGTTGAAAAGAGTCTTCGAGCAGTTGGTCAGCAGGGAGATGCCGCCGGATAACAAGCCTCAGCCGGATGAGCAGGAGCGCCAGGGTTTCATGGACCATGTTCTTCGGTTGGCTTCAACGGACTCGTCGCTCACCGAGTCAACCTTCCGTCGGCTTAATCGGCGTGAGTACGGTAATACCGTCCGCGATCTTCTCGGTTTGCAAATGGGTGTCTTTGATCCAAGCGATGGTATTTTCAAAGATGAAGTGACGAATGGCTTCGATACCGAGGCCAAGTCTTTGGTGATCTCGAGTGAGTTATTGCTTGAGTATCACGCAGCCGCAGAGCAAAGTCTACGGCAAGCGTTATTTACCGGAGATACCCTCCGCCCGCCGACGCGTACGACCGAGATAGACGTTGGATCCATGGAAGGAATCGGCGGTAATCGCTATATCAACGCCACGGCGGAGCACATCATCATCCGCAATGGCGGCAAGGGGATA
This sequence comes from Pirellulaceae bacterium, assembly GCA_044371435.1. GTDB lineage: Bacteria > Planctomycetota > Planctomycetia > Pirellulales > Pirellulaceae > JAIYDQ01. The sequence continues at coordinate 6,381 of JBILTQ010000031.1, read as the reverse complement.
ATCTACGCATCACCCAAGACGCGGGCGATAGCGGTTCCTGGTCGCTACCGGATTACCGTGACGGCCGCAGGCGTGGATAGGGACTCCTATCCGGTTCGATTCCATCCTCTCGAAGGTCCGGCCATCATGGGGGTTGGCCTGATGGCAGACCAGGCGGAATCGGTCACGAGTAAAGGTTTTCTGCAGAAAACTTTTGAATTGAAAGATAACGAAGATCGGACCTTCACCTTCGATGCCTGGATCGACAAAGGATTTTTTCCTTACATTTCGTTCGTGAATGGTCATGACAAGCCAATTACTCAACTGCGCGCCGCTGTACGCAAACGTCAGCTGCCACCAGAAGTAGAGAACCAGCCCTATGCCGGTCCAGGGGTGCGCGTGCGTGCTTTCAAGCTTGAAGGTCCACTTCACGATGAATGGCCGCCGCTATCCTTCCGGACAACCTTGGATGCGGCAGAGATACCTGATTTGGCCGACAAGCTGTCCCGTAGGGCTGCAATCGAACGTTTTGCCATTCGTGCCTTTCGTCAGCCCGTGACGATGGAGCAGCTTAATCCTTATATCGTTTATCTCGACCAGCAGTACGCCGCCACCGGGAACTGGAACGAAGCGGTGATTCGAACTTTCGCGGCGATGATGTCTTCGATCGATTTTCTTTACCTACGTGAAGATGCAGGCAAACTAGATGGATACGCCTTGGCCAATCGACTCTCCTATTTTCTATGGAGCACGATGCCAGATACCGAACTTTTCCAGCTGGCGCAGTCAGGTCGGATCATGGAGGCTTCTGTGCTGAGAATGCAAGTTGCTCGAATGCTAGCCGATCCGCGTGCCGATCGGTTTTGCGATAGTTTCGTAGATCAATGGCTTGCGCTTGACAGCCTCGGAAGTATGCCACCCGATGCCAAGAGTGATGACTTCAGAATCTACTACCTCGCTAATCTTGAATCGGCCATGCGCGAGGAAACCCGGCGGTATTTCCGCTTCGTCCTCCGGGAAAACCACAGCGTCCGCGACTTCATCGAATCTGACTATTCATTCCTGAATGCGGAACTTGCTGAGCTCTATGAGGTGCCGTTCCAGGGTAATCAAGGCGAATTTGCTCGCGTCTCCCTTCCGCCGACGGCTCAGCGTGGCGGGTTGATGGGGCATGCGAGTATATTGACGCTATCTGCGAATGGCGTCGATACTTCACCCGTCGTGCGTGGCATATGGGTCTTGGATAAGCTCCTCGGAACACCCCCGCCACCGCCTCCGAAAGAGGTGCCGGCGTTGGTGCCAGATCTCAACGGCGCGCAGTCAGTCCGTGATTTGCTGGAGAAGCATCGAAGTGATGCTGCCTGCATGGAATGCCATCGCCTCATTGATCCCTTGGGCTTTGCGTTGGAGGCCTACGATCCTATTGGCCGATTTCGCACCAACTACTCGGAGTCGCAAGTCGTCAGCACCGCTGGTGAGTACCGGGGTAAGTCCTTCGAAGATATTACGGGATTGAAGCAGATCATGCTCGGCCAGCTTCGTCCATTTGCTCGTAATTTGGTAGTTCGCATCGCCGAATACGCTAAAGGCCGTAAGCTGGCAGCGTCTGATCTCAAGGCAGTCGAGGCGATCACCGATGAGGCTGCGGAAAATGATTTTCGCTTGCAAGATCTGGTCATAAAAATCGCAACCAGTGATCTGCTGAAGATGCGGTGAGTGCCGGGAAACCAGATCGACGCTTCTGAAGGTTGGTTGGTGTGCACAAGCCAATCAGGCCTCCCGAGGGTTGCGATGGGAAGCGGTTTGAGTTTATCTAGCGGGCCGCAGATGTAATTCACGGGAGAGATTACGGCTCATGAAGTTCAGGCTACTTGATGAAGACATAGTTGCCGACAGTCTCCGTCCTACCCGCCGAGTGCTGAAGAGCGTTGGGCGTTCAGGTCGCAAGTTTCAAGGTAACCACGATGAAGGAAAAGGCTTCATCCAACGCTGACCGAACGCGCTACCCAGGCAGCGATCGCGGGGGCATCGAGAACGCTATGGGTGTCTCGCCTTGGAGCCTCAGCGATAACCAGCCTACAGCCAACCGGGGTGGATGAAGAGCAACGGACCTGCCGCTTCGGTGGTTGCAACGACCACCTCGGTGATGGCGCAGGCCGTGTCATTCGCGGAATTTTATCGTAACCAATATCTCGTAAGGGTCAGCGACAATCATCGATCGCTCTGGCTTCCTTGGCTTCCTCGTCAGGCTGTCGAGGTCGAATCAACAATATGTCGATGGATATTCCAGGGGATGGATTTCCATCCGGTCAAGGGATGGGAAATCAAGGTTTACGAGGGTAGCCGTGGTAGAGATAAAGGGCACCATAGGTCCAATTGGGCTTGGGCATGTCAGGGAAATTCACACGGTCCATCATCAACGCGATATAGGGTGCGGGGTAACCTTCAGGAAGCGGAATGACGTTGGGCCATATCCGAGTACCATTTCGATCATTCCATGGTGGCAAATCCACTTGCAACTCTCCAGCGGGTGTTAGATCTGGATAGTTGCAAATGTAGATCCTGCGATCTGCGCTACCGAAAAGGGCGTATCGTTTGTCACCGAATTTCTGAATCATCGTGCCCGTACTATCCATCGCAACCGGCCCCGCCAACCTTGTATACCCGCGGTCCCAGTGATCGCTTTCCCAGATGCTGGCCCGGTATTTCTTGTCGTGCTCGCACAGTAACATTCGCCACTTACCAGACTCCTTGTCGTAGATTCCGTGGGGATCCTCATGAGCCCCGGTGATACCGATCGGGCGAGCCTGCATGATAGAGAATCCCTGCCTTGGATCTTTCGTCGAACTTATCGCCAGGATAGTTTTCACTTCTGCTCTGCCCGCACCATCCAGTGCGCTAAAACCGGTCGTCCAACCTCGCCAGATACCGGATTGGGAATCGCGGAAGATGTGCGAGGCCAAATCATTGCGCAGGAGGCCATCGTTCATGTCGAAGACGATAATACCCTCGAAGCGAAGATCAAACACGGATGGATTGAGCGAAAAGACTCCTTGCAGGGGATGCGGCAAAGCGCGACCGCGTACGGTCATCGTGAACCATAATCGTCCATCGTCCAACAGCGGCGCGCCCTCCTCATCGGTTATCGCCCGAATGTCGGCTTGACCGGTGCCGGGTGAAAAAGAAGACGAAGCACCATCAACGATAATAGTCGCGCCAGCTTCCAAATCCGCTCGCAATCCGAAGTCCATTTGCTGGATTCTTGCCCGCTCTCTTAGGTCAAGATGCCGAGCGAAATCTGAATAGCCGACCAGGTACGTTCTGCCTGACGATTCGAGAAAGACATTCACCCCCACCGCCGACATTTGAACGCGCAAGGTCAGGTGCTGTTCTTCGATTCCCGATGGAATCGGCCACGCTTCCTCGAGGACTAATCGGCCACCAATCCGTACATGCCAGGTGACCGCTGCGAGGGACCCATCGCTGAACTCCAAAGCCGCTTCGAGTGCATCCTTGCTAGTCGCATGGGTGAAAGCTAATCCAACGGAGCCACTACCTTCGATTTTTCCGATGACCAAGTCATAGGTAGCGAAAGGATTAAATCCACCAACCCAGCGCAGCGAGGATGCCCCGGTTTTGGGTGCCGAGGCGACGAGTTGGCCATGCGTCAAATCCCAAAGGACACCAGAGTCGGATATTTTTTCCGGGTGCATCAAGTCGAGTTCGAAAACCTTGGCTGGCCGCAGGGAAGACAGAGGAATGTTCTGCCCGGAATCGAAGACGAGCCTTGCCACGGCTTGTCTTCGAAAGTCAATCTGATCGGGGCGAATAGGATCCTGCGCGAGCAGAAAAAAGCTTGGCCATACGAGCAGTAGTCCTGAAAAGACGCCGAGCAGCTTCTTCAGGTGCCTGTGGTGTGTGGAGAGATGCATGCAGGAGGTTCTACTGAATAATCACGCGAGCTGGATTATCGGAAGCGACAACATGACCGATTTCGTTTCCATCTTCATCAAACAGTAACCAGGTGTGGCCGACGAAGGTTGGCTGCAGTCGGCGACTGGCTTTATCCAACAAGACCGGTTCATGACGCTTCCCGTGTTCATCGAACCACACAAGACTGACCGACTGCTGTGTTTGGTTTTGGAATAATAGTACGACATGGGTCGAGGATAGCTTGGATACAGGAGCCGGTCCGTCGGTCGTAGGTACCAGATCCACCTCAGCCTTGAAAGTTTGGATGCCCGGTTGCGACTCATGGATAGGCGCGAAAGATTGGGGTACGAGCGAACGCATTTCGACGAGCTTGGCAGTATGCGTTGGTGTAGGCTCCTTGGCGAGATTATTCCACTCATGGGGATCGGACTCGATGTCGTATAGTTCCTCTTCGTCACCGACATAATGAATGTAACGCCATCGCTCAGTACTGATAGCGTAGTTCTGAGGGTGATCGAGATGCGTGATCGCGGCGTACGGCCATTCCAGGCTAGGATCTCGCAGCAGGGGCACAAGGCTTCGGCTGGCAATATCCGCTTTGGAGGGCAGCCCACTGAGCTCGGTGAGGGTACTGAAAAGATCCACGAGACTCACTGGGCGATCGCATACCCCGCCCGCAATGGTTCCTGACAACAACCCGGGCACGCCTTGGGGCACGCGAATCATCAGTGGAACTCGCGCACAAGCTCGCCATCCAGTGAATTTCTGCCAGTGCTCCTTTTCGCCGAGGTGCCAGCCGTGGTCGCTCCAAAGTACAACAATCGTATTGTCACGCTGAGGACTTCTCTCGAGTCCATCCAATACGCGTCCGAGCATCGCGTCGGCGTAGTGAATCGAAGCGAGGTATGCCTGGATTCCTTGTTTCCATTGCTGATGGCTTTGGATGTGGGCGAAATAGCGATTGCGGGCAAGCCGCTGGCCGTTGGGGGGCAGGTCATCGAGATCGTCAGCCCGATATCCAGGCGGGAGTTGGATCCTCTCCAGCGGAAATGGCTCGAAGTACTTTTGGGGCACGAACCATGGTTCATGTGGTCGATAAATACCGCAGGCGAGAAAGAAGGGTTTTTTAGATGGCTTGTCTAGTTGCTCGGTGATCCAGCCGGTGACTAGCCAGTCACCGCCGTATTCTTCGTCGGTGACGTTCAACGCCGCCCAGTCCGTTTCGACATACTGCCAGGTTCCTCCCCTTGGCAAGTTGACCGGACGCTTCTCCGGGTTGAAGGTGCGTGGGAAAGGATTGTCCTTCTCTTTGTCGGGAAAGTAGTCATCCCATGACTGCGGGTCAATGACGTAATGCAACATCTTGCCTGAGCCAGCCGACCAGTAGCCATGTTTGGAAAAATATCGCGGCAACAACTCCGCTTGCGGCATGACTTCCCGCATTTTCTGCATATTTTGATACAGCCCTGAACGGTGCGGGGGGAGACCGCTGAAGATTGCCGAACGCGATGGATTACACGAGGCGGCGGCGGAATAGGCGTTGCGGAATAGTACGCCGCTTGCGGCGAGACGATCAAGGTTGGGCGTGATCGACTGTGGGTGGCCTCCCAAACAACCAATCCAATCGTTCAGGTCATCGATCGCGATGAACAAGACATTCGGATGGTCGGCCATCATTTGTGCATGGGCGAAACCGAACAGGACAAACGCGACGAAGTTGCGAAGAGTTCTCATCCCTGGGGTGAGCATGTCATTTTGCCTTTACATCCGCGGTCCAAGCCCTGCGCAATTCGAGGAGCTCGTTGACAATATCCGGTCGTTCCAACGTGTGGTCTCTTACCTCAGGGCTCGGTTCGGCAAGATTGTGCAGAGAGAGAGCGACCGTGTGACTCTTGGCATCCTGCTTGCCGATCAGCTTCCAGTCACCTCTGCGTACAGCCCAATGGTTAGTCCATTCGAAGTAGAGAACATGGTGGGGACTAGGCATGCTCGCATCCTTGACGATTGGGACCACGCTATGTCCGTCGAGTCGCGGCGAGTTTTCATTTAGCTCGATGCCGCACAGATCGACAACGCTGGGGAACCAATCCATGATAGTTACGACCTGATCACGGGTCTGTCCTGGGGCGATCCTGGCAGGATAGCTGAGAATAGCCGGGACGCGGATGCCGCCTTCGAGGAAGGTTCCTTTGTGGCCAATCCATTTTCCGGTGTTACCACCACCTCCGTGTGCCAGGTAGTAATGCCCAGGTGGATAACCACTGCTATGATCGTTTACCGAAATGCCGGCATTGTTTTCAACGGAATGACCGTTGTCACTCATAAAGATCACGATCGTATTTTCGCGGTTACCGGTTGCGTCCAGTTTGTCGAGGATCTGGCCGATGTACTCGTCGACGGAAGAAATCACGCGGGCATAAGACCGGCGTGGCATCGGCATATCTGAATAGGCATCCTGGAATTTGGCCA
>JBILTQ010000290.1:0-7272 GCA_044371435.1 Pirellulaceae bacterium | reverse complement strand
GTTGCATTCTCGACAAACAGCGTATCGCCACCGCGATCGGCGGCAATCAAGTTACTCTTGCCAGCCAAGGTCGCTTGCTGGATCGCCCGGAGGATCGCCTCCTTGAGGTCCTCCCTAGTGAAGCTGGCGTCGGCGATAAACTCGACCGGCAACACCCCTCCCACAAAGCCTGAACGAACCAACGACGGAGTCGCGGCTAAATCGTAACTGGTTGAGACCGTATCGTTCATGGCGATCGACGACGCCAGCAAAGGATCGACAACCAAAGTCGGATTCAGACCGAGGGCGGAAGCTTGAATCGAGGCGATGATCGAATTCAGGATCGTGTCGATCGAATCAGCCGGTGTGAACAGGATGGGAATGCGACCGGCGATGCTCAGCCCGTTCCGGATAATACTGTCTTCGAATTCGAATGTCGCCGTAGTCGCACCATTGCGAATGGTAAAAGAATCGGCATCGTTAACCGCTCGCTGTTCCGACACCAGACCGGCCGTCAACAATCCGACTTGGATGGCGTTACTTGCCCCCAAGCGGACGGAATTGCCAGCCACCACCGAGCTGGTCAAACCCAGCCCGGTGGACGGTTGGTTGATGGCCGCAGCTATCGCATTGGCCAGACTATTCGGTGTTGAAAATGGAGAAAATGGAATAACGACGTTGGTCGGCAGGGTCGGGAAGACACTGTCGTTATCGAACTCGAAAGTAACGGTAGTCCCGTTGGCAGTGATGGTAAAGGTATCACCGTCCCGCAAGGCACCGATATCGGCGACCGTCAAATGCTGGGAAGCAATAATCGCCAACCGTGTACCGGTCTGGACCCCAGGATTTCCCGACAAGGCAACACTCTGCGCATTGAGGTTGATGGTATAGGTCGCTGATTCGCCGATAGCCACGTTGCCATCCTGCAGGTGGCGGGTATCGGCGCTAAAACCTTGACCACGGATAGCCGCCGCCAACGCTTCGCCGATCTCCTCTTCCGATTGTGAACGGGTAAATGGCACCGAGACGTTCGCCCCCGAGGTCGATCCGTTGGAATCGAACTCGAACGTCTTGTCCAAGCCACCGCCATTGATACGGATCGTTCCCCCATCAGCCAAGGTCCGAGCCACGCCGACGACGTTGACTTGCGTTCCCAAGGTTTGCACTGACCCCACATCCGACGGCAGCCCCAGGTAGACGATTCGATCCGAATCGGGGTCGATCGGGTTCAGTTGCACAATCTCGGGCTTGATCTTGAGTGTGGAATTGCTGATGGCGGCCAAAATCGCATCGGCCACCGCCTGCTTGTTCAAGGCGTTGCGGGTATCCACCGGGACGCTGGAGGGTGCCACCAGGTTGTTGGAATCCAGCTCGAAGCTGAGCGTCTGATTGCCGTCGCTGATGGTAAAAATCTGACCGTCCGGGCGGCGCGAGGTAATCACTCGCAAGCCAAGCGTCGAATCGGGTTGGCTCAACGCATTGCTGGTAATCCCAAGCGATGCTCCGCGATCGGCCCCCAACAGGATCGAATTGTCATCCATCAAACGCGGGCTTACCGGCAACCCAGCCGCCACGATCGCATTGAAAATCTTTTGCGAGATCAAGCGTTGGCCGTCGGATGCCAGGAATGGGACGCGGATACGATCGACACCGCTGGCGAAGACCCCGTCGCGATCCATTTCGAAGGTCACCGTCCGGACCGCTGGCGGATTCGAGCTCGGAACTGGGAAGGTAATGGCGAACTCATCCCCGTCGCGAACGCCGCCCAAGCCAGCTCCTTCCTGAGGCACCTGCAAGCGGAGGGCTTGCGGCAACTGGATCGTATAACCGCTCTCGAACTCGAGGCTCAGGACGCCTCCTTGGTTATCGTAAATCTGGAAGACCTCCCCTTCGACAATCTGGTTCCCATTGACCGGAACCTGCATCACGAATCGATCGCGATTGTTGAGAGTGATCTCATAGACTTTGTCGTTGCGCCACACACCAGCCAAGGGAGTCAAAATAACTTCGTTGGTGACTCGGTCGTAGCTGAAAACGTAATCGATCCCTTCCGTCAAAGTGCGACCATCCTCGCGAATCGTCACTGCCGCCCCTGGTAACCGCGGCGGCTGATTGAGGTTCAGGACCGTATCATCGTCCACCCCAACCCCCGGGAATGGATCTTCGGTATCCAGCGTATCGGCTATCTGGATGCGAAATTCGTTGTAGACGCCGCCGGTCAGCCGCAGGTTGTTTCGTGTCGCATCGACATCGACGCCGAGGTTGTCATTGTCCAAGGGAATGCCGAGCCGGGCTGAAGGGCCGGTAAAGTCAGCGCGATCCAGCGCGCCGCGATCCTTGAAGACGTTGCCCCCGATGCCTTGCGGCGGGGAGACATTCGGATCATCCACCCGCAATTGACCATAGGCATCGCGCGACGGAACGATGATCGGCGATGGACTGATGCCCGAAGCCGTCTTGATCGTGTTGAAGGCGGCCCGCTCCGTCAAGGAATCGATGGAACTATCGATCAATCGCGAAAGGCTCCGCGGCAGGTACTGCTGCCCGAGCACATTGACAAACAACTGCTCGCGACTGGGGATCGCATCCAAGTTGGTGTTGAAATCCTGAGCCGTGTTCGGAACGTTGGTCGGCGACAACTCGATACCGATCCGACGGGGCTGGACCACCCCCACGTCGCGATGGCGAGCGATCCCTAAATTATTATTGGGATTCACCGGCTGGGCATATTGATAGATGGAGCCGCCGATGATGATCTCGTTAGGCCGCGGATGGGCATTCCCCCCGGGCCCGAAACCGCTGGTACGAGTCTCCTCGGAGACGATCGGCGATTGCACATTGTAGAAAACGTTGTTGAGGATGGTCGGCGAAGCCCCACCGCTGACGAAGACCCCCGTCTCGGGAATGATCTGATCGAGGTTGTAGGTATCGCCCAGATCCGGATCGACTCGAATGCTGCGGCGCTGAGGTTCACCGGTGATCGGCGCTGGATTGGACGCGATAGCCGCCGCATTCGAGACCGCGATAAAGCGTTGAGCCCCAGGACGGCTGAAGGCAGAAAACTGCCGCAAGCCGGGTTCGACGGCATCCGCCCCCCCCAGGACGACGGCGCTCACCGGCAGTAATGGATTGGCCGCCGCCAGACCGCCATTGAACAAGTTCTGGCGATTGTTGAGGGCCGAACCGAACTGTCCGGTGGTCCGATTGATCGCATCAGCGATGGCTTCGGCGATCTGCGCCGAGCTCATCGCCACGTTGTTGTTATTAGCCGGTCCGATGAAGATCGGTGTATTGGGACCAGCGTAGTTTGCCGGCGTCTCGTTGGTAAATTCGAAAGTCTGCGACCGCGCGGTCAAGCCAGCCTTGATCGGGACGCCATTGAACACCGAAACATCAGGGATCTGATAGATCTCGAAGGTATCACCAGCCGTGTACTCGGCCTCCTCATCGATGGTGATCACGAATGTCTGCGGGTGAGCAACGGTAATCTCCAACGAATAAGCCCCCGTCGTCGACCCTTCTACCGAAGAACCCGCTACCCGCGGATTGTACGCGGCGTTACCTGCCGAACTGATGGCCACGTAGTAGACGCCGGCCGAAGTCGCCGTGTAATCGATGAAGGGATCTTGCGATAAAGTCTCACCCCCGGCACCCGGGAATGGGGTATCGATCGGTGCCGCCACATTGTCGGCGATGAAGGTCGGTGTTCCCCGCGGGGTGAGATTGACCGGACGTCCCGATGCATCGAAGAGTTGCAGGATGGCGTTTAGCCGCGGGTTCACATCCGGAACGGTATCGACGTCGATAAAGACCCGATCACCGATATCCAAGCGGATCTGGAACATATCGACATCCGATGCCGGATTCTGTCCCACCAGGAAGCGATTATCTCCGATCACACCGGTAGCGGTATAGGTTTCCGGGGTGTGTCCGATCCCCTGCATCGTCAGTACCGCGGTCGCCAGCGTATCGTTGGTCTGCTCGACCGACGTCGCGTTGGCCTCGCCAGCCGTGGTCACCCCGTTGCGACTGGCTGTCCCATCGGTGCCAACAATCGTGTTGTTGATGACGCGAGCAAAGGCTTGCGGGGAACTGGAACGATTAATCTCTTGAACGGTCAAAGCACCATCGGAGGCCGAGGCCAGATCGTAGATCCCCGTCACCCCCTCCAAATACAACGCCGGCCGATTGGCCCAGTTCAAATAACCGACCGTCGCATTGGTCGAATCCTCGAAACCGGATGGCGAATTTTCAAGGAAACTACCGCGATTGACAAAGCGATTGCTCACCGGATCCAATTCCGGAAAGCGGATCGGCGGCAACGTCGACATCGCCAAGGTGGCCTTGATGTGCTGCGTGGTCCCGTTGGTCACCAGGATGCTGTTGAGAATCGCATCATACATCGCCCGCAAGAATTCATAGCCCGACGAGGAAGGAGTCCCCGCATCCCCGCGATAGAAGATGGGGACGTGCAGCGCATCCCAACCATCACCGCCGGTGCCGATTTGCACATCCTCGAATTCGAAGGAAACGCGGGTCCGGCCGCCATCGATCCAGAAAACCTCGTCTGGCGGATCAGCTTCATCCAGCAAGTCGCCGAAATGATCTTCCGAACCGCTGTTCACATGATCGAACGGCGGGATATTGTTCGGCGTGATCATGAAGACGGTATTCTCGCTGGCGATATGAATCCCGCCCAAACCGCCGCGGTCCACAATATTGTTGGCGATGACGAGACTCGGCGCAAACCCACCCTCCAAGGTATTGTTCAACTGCAAGAGGTTGCGGACCGGGCCAGGCGAACTCGACAACAAGGGCGGACGCGCTTGCATGATCGCGCCCGGCGAAGCCACGTTGCCTGGATCGATCAGATTACCGGCGAAGGAATAGGTATCGATGATGTCGCGAGGGTCGTATTCGCGCGTCCCCGCCTCGGACCAGACGCCGAAATCGCGGGATTCGCTGATGGTATTGTTAGCGATTACCACCTGCCCCTGATCGCGGACGATGTTCTGGTCGGCCGTGCCCGTGTTCAAGATGACAAAGGTAAGGGTACCAGGGATCGGATTGGCCGAGGTATCGATCGGCGAGACAATGGCGTTGCCGAACAAATCCAGGCGGCGGCCGGTGATCGGCGACGCGGTGCGACCGTCAGCGCTGGCAGCCCGCAGATTCAAGCGGCTTTGGACGGCGGGACTGTTGATGGCATCCAATAAACGACCGGCGATCACCGCCGCCGAATCGGTCGACGCAAAACGGACCGCAATATTGCCCGGATTGACGACCCCCACCGGGCTGCTGTCGCTCTGCACGAACTCGAAGGTCCGCGAGTTCACCCCATCCGAGAGGGTAAAGAAGTGGCCATCGCGCAAACCGGCCGCAAAATCAGGAACGGTCAGGCTGGTGCTGGCGCTAAAGCGTTCATTGGTATTGCTGACCGTCCGGTTTTCCACCCGCCGGATTTCCAGCTGGTAAGGACCGCTCAACACTCCGGTAGCCGGCTGATTGGCAAAGTAACCGAAATTCAAGTTGAATGAGTTCTGATCGCGCCGCGGCGCATTCTCGATCCGTTCCCCGCGCTCGGCAAAACCGACCATCATGTCGTTGACCGCCACCGGTGTCACCAGCCCGATCCCCTGGAAGACCAGATCGAACTGTTGGCCAGCAAAGGCCGACAGGTCCACCTTCTCTTGCCGCGTCTTGCCATCGATCACCAAGGTGGTGGTCAGCGGCGTCGTCGTCGCCCCGACGCGGGCCGCCACCTGCAGATTATTGGCGGTCAAACTGTAATCGAAGTAGGCTGACGGCCGATCGGCTGCCGACGAACCCCGCAAATCGATGGGGAAACTTCGCTCCGGATTGACATTGGTCAGCGTGAACGACGTCTGCGGCTGGACAATGGCCGAGGGAACGCGACGAGCCGTGGCCCGTTCAACGACCGTCACCTGGAAATTGGTCATGGACGTCGGAACCGTGATCCCGGCACCCAACTGGCTACCCGTCGGAAAATACAAAGAAATCCGCTGACCGGCGAAGGCACTCAGATCAAACACGTTCAAGCCGGGATTCGGGAACAGTTCGAGATGATTCGGCGAGTTCGGCAAACGCGGCAGCGTCGCTGCCAAGACATAGGAAGTTGGCGGCGAATCCAGAACGATCGGATAGTTGCCGATGTTCCCGGTGGCATTCAACTCCATCTGCGGAAAATCGGAAGGGAGTACGCTGGTGAGGTCGACGGTGATGGCGATACCGGCCGTCGGGACATCGATCTGTGTCAACCGCAGCAACTGGTTATTCCCCGGATTGCGATGGATCACCCGGGCCTCGCCGCCAAAGGCCGGATCGGCCAGTTCGTTGGGTACTTGGCTGGCCGCAGTAACAGCCACCAGATACTCCCCCTGTTGCAGGAAGGAGGCATGGATGAATGGGTCCTTGGTGCCGACCGACCCCGCCGAAAATTCGATGACCTGGCTGCTGTTCAACGGCGTCTGGCGATCGTCGGCGATGTTGCTGTCCTCGCCGACATGGATCAACTGCCATTCCTCGGTCCCAGCATTGGTATCGTTGAGGCGATACACCGACAAGGAGGTATCCGGCCGCGTCAGCCCATCGGCGTAATCGATATCGAAGGCCAAGCCGACGGACTGCCCCGTTCCGAAGGAGGCGATATCCTGCTCGCTGATGGTGAAGCGATAGAAGTCGACGTCGCCCGAGGACGACAGCGAGCCGGCCACGCTGATGCCGGCGCGATTCGAGGCCAAGACGTTCCCGACATGCTGCGGCCGGGCATCGGTCCCGATCGGGCGCGTCGGTCGCGAGGGGCGACCGAGCAGGTCGAAGCCGAAGGCGTTCCGCTCGCGGAAAATGTTAGTAGCGGTCGTCCCGTTATAAATCTCTTCGGTATAGCGATTCTCGGAATAGCTGAAGGGATTGTCGTTATCGGCATTGCTCTCGCTCTCCTCGCCGAGCAACGGTGAATTGCCGGGGAGGCCACGGACATGCACTCCATTGGTAGCATAGCGGACATCGGAGAATTGGATGGTCGAACCCGGGAATTCCTGGGCTTCGCGAAGTCGCACTTGCACTTCATAACTGCCGGTGGTGATCCCGGCCGCCGCGTTATCGCGATCGACGCTTTGGCTGCGGACGCGAAAGAAAAAGTTGGTGCGAACACCAGCTGTCCCAGGTAAAACGACCCGCAAGCCCGCATCGCGTGGATTGCTGGTCCCGTCTTCCTTCAACGTCCCATCGGGATTGCGCCGAGGATTCGCCAGGAATTGCTTGTTGAGCGGG
>JBILTQ010000221.1:0-8945 GCA_044371435.1 Pirellulaceae bacterium | reverse complement strand
CGATTCCTCTGAAATTGTCGGCTTAATTGCACGCCACCAAACGCGTTTGAGGGGGCTGGTAAGGTGTTTGCTGGTGCGCGCCTCCGATGTGGAAGACGTGCTTCAGGAGGTGAACGCCGTCTTATGGGAAAAGGCCGCCGAGTTTGAAACGGGAAGCGATTTCTGGGGATGGGCCAGCCAAATTGCCAGGTTCAAGGCATTCAACCATCTTCGAAAATACAGTCGCGATCGACTGGTCTTTGACGAGAAAATCCTCCACCAGCTCGCTGATTTGGCTCACCAACGCCTCTCTGAAGTCGATCATCGCCGAGAAGCGCTGGAAGGGTGCCTGAATCAACTGCCTCCTGCGCAGCGGCAACTTATCGATCTTCGCTATGCCGGTGGCCACGCTCTTGAATCGATTGCGGCAATCATCGGTCGACCACAAGCATCGATTCGCCAAACGCTCTACCGAGTTCGTCAAACCCTCCTGGCATGCATCGAGGCGAAGCTCCAATCCGACGGAGGGGCATCTTGAGTTCGTCCTCCCGCTTCCATGAGCTGATGTCGCGGCTGCTCGACGATGTCGTCTCTGACGAAGAGCTTGCCGAATTGCACATCTTCTTTGAAACCAACCCCGCCTTTCGTTCACAAGCCGTCGAACATTGGATCCTCGATACGCTCTTGGGTGAAGACCTTGGGCAGGAACCATTGACCGCCTTGGTGGATACGATCTCAGAGACCACGTCCCCCCCGCCGCCGCAGGGGATGCCTATTTCCAGGGCCAACGTTCCTCGCCTATGGCCGCCGGTGAAACGCTGGGGGTGGTTGGCTGTTGCCGCGAGTCTTATTTTCATGCTTACGCTGCTCTTTCTTCAGAGTGATCGCCAGGCTTTTGCCAGCGCGGCTCGTCTGGTCCAAGCAGCCATCCAAACGCATGCAGCGCCCGTCGAACGCATTTACATTGTGGAAGTAAAACGCGGCTCTACGGGTGAAACTTTGGTAGACCTGCCACGCGACGTTCGCGTTACCACGCAGGGTGATCGCTTCTGGGTTCAGATGCACGGCAAACGCGATTGGGCTTGGGGGCGTGACGAGCACGGCGCAATTTGGATAACCCTTGGAACCAAACGAGCTGTGGTTGTCCATCCCGACGAGATGGGTGTTCCGCTTCGCTATATCGGAGACCTTTACACCCTCAACTTAGAAACTTTACTCAATGACTTTTTAAAGCACTGTCATTTGGAAATGTCCGATGGTCCAGCGGATGCTACCATGATTGTGGCAACGCCTCGCCGGCAATGGACTTCCCGTCCACTTCAACGGGCAACGATTGAAGTCGATCGGGAGACGAAGGCGATTCGCAAACTGGTGATTGAAAGGGAGTTCGAACGGGCTATTTCGATTTCTACGTTCACGCTCATCGAGTCAAAACTGGCCGATGAATCGCTATACGCGCCTGAAGGCCATTTGACCGCGCCATATCGCGTTTTTTCTACCCAAGCCAATGCCACTCGCCGTCGGGAACTCATCGACAACTGGTTTGGGGCAACTTCTGAGCCATGGATGCGGCTTCCGGAGACTCATTCCCATGAATAGAAAACGCTCGACTATCGCCCTATGTATTTACCTGGTATCGATAATTGTAGTAACTAGCGAGCAGCAGGTATTAGCACAGGATACGGCCATGGAGCCAAGTGCGGATGGGTTCGGGCTGGCTGATCTCGACAGCGAGGGGTAGCTCAGCCATGATGAATATCCGAGGAGAGAGTCGTTCGGCGATGTCAATAAATCCAAGGAGGTCGTGGCCTCGATTGAAAAAAACAATTTATTGGCCAACCGCAGTCGGCGAGCCCATATTTCCTTTCCATCCGTCGGTCGAGGTACTGCGGATAAGACAGACCTCCAATCGAAACATTTGCCGCAGGAAATATCCATGCTCCGTAAAACAATCATAGTGTTCGGCATCAGCAGTTTATTCACAGTCCTCGCTGGGCTGGTAATTGCCAAGCGGCTCTACGCACAACAAGAGATTGGGAGACGCTTCGAGCAACTCGATGGAAATCGTGACGGAAAAGTCACTCCGAATGAGTTGCTGCAAACATCGATTTTCAAGGCGATCGACATGGATGGCGACGGAGAAATCACGAAGGAGGAGGCTACGCGAGCCGCTCTTCGCGGTCGCCTGAAGAATGCATTTGGCGGAGCCATGGGAGGGAATAATTCCAAGGACGAAGTCGTTCCTGCCAAGCCTGCCAAGCACCTCGAGCCCCCCGTTCGCCAAGGGCCTGAATTGCTTGTTCCCGGTGAGCACGGTATCGGTCGTTTCATAACAGATATGGAATTCGCACTCATCGATGGAGCGACGCGACGACTTCACGGAAATTCCAAAAACAAGCTTACTGTCGTCGCCTTCACTAGCACCAGCTGCCCGCTAAGCAAAAAGTATTTGCCGACGTTGATAGATATCCAGCGTGACTTCACTTCGCGCGGCGTGCGATTCATTCTGGTCAATTGCATGGCGACCGACAAACCGGAGGAAATGAAGGCAGCCGCGGCGCGCTTCACCTCAAGTGTCGAATACACCTTCGACAATGGCTCTCAGTTAGCCACCCATCTCGGAGCGACCAGCACAACCGACGCCTTTGTGCTCGATTCGTCAAACACGGTCGTCTACCACGGTGCGATCGACGATCAGTACGGTTTTGGCTATTCCATCGACACCCCTCGCTGCACCTATCTTCGTGATGCCTTGGAAGCTGCCCTTGATCAACGCCCGATTCTCGTAACCGCGACGGCTGCGCCGGGATGCGTACTGGAAAAAAAACACGCTGCGAGTACCTCTACAGACCTTACGTACCACCAACAGATTTCGCGGCTTTTGCAACGCCATTGTGTCGAATGCCATCGCGAGGGTGGGGTTGGTCCATTTGCACTCGATACCTATGAAGATGCCATAGCCCATGCTCCGATGATTCGCGAAGTCGTCGATCGAGGCATCATGCCTCCCTGGTTTGCTGCTTCGGACGCGACCCCTGCTGCTTCCCCTTGGATCAACGACCGATCCCTTTCCATCTCAGAGAAGCAACAGTTCTTGACCTGGGTGGATAACAAAACGCCGGCGGGTGATCCTACACATGCCGCTGTACCTCGCAGCTTTGCGGATGGCTGGTTGATTGGCAAGCCGGACGCAGTTTTCGAATTTGCCGAGCCAGTAAAGATCAAAGCTGCCGGCACTATGCCCTATCAAAATGTAGTCGTCGAAACCCATTTGAAAAAGGACCAATGGGTCCAGGCGATCGAGGTTCAGCCAGGTAATCGAAGTGTTGTTCACCATGTATTGGTCTTCATCCATGGAGCTGATGAAGGGGATGGCCCGCGGGATGACGCGGCCGATGAACGGTCGGGGTACTGGGGGATCTACGTTCCTGGAAATAGTACGCTGGTCTACCCGGAAGGGTATGCCAAACGGATCCCCAAGGGAGCGCGGTTGCGCTTTCAAATGCACTACACGCCCAATGGGACAGCGACTGAGGATAGCACTCGCATTGGATTAGTGTTTGCCAAAGAGGAGCCCAAACATGAGGTAAGGGTCGCGGGCATCGTAAACGTCGGTTTTCGGATTCCGCCCGGGGCTGGTAATCATCAGGTTGTTGCTAGTATCCCCAGTGTACCCACCGACATACAGATTCTCGCATTCCTGCCGCACATGCACCTGCGTGGCAAGGCAGCCCGATATGATCTGATCTCTGGTGGCGAAACCCGCACCATGCTTGATATTCCGCGTTACGACTTCAATTGGCAGTTGCTCTATCGCTACGCTCAACCGGTGGATGTAAAGGCAGGTGACAGCCTTCGCTTCACTGCCTGGTACGACAACAGCCGCGGCAACCCGGCAAATCCCGATCCTTACAAAGAAGTACGGTGGGGACCACAGACGACCGATGAGATGCACTTGGGCTACGTCGAATACATCGTCCCCGGCTCCAAGCCTGGGGATCCTAATCCATTGTCACCCACAGGCCGCGCTCGCGGAGCGATTCGGAACTTATTTGGCGGGTCAGGTCCAACCAGGCCTAGCGTCGGTGATCGTTTGTTTACCCAACTTGATGCGGATGGAGACGGCAGTATCTCGCGCGAGGAAGTGCAGGCAAAGTACGAAAATAATCCCGCTGCCTCGACCACGATCTTTGATCGACTCGACTCCGACAAGAGCGGACAACTGAGTCCGCGCGAGCTGCATATGCTGTCCGAGATCATGGGTCGATAGTGCCAAAGTTAAAAACATCTGAGGCCCCAAAAAAGCGAAACCCAAAGATAGGAATTTTGAATGAATCGCTGCTTGTCGAGCTTACGGATTCTTTTGTCTATCCATTTATTTGCCTTGTTTCCCGTCAGGCTTGCGATGGCTGCTGACAAGCCTAACATCATCATCTTTTTGGCTGACGATCTCGGTTATGCGGATGTCGGGGTGAACGGTTGCAAGGATATCCCGACGCCGCATATCGATTCGATCGCCAAGAACGGCGTGCGATTCACGGACGGTTACGCCGCACATCCAGTCTGCTCGCCGTCGCGAGCGGCGTTGATGAGTGGTATCTATCCGCATCGCTTCGGATTCGAGCATAATTCGGGGCCGGAACGATACGCGGCTCCGCACTTTGGCATGCCGCGCGAAGTTCCCTCGCTGGCGGAGAAATTGAAGGCCTCCGGCTATACCACCGGAATGGTTGGCAAATGGCATATCGGATTCAAGGAAGGGCTACGGCCTCACGAACGAGGCTTCTCCTTCCATTATGGATTTTTGAGTGGTGCTCGAAGCTACTACTCCGACAGTCCTCGTGAACTTGATTCGATCATTCGCAATGGAGTACCGGTCACGGACGAGACGGAATATCTGACGGATGCCTTTGCTCGCGAGTCCGTCGACTTCATCCAACGCAGCAAGGATCAGCCGTGGTTTCTTTATCTTGCTTTCAATGCCGTCCATTCACCCCTGGAAGCTACCGAGAAATACGAATCGCGATTTCCTGATATCACGGACAAGAAACGAAAGACTTATGCCGGCATGCTGAGTGCTTTGGATGATGCCGTTGGCCGGGTGATGTCCAAGGTACGTGAAATAGACGAGGAAGAGAATACGCTAGTCTTCTTCTACAGCGACAATGGTGGCCCGACCGCCGAAACCAGTTCTCGCAACGATCCGCTTCGCGGTTTTAAGGCACAAATGTTCGAAGGGGGAATTCGTGTTCCTTTTGTAATGCAGTGGAAGGGCAAGGTAACCGCAGGCAAAACCTATCGTGAACCAGTGATGGGCTTCGATTGCCACGCTACCGCTTTAGCAGCTGCCGGGCTATTAGAAGAAGCGAAGGGTGGGCCGCCCAGCAACGCGAAAGACGAGACAGCGGAGGGTTCACGTCCTGCCACTGACGTTGCGCTCGATGGAGTGAACCTGATACCGTTTGTGACCGGCGAATCTACTGGTCGCCCTCATGAAGAACTATTTTGGCGGGCTGGTCAAAACCATGCTGTGCGGATGGGGGACTGGAAGCTCGTCCATAGTCCACAGCAAGGTGGTACGATGCTGTTCAATCTACGGGAGGACATCGGCGAACAGCACGATCTCGCGGTCAGCCAGCCTGACAAACTGGGTGAACTGCAGGCGGCTTTTGTCGATTGGGAGCAAGGAACCGAGCCGGCCAGATGGATTCGCCAGGATCAAAGCAACGCCGAGCCAGGCGGCGCACTAAAGAAGGAACCGTCGAACCGGAATCCTCGCCGTCGCGCGGGTCTGCCTCGAATCGAGGACGCCTTCAAGACAGCTGATAAGAATAACGACGGCAAGCTTTCTGGCGACGAGTATCCACAGCCCGAAATCTTCACGGCTGTAGACACAGACCAAGACGGCTTTGCAACCTTGGCCGAAGTGCGGGCTTACTTCCAAAGCCGCCGAGTGAATCAAAATCCCCGACCGTGATCAGCTCGTAACCACTGATGATTCACTGACAATGTTAGATTCTCAATTTATAGAAGCGGTCGCGTCAGTGGGCGATGTGCTCGTATCGAAAAAATCAAATCTTTATCACCGAATAAACCTGACACAGCTCCTTGAAAACTCGATGAAAGTCCTCCTGATCGCTACACTGCTCCCGGCGCTTGCCACTATCAACGCCTTCGCCGCCATTCAATCCGACGATATCTTGCTGCGCGATGAGAAGCGCGGCATCGAGATCGATTGCCGCATCCACTATCCCGAAACGGGCGACAAGCTACCGCTCATCGTCTTCTCGCACGGCTTCGGCGGGGACAAGACGGCGTTTGCCGCGATCAGCCAGCATGTGGCGGAACATGGCTATGTGCTCGTGCATCCATCGCACATGGATGGTTTCGGCCGCAGTCGTGCGAAGCAGGGGACGTTTGGAATTAGGGGCCGTCGCCGCGGCCCTGCTGCGGAGGAAGCCACGCCTGGCGCGACCGGCTTATCAGCTCTTCGTGATGGCGGCGGACTCGCCGGCCTGCTAGACGATCCGGTCAAGATCGAGGGTCGTGTCAGGGATGTAACTTGTATCCTTGACGGTATCGAACAACTTTATGAGAAAATCCCTTCACTCAAGGGCCGCATCGATACGACACGCGTCGGGGTTGGCGGCCATTCGTATGGCGCCTACACCTCGATGCTGATCGGTGGCGTGACCGCAGATCTGGGCGGACAGAGGGCGCGCAGCTTTACCGACCAACGCGTGCGTTGCATCCTGCCTATCAGCGGGCAAGGGACGGGCCAGCAAGGGCTCACCGAAGCCAGTTGGGCCCACATCAAGCTGCCGATGATGACCATGACCGGCTCCCGCGATCAAGGCGCGAGTGGGCAAGGGCCGGATTGGAAGAAGGATCCCTTCAAGTTCAGCCCGCCGGGCGACAAATATCTTGTCTTCATCGAAGGCGCTAACCACTTCTCCTTCGGCGGCTTTGGCGGACGCGAAACTGACGTCACCCGCGTGGTAAAAGCAACAAGCCTCGCTTTCTGGAATGCGTATTTGAAAGACGACAAGCCGGCAAAAGCATCGCTGAAATCAGCCGACGTGATAAAAGGGCTAAATACAGCTGTGATCACGTCGAAGTAATTATTTGCATGAATGTTGTACGAGTACCGTAGAGAATAAGAAACGAGGCGAGAGAGCGGCCTTTGCTACCCTTCAAGCGAAACGCTCCCCACGCCGCCGATGCAGCCCGAGTGCTGGATGCAGACCAGACGCCGACAAGTCGATCGAAAAGGCTACCTCTTTCACGGTAGCCATCCCCACCCACTGAGATCGACTTAAACGAGAGAGATCATGTAGAGCATTTCGCCACAGATCTGGGCAGACCGCTCGTCGTATCGCTGGGCCTCCAAGAGGGTACCATCGGCGACCTTCGGATCTTCGTAGCGTATCGGTATACGGAGATCGGCGCCTAGCACCAGCGGGCAAGCTTCATCGGCTTGCGAGCAAGTCATCACCGCACAGTATCCTCCAGTCGGGTTAGGCGCAGCATCGTAAACCTTCGAGAAGCAAAGCTGCGGAGTTCCTGCATCTGAAGTCAGGACTTGGTAGCGTGGATTCGCTGCGTCAGGATCCTCGGTAATAATTTTTAGACCGCATCTCTGCAAGGCTGCGATCGCTCGCGGGTTGAAGGCGGTGGCTTCTGTACCCCCTGAGAATGTCTCCACGCCAGCCAAGCCATAGTACTCGGCAGCCACCTTGGCCCAAATCTGTGAAATCTGGCTGCGTCGGGAGTTATGCGTGCAGATAAAAATCATCCGTGCAGCACCAGATTTCGCCAGCGAATCACGGATATAGTCTGAAACTTTGGCAAGATCAGACTTGCGGTCTTCGGCAATCCATCCAAAGGTGGCAGCTTGAGCCATTAGATATCGCAAAAGCTCTGGATACAGCCGGCTGGAAGAAGAACTGGGTTGTCTTTTGGTCATCTGGAATCCTTCTGGACGGATGGACACATGGACCTGGGGTGGTCACCCCTTCCGAAAAAGGGGCGGACCAAAATCCGAACGACTAAGCTGGCTTAGTTGCTCTTGTCCGATGGGGAGTTCGCTTGGCCATGGGCCGATAATCACTGGGGTAGGCATACTTCTTCGGCTTCTCGTAAGCCCTCCTGCTCATGACCTTGCCGCTATTTCGATAGCGGATCGGTACGCCGGAAACATCTGAGCAGTTGCTTGATCAGCCAAGTATAAGACTCGCTTTGCCAGACGCAATTCACGCTGTAACCAAGTCGCTTCACTTGTATCGACTGACTCACCGCGCAACTCGCCTGTAAGCCGGGTGGCACGTCCATTAGCAAGCAGCCACCCAGAAATGATGTCGTCGTTTGAGGTTCGGTAGCCAGGATTTTCATGGAGAAGCTCCTTGGCTGGCTTCGATCGAGCGAGCGATCGAATAAGCAAAACCGGTCATGAGGTGGTAACAAGCTGTAATCGCTCGAAGGCTTCGCGGTTATACCGCTCGAACACGGCGGCGTTGCCAGACTGTTTCAGATCAATGTCGAAGGTCGGAATCATCTGCTTCATGCGTTCCCAGCCGCCGGTGTTAGCGAGCAGTTGCGGCATGCAAGTCTGAATGACTTCGAGAGCGACACTCACCGCAACGGATGCGCCGGGCGAGGCCCCCAATAACGCCGCTAGTGAGCGGTCGGCAGAGGAGAAAACCTCGGTCCCAAAATAAACCGCGCCGCGATCTTGCTTTTTAATAGCCTGCACGCGGATTCCTGCTTGTACAAGCCGCCAATGCTCGGAGCGAGCGTTGGGATAGTACTCCCGCAAGGACCGCATGCGATCCTCCATGCTTTGTAGTCCCTGCGCCACCAGGTATCGTACCAGCGCCCGGTTCCGTATGGCCGTTCGCAGCAGCGCAGACAGATTGTCGACACGAATCGAGAGAGGAAGGTCGCTCCAACTTCCAGAATGCTTGAGG
>JBILTQ010000103.1:0-15773 GCA_044371435.1 Pirellulaceae bacterium | reverse complement strand
AATCGCGTTGTCCACGAGGCAAAAGGACCGAAGAGAAGTTGCTGCTGCCCATGGAGCCGCCGAACATCGAGATGCCCGGCCCCCAGGCTTGGCGACGATGGCGGGGTGGCACCATAGACTTTCGCCTTATGCCGAATACAAATCGACGGCTCGTCGCAAACCAGCCACTGACCTCCGATAGGAAAGCCACCCAGGCCCGCTGCTTCGGCCAAACCCGTTGATTGCAATAATGGCAAGCTACCGCCGCCCGCGCCGACGAACACGAATTTCGAACTCAGGGTACGCTCTTCACCCGAGGCGCTATACCGCAAACGCAACCGCCATCCTCCATCGGTCCGCTGCAGCCTAGTAACCCTCCAACCGGTCGCTACGCCACACCCTTCCTGCTGTGATAACCAAGCGCACAAGCGACTAGCCAACAAACCGAAGTTGACTTCGGTGCCATCCCCCGTTGTGGCCGCCACCGGCCCTCGCTCGCGTCCCTCCATCACCAACGGGGCCCAACTGTGAATAACGGCTGGATCGGTGGTAAGTTGCATGCGGCCGAAGAAGTGATGATCCACCATTGCCGCATGCCGAGCCTGCAGGAAGCCGACATCGTCCGAGCCCTTCACAAAGCAAACATGCGGGACCCGATGGATAAAATCCGCCGCCTCCCCGACCATCCCTCCGGCCGTTACCGCTCCCCAAAATTGCTTGGAATGCTCGAATTGCTCGAAGATCCGCAGCGCCCGGGCAATCGGCACCCGACCCGTCGGATCATAAGCCGGCGTATAGCTCAGCTCACACAATCCCGCATGCCCCGTCCCCGCATTATTCCACCCGTGGGAGGCTTCTTGGGCGACTTCCGAGTTGACCTCGACCAGCTGAATTCGCAGGCGAGGTTCGAGGCGGTGAAGCATCACCGCCAGCGTGGCGGACATGATCCCACTCCCGACCAACACCACCTCGGGAGCTTCGACGATGCGAGGCGACACCGTCCCAGCCTCCGCGGCTTCCGGTCGAGCGATGCATGGATGACTGTCGATAGACGTGAGGTCGGTCAGCATTATCCTGGATCCACGTTCAGCCCGGCACTTCCGACCCATCATCTCAGCCATCTCAGCCGCGATGGATCCTGATCCCGGCGAACCTGTTGGAATGAGCCCCCAGGAACCGCTGGGCAAGCGCCGCAGACTCCCGCCGCACGGCCGAGTTACACCGCCATCGGCGAAGCAAATCCGCAAACCACCCAAGCCCGTGCGCGGTGGGCAAAAAAGACGCCTTGGCCGGGTTTTCTCCGAGGACGAACTCCCGTACTTTGATTCGCAGCCGCGGAGTTGGATATCACTCTATCCCTATGCCTATTTACCCGCAATCCCCTCCCGGTGGAATGATCGGATGCCTCCCTCACGCGACTCGAGTTTCGCGATCCGTGAGTCTCTCACCCATGATCCTCCGCCGGATACGCCCTCGGCGCAGCGGGTCAACTTAGCTTCACCCCCTGTTTGCATGTCAAGCGATCCAAGCAACCATGGGTAGCTTTGGCGTTCGGCCCAAACGATTTAGCTCGCCACCATCCGGCGTCTCGTCCGCGTTTCCAGGATTGGAGAGCGGGATAGATATCAAGAGACTCGCGATGCGATCTTCGTTGCTCGATCGCAGTTCGCCATGGTGTTTTAGGCCTTGTGAACCTAAATGAATTGCCCCCGCAAACTGATAGCGATCCGAGCTAACTTCGTCGGCAAAAAGCTTGCCGGACGACAAGGTCTGCATCGCATTTTCCCTAGCTTTCGTAAGCCGGCGATAGTTTCCATTGCCTAAAAATTCGACTTGAATCGCTGAACTTCTCCCGGATTCCTTGAGCCTCGGCTCGAGCGGATTATCCTATAACGAATAACTGAAGCTCCAGCACATCGACCGCTTGGTTAACCTTTTTCCGGCTTATTACATCTTGAAGACTTCGAACGTCGTTTCCGACAACCTCACGCGAAATGTGGCTCAATTTGTAGCCTTCCGGATCGAGAATCAAACGTACGCGTTTCGTATCGAGCAGATCCAGGAAATCGTCATCCTCAGCCAGGTCACGAAAACGCCCCAAGTCCCCGAATATGTCGAGGGAGTCGCCAATCTTCGCGGCTCTATTATTCCGATCGTCAATCTGCGTAAATTATTCAGCCTTGAACCCAAACCGGTCGACGAAGACACCCGCACCATCGTGGTCAACGTTGGCCAGCGAACCATCGGCTGTACCGTCGACACCGTTACCCAGGTTTTTCGAATTGCCCGCGATGCCATCCATGCAGCCCCGGAAACCGTGACTGGTCATGGCGCCGGCTATATCTCTGGGTTTGCGCGGGTTGGCGAGCAACTTATTGTCCTCCTTGAAGTCGAGGAATTATTGGATCCGCGGAAACTTGATCAAGTCTATAAGCTTCCTATGCCTGAACTTTCACGCGGCTCGATGGGCAAATAATGATTTCAGCTACCCACACGAGCGTCCAGCCCGCCGGGTCAAAGCCGCCCGGTGAACCAGTAGCCTGCGTCGGGAGCTAGGATCTACTTGCCGGCCAGCCCCCCCGCGTCATCCCCACACCTCAACCCTCACATACTTTTTCGTTCCGAATCCGACTGGAGTTTATTGAGCCATGGCCGAAAGCAACCAACAAACGTCCGAAGGCCTCCGGAAAAAACCGGCCTCGGCCAGAAGCCTGCCACGCAAAGGCGAATTCACCGAGTCGCAAGCTTCCAAGAGCTCGATGTTCGACGCCTTCAGTCGTTCGATGGCTATGATTGAGTTCAGCGTCGACGGCACCATCCTTTGGGCAAACCATAATTTTCTACAGACGATCGGCTACTCACTCGACGAAATCAAAGGTAGGCATCACAGCTTGTTTGTCGATCCGGATTACCGCACCTCGGCGGAGTATCGCGATTTCTGGTACGAACTTGGCCAGGGCATTTTTAAAGTGGCGAGGTTCAAACGCTACGGCAAAGGTGGCCGAGAGGTTTATTTACAGGCGGCTTACAGCCCCGTCCTCGATGAAAAAGGTACCACGGTGAAAATCGTCAAGCTCGCGGCTGATGTCACCGAGGATGCGATGCGGGAGTTTCGTGCGAAGGAACGCGAGCACGCCGTTCAGGAGCAGAACGCGGAAGATAAACGGATCCTTGAAAACCAAGTTAACGAGCTTTCAAAGAACGTCGAAGCAGCTTCCAAAGGTGATTTGACCCAGCGAGTCGCGGTCAGCGGCAATGACGACATGGGACGGCTTGGAAACAGCTTGAACAAGATGATCAATGATCTGCGATCGATCATCGCCGAGGTAATGGCTGCAGCTCAGCAGCAAAATGAAGGTGCTCGGACCATTGCGGAAAGCAGCTCCAACCTCAGTGAAGGGGCGCAAACGCAGGCGGCATCGGTCGAAGAAATGACTGCTAGCGTCGCCCAGATGATCGATGCCATGGAAATCATCTCCCGAAACGCCAACCTGGCTGAAGGTAAAGCGGTGGAGACTTCGAAACGTGCGAAGAATGGAGGTGCTACCGTCGACCAGGCTGTCCATGCCATGAAGATGATTCAGAAGTCGAGTGAGCAGATCAATGAGATCATCCAAGTCATCAGTGAAATCGCCAGTCAGACTAATTTGCTGGCACTTAATGCCGCGATCGAGGCGGCCCGGGCTGGTGAACACGGACTTGGCTTCGCCGTAGTTGCCGACGAAGTACGCAAGCTGGCCGAACGCTCCAGCGAAGCTGCCAAGGAAATCACCAAATTGATTAAGGAATCCTCGCGGCGAGTGGAAGAGGGAGCGAGCCTATCGGAGAAAGTTGGCGAGTCGCTTAAAAAGATCGTAGAATCCGTGGACGACACCGCAGATAGTATCGGCCAAATCGCTGCCTCTACCGAAGCTCAGGCCGCGAGTGCACAAGAGGTTAAGGCTGCCATTCGCAGCGTATCGGACACCACCGAATCCAATGCGGCTGCGGCGGAGGAAATGGCGGCAAGTGCCCAGCAACTGGGAGCCCAAGCGCAGAGCTTGCGCGATCTTGTCGCTAGATTCAAGATCTAATCCGGCAGGCAGTTATCATGAAGGAAGCGGAACGACTGACGCCCGAGCAATTCAAGTTGTTCCAGCAATTCATCTATGGTCGCTGTGGCATAAGGATCGATCCTTCCAAGCTCACGCTGGTTAGCAACCGGATTCGTCGTCGCTTGCGACCGGCCGACTGCGCGGACTTTGGCAGCTACTATCAATTCCTCATCTCACCAGCGGGTGCCGCGGAAGTCGGGGACTTCCTTGACGCTATCACCACCAATGAGACCTCTTTTTTTCGCACCCCTTCCAGTTTTGAATGGCTGAAGCAAGACTATCTCAACGAGTTGCTACACGACAAAAGCCAAGGGCAACGGCTTCCCTCCTTGCGTATCTGGTCGGCAGCCTGCAGCTCGGGCGAGGAACCTTACTCGATCGCTATCTGTCTGGCCGAAGCGGGTATCTCGCTGCGTAGCTGGAGCATCCAAATCCTAGGTACCGACATCAGCGAGTCGTCACTGGGAAAGGCTCGCGAAGCAGTCTATAAGCAGCGAAGCATGCTGGAGATGGATGAAGCCCGAGTGCGTCGCTACTTTGCCGAAGATTCAGCAGGCGACTTTCACTTGCGTTCCTCGATCAAGGAAATGGTCCAGTTCAAGTACCATAACCTCATCAAACCAAACCTCGAGAAACCTTTCGACTGCATCTGGCTACGCAATGTACTGATATATTTCGATCGCGAGTCGAAGGTGAAAGTGATTGACAATCTAGTGCGATCCCTGGTGAGCGGAGGGTACCTCGTCGTCGGGCCTTCGGAAGGCGTATACGACATGCTAGGTATGCTCCACAAGCGAGGCACCTTTCTTTATCAAAAACCCTGAGCCGGGACCCCAGCGTGAGCGACGATTTTGACTTCTCCACCGGAATGCCTTCTCATGAGATGGCCGAGTACCTCCAGATGTTTGTCGATGAGACATCGGAGCAACTGGACGATCTTGTCCAGGTCTTGCTGGTCTTGGAGACCACCCCTGGTAGCCCGACCCATCTGGATGAATCATTTCGTCTGATTCACTCGATAAAAGGCGCGGCAGCCATGATGGGGCTCGATAGCATTACCCTGCTTACCCATCATCTGGAGAATCACTTCGAGCATCTGCGATCAGGAATCGAATCTCTCGATCGGGCGATGATGAACCTGATCCTCAAGTGCGTCGATTTCCTCCGGCATGCTGTCGAATTGCTGCGTGAAGGACGTCCTTTGGTGAGTGCTCCGGAGCTGATCGAACAGCTTTCACGCTCTGCGGCTGAGATCCGCGCCGCAGAAGGAATGCGGCCGGGCACTGCAGCCACGCCAGCCGATGACATTGCATCAACTGGCTCGCTAGCATCCACCGTATACTCTATCGAAGACGCGTTGCCTTCTCCAACTGCTCGCCGCCACAAGCGGATGGTTGTTTACCTAGATCGCACCATCGACCTTCCAGAGCTTAAGGCCGAGCTAATCATCGCCCGCTTGAGCGATCTTGCGGTAATTAGTCGAACTAGCCCGGATATCGACGAACTCGTAAGCCTAGCCGAGCTGAGAACCCTGCAGGTGTGGCTGGAAAGCACCGGCGATGACAACGAGTTGCGCTCGGCCGCCGATATCGTCGGAGTCGATCTGATCGAGATCGATGATGTCGATGCCGAACAACTTGCTACCTTGGAGCCGGTGGCCCCCTTGCAGGCAACCACCCTGAATGCATCGCATGAATCGGCTGAGCCGCTGTCACCGGTCGCGTCTCCTCGCATTCCTCCGACCTCCGACGACGGCCAGCAGCCAACTTCGCCACTATCCAATCCGGTTCCCTTCGCGACATCATCAACCTCGGGCAGCCCCGTCTTGGTTCAAGTCGAGCCACGAGAGGATTCCGTCGTGAACACTGCCGAAACTTCACCTAGGGTCTTCGAAACCCTACGCGTCGATACCCAGCGGCTGGATCGATTGATGAATCTGGCAGGAGAACTTGTCGTCAACCGCGCCCGCCTTATTCAACTTGCTTCGCAGATGACCGATACTTTCAGGAAATCCGGGCTGATCTCTCAGTTGCGCGATCTGTGTGACTTGGTTCGCGAGCCAGCCGATGGCAACTCGCCCGCTAACGGCAACAACCGCCGGGAACTCGAGGATCGCTATGCCGAGATCCTGAATACGGTAGCCTTATTGGAGGACCAGTTGCCGGTACTGGAACGTGGTCGACGCAGTTTCGCGCAAATGCTGGAAGCCATCGACGAATTCTCTCGCGTCTCGGATGGCTTGCAACGCGGGGTATTAAATACGCGGATGGTTCCAGTAGGTCCACTCTTTAATCGCTTCAAACGCACGGTTCGGGATATCTCGACCGAGTTGGGTAAAAAAGTACAATTCATCATCCGCGGTGAGAACACCGAACTCGACAAGCGGATGATCGATGAGCTGGGCGATCCCCTCATGCACTTGGTGCGAAATGCAATCGATCATGGCTTGGAATCGGAAGCAGTACGACGCAACCGATCCAAACCGGAAGCGGGAACACTCATCCTGGAAGCTGCTCATAGCGGAAATAGCGTATTGATCACGATTACCGATGATGGCGGCGGGATCGACACCGACAAGGTAAAACGCCGGGCTATCGAGCGTGGGCTGGTCACCGCTACCGAAGCTAAAATGATGTCCGACTTCGAGATCGCGCAATTCATCTGGGCCCCCGGCTTTAGCACGGCTGAGGTCGTCTCGGATATCTCAGGTCGCGGCGTCGGCATGGACATCGTGAGGACCCGAATCCGCGAACTCAATGGTACCATCGAAATCGATTCTACGCTGGGCCAAGGTACTCGCTTTGTCATTCGCTTACCCTTAACTCTAGCAATCATGCGCAGCCTGCTGTTTCAGTTGCCGCATGGAATTTTCGCTGCCCCCATCGAGAATGTCCGTGAAATTGTCTCGGTGCGTGTCCCGGATATTATTTCAGTACACAGCCGCGATTCGATCGAGGTCCGTGGCGAGTTCATTCCGCTGGTTCGAATTGACGATATCTTCGATTGGCATCAAACTCATTACCAATACGCTGGAACCGAGGACAGCAGCTTGGAAGTAACCGGAGAAAATGCCAGCGTTTTGATCTTGACTTCGGGTACGAGGGTGATGGGACTGATCGTGTCCGAACTCAAGGGCTGTCAGGATCTTGTTGTCAAGTCGATGGATGATAACTTTACCCACATTCGTGGACTGGCGGGGGCAAGCATTTTAGGTGACGGTTCCGTTTGCCTGCTGCTGGATGTCGTATCTTGTTTGGAGTTGGCGAGAGAGAGATTGCGTGGCGGAGTCGCCAACGGCCAGTAGCGAAATCATGAACGGCTTGGGTCAGCAACAACTGGAAGCTCTCGACGGTTACATCCGCATCGGTGCCGCTGAAGCATCACAAGCCTTATCGACTTGGTTGGAACGCCGGGTGCGGGTTTCCGTAGGACGAATCTCGCAGCTTTCTTTGGAGACCGCCGCCGAGCAACTCGGGCCGGGCGATGAGATCGCCTGCGCTTGTTGCATGCGGATCAACGGCGGGCTCGGCGGGCACTTACTACTAGGCTTCGACGACGAAAGTGGCTTCATCCTTTGTGATACGCTGTTGAACCGCCCGACACCTTCGACAGCTTGGGGAGAACTAGAGATCTCTTCGGCTCAGGAGACCTCCAATATTGTTGGCTGCTCCTTCCTCAATTCGCTTTCCCGAGTCTTTCCGGAATCGGCCCCCAAGCCGGGACAGGCTGATAACCCGCCGGATCCTACCTGGATTCCTTCACCACCCGTCTTCGTGCGAGATTATGCTGCTGCCATCATGCAGTTTACCCTGATGGACCAGGCCAGTGCATCCGAGACGGCCTTGGTCGCCCAGACGAAGTTTACGATCGACGACATCCCTATGGTCTGGCGATTACTTCTCATTCCAGATGCAAAAGTCCTCGATCAGCTGACGAGGACTCTTACGTGAACCGTTTCGCAGAGAACGAGGGACAACTCGTCAATATGGCGGATATCGGTGTCTTGCAACACCAAGGTGCGTTGCGAACTCTTTTGGGATCGTGTATCGGAGTATTCCTGTACGAACGACGATTGAAGCTGTCCGGGCTTGCCCATATCGTTTTACCGGACTCGATGGGTCGTCAGCAATCGCTGGGAAAATACGCAGACACGGCTATTCCCGAAACCATTCGACAAATGATAGCACTGGCGGGGTGTACCAGATTATCGCTGACGGCGAAGGTCGCGGGAGGTGCCAACATGTTTCTGCATGTGAAATCCACCAACTCCTTGCCCATTGGCGAGCAGAACATCCTGGCTGTGGAGAAAGCCCTTGCGCGTAGCGGCATCCCGATCCTTGGCAGGCACTTGGGGGGGTCTTTTGGTCGTCGGATGATCGTAGATGTCGAGACCGGGAGCGTTCAGATCCATCTTGTCGGCCAGCCTTCAGTCCGGATTTAAAGGAGGCAACAACGATGAGCAACAGACTACTGATCGTCGACGATGCCTTGATCATGCGACTAAGGATTCGTGAACTGGCAATCCAATCAGGTTGGCAAGTCGTTGCCGAAGCCGCCGACGGCCAGGAAGCCCTGGAAATGTTCCGCCGCTGCCAACCGACCCTGGTGACGCTGGATATCGTCATGCCTACGATGGACGGAGTTGAAACTCTGCGAGCTATTCGCCACGAGGCACCGGATGCCCGGGTGTGCATGATCAGCGCCATAGATCAACGGGAGAAACTATCTGAATGTATTCGCTTAGGCGCGATTGATTTTATCGTCAAGCCGTTTACCAAAGCTCGACTGCTTAGCTTATTTGAAAAGCAAGGACGGCCGCAGTGAACGTCAAAATCATGATTGTTGACGACTCCAGTCTTTACCGGCAGTTGGTGAAGAATGTACTTCGTGCTATCCCGGAAGTCGAGGTCGTCGGAATCGCATGCAGTGGCATAGAAGCACTCGAGAAAATCCGTCATTTGCAGCCTGACCTTTTGACACTCGATGTCCAGATGCCCGACATGAATGGGCTGGAGCTTTTGCGCGAGATCAAAACTCGTCGACTCCCGGTCAAAGCAATCATGCTGAGTAGTCTGACTGCCCATGGCGCGCAAGTAACCATGGATGCGTTGCTGGCCGGCGCCTTTGATTTTATCCAGAAACCGAACAGCCCTGACGCCGGTAGCAATCGACAGCAACTGGAAGGACTGCTGGCGGAAAAGATCCTTGCCTTTCAGCAAAGCCGCCATGTATCGATGCCGGCTCGTCGCATCGTCCCAGCCCTAGGGAACTCCGAGCAGCATTCCGCTGAGGGTGCGACGCTTGCCTCTTTTCCGGACGCCGAAAACGCGACCTTTCTCCCAGTCACCCGCGCGACCAGGATAGAGGCGATCGTGCTGGGAACGTCGACCGGAGGTCCTGTGGCACTCCGCGAGTTGATTCCGAAGTTACCCAAAACGCTGGGCGTGCCCGTTTTTGTGGTCCAGCATATGCCGCCTAAATATACGCAGTCCTTGGCGGCCAGGATCGGCGAACTCAGCCTCCTGCCAATCCACGAAGCGACCGACGGCATGAAGATAGAAGCCAATCACGTCTATATCGCACCGGGTGGCTCACACATGGGCTTCGAACGACTAGGCGATAAAGTTGTCATTCGCATCACCGATGACCCTCACGAAAATAATTGTCGACCATCGGTCGACTTTACCTGCCGCTCAGCCTGCAAAATCTTCCCAGGAAATATTCTTGGCGTGATCCTGACCGGGATGGGTCGCGATGGTACCGAGGGTTGCCGCTTGATCAAGAAGCAAGGCGGTGTGGTCCTGGCCCAACATCCCGACGGTTGCACCGTCTACGGCATGCCCAAGGTCGTGGTCGAGGAGCAATTAGCCGACCGCGTCGTTCCCCTACAGAAGATGGCCTCTTGGATCGTTCGCCTAATCGAACAAGGCCGCAAGCCGACCAACGCTACCACGTTATAAATTTTCCCCCAACCCTTGCGCACCATGAATCCTTCCTCCCCTGTCATTGTCATTGCCGAAGATAGCCGTGTCCAAGGAAAAGTACTCCAGCAACGGCTGATCGCCGCCGGCTATGACGCACACGTCGGCTTAAACGGCGAACTCGCTTTGGCACTCGTACATGAGCTGAAACCCGTGGTCGTGGTCTCTGACATCGAGATGCCAAAGATGAATGGCTATGAGCTCTGCCATGCCATTAAAAATTCGCAGGAGCTCCAGCATACTCCGGTGATTTTGCTTTCCACCTTAAGCGATGCCGAAGACATTATCCGGGGGCTAGCGGCCGGTGCGGACAATTACATCACCAAACCCTATGACATCAATTTTCTGATCGCCAAAATCGAAGACCTTCGCTTGACGCCTATTCAAGCTGACGCAAGCGATTCAACAAATACTATTCCCGTGACCCTCGGTGGACAAGTCTATGAAGTGCGCGCCGGAAGGCAGCAAACCCTCAATCTGCTCGTCTCTGTCTTCGAAAACGCTGTCGAGAAAAACAAGGAACTGCACCGCAGCAATGAACACCTTATTTTGGCTAAAGAAAAACTCTCCGTCTGGAATGCTCAACTCGAATCGCTCAACGGGCAACTGAGTGAACTCAACCAACGCATGAAACGCGACTTGCATGCCGCCGCTCGAATGCAGCAATCGCTCCTCCCCAGCGAAACCTTAGAACTTGTCGAAGTAGCGATCGCCTGGGACTACACACCCTGTGAAGAATTAGCGGGGGATTTCCTTAATTACGCCAAACTTGATGACCATACACTTTGTATGTATGTCGTTGATGTCTGCGGGCATGGGGCTGCATCGGCCTTGTTGGCCGTAGCCATCGGGAGGGTCCTAAGCCCAGTGGTCTCGGCGACGTCGCTGCTGGTAAGGTCAGATCCGTTTACCGGAAAACGCGTCGTTACTTCCCCAGCCACCGTCGTCGGCGAATTGAACAAGCGTTTCCCGATGGACAGCCAAGGTGGACTGCACTTCACTATCCTTTATGGTGTATTGGATCTTCGAACGAAAGTATTCCGCTATGCTTGCGGCGGACATCCGCAGCCAGTCCACTTGCCGAAAGGCCGGAAGTCGGAGTTTGCTCCCGGTGAAGGTCTGGCTGTCGGCTGGGTAGATGATGTGGACTTCGACGAGTATGCCCTATCTTTAGCAACCGGCGACCGACTGTTGCTCTACTCGGATGGGGTGCCGGAGGCCATGGACGCCCATCTGGAACAACTCACTAATCAGCGGATGCTGGAAGAACTGGACAACAGCCGTGAGCACTCTTTAAACGATCAGGTTTCCCACGTCAAAGCTATCGTCCACGAATGGTGCAAGCCGAAGGGACCGCTGGACGATGTTTCCATCTTACTTGTCGAGATTCTATAAGCAGCCCACTCATGGTGCCTGTCGGCAACCGTCTACCTTGTACGGATTCTTCGAAAGCGACTCGGTGATCAGGAGATACGCGCTCACCAAACATACCCACCACGGAAAGAGCAAGGCGGTCCAAGCGAAATTCGTTGTCATCAACAATAATCCTAGACCGATCCCAAACCCGCTGAAGGCCAACCAGCGAGCTAGAAACGCCGTGCGGAGCCCGAGCGTCGAACTCACGAAGATGAAGACCGCAGCCATTTTCATCCCAAAGACGTTCATCAGCGTATAACTCAAGTTCCGGGCCAACGCATACGTCTCCCCTTGGGTCGAGAGTCGGTCTCCCGCCACGCCGTCAAGGGTAGCAGTGGAAACCGCGGTGGCCGTAAATAATAGCCCCACAAACAATAGTCCACTGCCGAGAAACACCGTCGCCAGGAATCGATCCTCGAGCAAACCGATGCGACTGCGCAACGCCCCCATGAACCACAGGAAGGCCAGCCCGGCAAACGGAACCATTTTTAGTCCCAAGTGAACCATGGCCCGACGGTTGTCATCGACCATCCACTCGCCTGGATCCGTCGGATCGGCAGGGACGGCCAGTCGCAGCAAAATCAAGCTGGCGGTGAACAGCACCGAGAAAACGATACCGCTGATAGCGACTCCACGCGGAACTTTCGGCAGGGTAGGAAGTTCGGTCGGTGTCGCAACCATGACTTCCTTACAAGTCTCGGGCTGGTGTCAAGCACAGTCTCGGTATCCGTCCCATGTTTTTCGACCCTTGGTGTTCCCAATACATGACTGCCCACCTAGGATGCCGCAAAGAATCCCCCAGCGACTCTGAGTTAGCTTCCGAAGATACCGAGAAGCAGGCTAGGTGAAGCAAGTTTTCCCTTCCAGCCGAAGTGTCTGCTCACCGTCCATTCGAGCAAACCCAAGCGAAGTACAACCCATCGCCGCACCTTTGGTTACCAGGAATTCGACCGGGCTGCGAATCGCCGCGGCATCACGAAGCAGCCCTTTTCCGGTTATCGCCGTGATAGGAGGCAGCCCCCCCTCCGCTGACGAAGACTTCATGAGTGTATTCGATCGACTTGGCTATCAACAGCAGGCAAGAGGCGATCAGGCCTCCTCCTCAGCCACGGCTTCGATCCGGCCAGCCTTCACTGCCGACACCAGGGCTGAGTAATCCTTCTCGTTCTGGTCGGCGTAAGCCAAGGCGAACTCACCGACGGCTCGATCGAAGTCATCAGCTTTGCCGAGGTAGCCGCTGATCAAAGCGGCATCTCCCGATTTGGCATGGGCGTGTGCCAAGGTCCGGCCGCAGAGTTCGGCATACAACCGTGTTTGCTGGGCCGATACTCCCTCATCCACGCGGGCTGACATCTTCATATCTCTGAGCTGGCGAATGAAGAAATCGCGACCGCGTCTCCCCCGCGTCCAACCAAGAAAAATATCGCTGGCGGACTGCATCAATCGTTGTCCCACCACCACGCGCTGGCCGTGGTTCTCATAGGAACTTTTGCCGGCATAGGCTTCCAAAACCGAGGGACAGGCTTGCTTGAATTGCAGCAGGAGTGGGTGGTTTTCCGCGGAAAAAAATAACCCGACAAAGCAAAGCGTACCGACGCTGCCAATACCAACGGCTTTGATAACGATATCTTCTAAACTATAGCGATCAAATAGGACGCGGCGCTCATCAGGTAGCGATTGACGGTACTGCTCCAAAGCTTCATGAACGATCGCCTCGTGTTCTGGATCCTGTTCTTTCGTGACGTGAAAGAGAGACGGTGGTTGATCTATCAAGCGGCGACGTCCTGCAACCTCTTGGCTGATCTGCGGATATAAATAATCGCCGATGCGCTGCTTGGCCTTGGCGACTAAATCCTCACGGATCGCGCGAATCTCCGTATTAGGAGCCATCTCAATGATGGCTTGGGAATCCAAGCGGTCGTACCACACCTCCAGTGGACTCATCTTGGACAATTCCCGAAGACGGCTGCGGTAAGCGCGCACACACTCGACGGCAGCCTCTTGTGCCTGTCGATCGTTGAGTTGGATATCGCGCACCGCTACAACAAAACTGACTGCCAAGCGTTTGATATCCCACTCCCAAGGCGCAGGGAGTGTTTCATCGAAATCGTTGATGTCGAAGATCAGATTGCGCTCGGGGGTGGCAAACAGGCCAAAGTTCAGCAGGTGACAGTCCCCGCAGGCCTGGACACGCAATCCTGTAACGGGAGTAACGGCAAGATCAGCCGCCATCAGCCCCGCCGAACCACGGAGGAAGGTAAAGGGGCTGGGCAACATGCGGCCGTAACGGATCGGGACAAGTTCGGCTAGTCGATCTTGGTTGGACTCCTTGAGGATCTCGATCGGATCGCGGCGGTGGGAAGCCGGTTTCCAGTCGGCGTGACTTTGGCGAGGAACACGCTCACGCAACGCCTTGCCCGCCGCGATCCGTTCGTCGCGCGAGCGGAATACCGAAGTAGGTTTGCCAGCGGCCAATCCCGCATTCAGGGGGGCTTTCGTAACATCTTTTGGCATATGCTCTTTCCTGTACCCGGCGTTTCCACATCCTCTTCTTTCAGAGAGGACCGTTCCCTGATTCTATCAAGCTTCAAATAGTTTCAGAAGTCAATCCATAAAAGCTCTCTACTCCTATCAAAGCGTCAGCAGCCGAACGGTGGAAGAATTCTCGAAGCGAACACTATCAATCCATGATTCCAAGAAAGCAAAGTCGGATCGACCACTTGTAATTACCTGAAAGAGGTTACGATAGAAGTCACGACGGCGGGCAGCGAGATCCGCTGAGCCCCTTCGGGAAACAGTCCTTCCTGGGTGGCCTAGGTTCCGATCCTCTGCAAAAGCGACCCGCTTGAATGCGATCATCCCTGGTGAATGAATCCTTTGGCAGCGATCACGAAGAGGGATTGAGGGCGAGGTGTTAGACCAGCTGGATTGGCAATAAAGCCCAACCCTGGCGGTTGCGGGCTAGGCCCAAAGTGACCCTGCCTCGAAGAGTAAAGCTTCTTTGGCAAGCGATCGACTCCCTGAGCAATACATCAGAGTCCATCCCCTAACTTTGGCCGGTGGCAAGAAGGAGTGACCCAACGGGTCGACAAGAGCTATGCAAAGTTCAACCCCACTCGATTACTTGCCGCTTTGGCTGGGGATCTGGGTTATCGTGATCTTTCTCTTGTTGTTGATCGAAGCGGGCTACCGATTGGGTCGATATCGACGACAGCGAGCCGCCGATGAAATGGAAACGCCGGTCGGGGCCATCGTCGGAGCAACCCTGGGTCTACTTGGCTTCATTTTGGCGTTTACCTTCAGTCTGGCGGCCTCGCGATTTGACGCTCGGCGTCAAATGGTCGTGGAGGAAGCCAACGCCATCGGCACGACCTACCTTCGCGCTGGCCTACTCCCGGACCAGGTGGCGGGAATGAGAGTTCGCAACTTATTGGAGAAGTATGTTGAGCTACGTCTGCAAACGGTGGCGACCGGCAATATCGAGCTTGCCTTGAATCCAGCCGAAGAGCTGCAGCAAGAACTCTGGCAGACGGCGGAAACGGTTGGGCGAACTCACCCTGATTCGATCGTGGTTGGCTTATTCCTCGAGTCACTTAATGAAACCATCGATGTCCACTCGAAGCGCGTGCTGGTAGGGCTGCGGAATCGCCTGCCTACATCCCTATGGGCCGCGTTGTTCGTCATCACCAGCCTCACCATGCTGGGTGTAGGCTACCATGAGGGACTAACGAAATCGCGACGGTCACCCGCAATCCTAGTCTTGGTGCTGAGTTTCTGTATGGTCCTGAAACTGATCGCCGACCTCGATCGTCCCCTCGAGGGGGATTTGCAGGTCAGCCAGGAAGCGATGGTCGAACTACGAGAGATGATTCATCAAGCCCAGGCGGAAGATGGCTATCAACCGCCTTCCGCTGGCTAGCTTGGCAAGAGCTTGGCGGGCGTCGATTGTCATTAAGCCCGACTTTGGCCGTCGCACGCAGCCCGAGCCGTGAGTTGCTCGATGATGAGCCGGGAAACAGTCATTGACTTTCGGGAAGCGTGTGAGCCGTAGCTGGTTCCACCATGATATCTCGCATTTGCTGCAGGACTATCGGCAGAAAAACGATACCGGAATAGTGAGTGGCCAACATCTTCACGTGATGGGATTCGTCGAGTCTGGCCGCCGACGCCAAACGTTCACTGTTCTTCAGCGGCACGACCTCATCGAATCGGCCCGAGAACAGCCAAGTCCGCGTCGGATCGATACGATGGGCCAGCCGCAGCGGTTCTATCGGCTGCAACAACTGCATCAGCTTATCGGACG
>JBILTQ010000534.1:0-2960 GCA_044371435.1 Pirellulaceae bacterium | reverse complement strand
AGGTCGATGGGTCATGCCGTTTGGAAGGTTGCCCGAGTGGTTAAAGGGGACGGACTGTAAATCCGTTGGCTTTGCCTACGTAGGTTCGAATCCTACACCTTCCACTAATTCGGTCCTAGCTATTGGTTGTCCTGACGCGTTAGCTCCCGGGCTGAGTCAAGGCAAGCAGCAGTTCGAATTGCCTGAGGTATTTTTCAGCTGGATAGTGGATAATTGTCCGCTGCTATTTTGCCAACTGGCCATGCGAAGATCGATGAAATTGCGGGTGTAGCTCAATGGTAGAGCAGCAGCCTTCCAAGCTGAATACGAGGGTTCGATTCCCTTCACCCGCTTTGAAAGGCACCCGCTTTGAAAGAAAGTGTGCGACCTGGATTGCTGACTGGCGTTTCCCGCCTATCGTCACAGGTCGCAATTTGATATCGATAATTGGGAGAGTCAAAACCGGCTGGACGGATCGTCCGTCGTCGTCCCAATTGCCGAGCAAAAGGATTTCCCAAGGAATTGGATGATTGCGAGGTCAAGATCAAGGTCAAGGCGTGGTTGAGGACCCCGGTGATCGAAGCCTTGGCGTTGTGAGTTTTATAGATTCTGGTACGCTGCTGTAGCTCAGTTGGTAGAGCACTTCCTTGGTAAGGAAGAGGTCATGGGTTCAAGTCCCATCAGCAGCTTTGGCGGATTTGTCTCGCTGGTTGCAAAGCCAGCGGGATTGCCGGTCAAAGCCACCTATCTTTCGGTCGGAACGACTCTTGGGAGCGAGGTTCCGTTTACGGGAGGGTGTCTTTCGGAACATAGCCGCATCGGATAGATTTTGTTTTTCATGACAGCGCGTGGGTGATGACCTCACGGCAAGGTTCGTTGTTTTTTGCTTTTAGGTGTCCTGAACAATGGCTAAAGAGGTATTTGAGCGTAACAAGCCCCACTGCAATGTCGGAACCATTGGTCACATCGACCACGGAAAGACAACCACGACCGGTGCGTTGTTGGCCGTTCAAGCAGCGAAGGGTTTGGCAGTTCCAAAGTCCTATTCGGATATCGCCAAGGGCGGTACGGTCCGCGATGCAACCAAGACGGTGACGATTGCGGCTTCGCACGTCGAATACTCCTCCGAAAATCGTCACTACGCTCACATCGATTGCCCGGGCCACGCCGACTTCATCAAGAACATGATCACTGGTGCCGCCCAGATGGACGGCGCGATCCTGGTGGTTAGCGCGGCAGACGGACCGATGCCTCAGACCAAAGAGCACGTCCTGTTGGCTCGCCAGGTGGACGTCCCGGCAATCGTCGTCTTCTTGAACAAATGCGACTTGGTAGACGACGAAGAATTGCTGGAATTGGTGGAACTGGAGATTCGAGAACTCCTCAACAAGTACGGTTTCCCTGGCGATGACACTCCGATTATCCGCGGCAATGCGAAGGCAGCCTACGACAATCCTGCCGATCCGGTTGCTAGCAAGTGCATTTCCGAGTTGATCGATGCGATCGACAAGTTCATCCCGCAACCGACCCGCGAGGAAGACAAGCCTTTCTTGATGGCGGTCGAAGATGTCTTCAGCATCGAAGGTCGCGGCACGGTAGCCACCGGTCGTATCGAGCGCGGGATGATCAAGGTTGGAGAAGAAATCGAGATCGTTGGTTTGACCGAAGAACGCAAGAAGACGACGGTAACCGGTGTCGAGCAGTTCCGCAAGGAAATGAAGGAAGGCCGAGCCGGCGACAATGTCGGCTGCCTGTTGCGTGGCGTCAAGCGTGAGGATATCGAGCGTGGCCAGGTGTTGGCTAAGCCGGGATCGATCACTCCGCACAAGAAGTTCCACTGTGAGGTTTACTGCCTGAGCAAAGAAGAGGGCGGTCGGCACACTCCGTTCTTTTCGGGGTATCGCCCGCAGTTCTTCTTCCGCACCACCGACGTGACCGGAACGGCCAATCTGGTTGGTGCCGAGATGTGTATGCCTGGCGACAACGTCAAGCTCGAGGTCGAACTGCAGAAGCCAGTCGCGATCGATGACGGGATTCGTTTTGCGATCCGCGAGGGTGGCAAGACGGTCGGCTCGGGAGTCGTCACCAAAATTCTCGAGTAGGCGATGCTCGAGAAGGCGGCGGGCACCTGGGCCTGCCGTTCGAGGATTCAGTCGATTTCCTTCACCGCCTGAAGGGCCGACCGATTGTTTTCAAGGGCTGGCAGAAAGACTGCCGGCCCTTCCCTTCAGGGGTGTAGCTCAATTGGCAGAGCACCGGTTTCCAAAACCGGCGGTTGGGGGTTCGATTCCCTCCGCCCCTGCTCGACATGTTCCGTCGCTGGCGGTTATTCTCGTCGGCTGCTGTCCACCTTCGAAACCACCCTTTTCCGGTCCCACCGAGTCCGCAAGAAGAGTTCCATGGCCACAAACGAAATCGTCAGCGGTCGCTCGTTCTGGAGCGAGCTCCTGACGGCCGAGGTATACAAGCGTAACCAAGGACGGATGGTCCGACAGGTCACCTGCCTGGCTATCTGGACGGCTTGCTTCCTGGGGGCCTGGCGATTTTACGAGACCTTCATGGTCGACGCGGACTTTGGGGCGGGATGGCAAGGAGCCACCATCAAATGGTTGGTGCCTGCACTGATCGGCTTGGCTGGGGTTTGGATCGGTTACCGCCTGGTCAACTGGCCTCGGTTTGCCGATTTTTTGATCTCTGTCGAAGCCGAAATGAATAAAGTTTCCTGGCCATCCTGGTCTGAGCTTTACAGGGCTTCGCTGGTTGTTATATTCACCATTGCGTTTCTGGCGTTGCTGTTATTCGGATACGATTTAATCTGGGTAACGCTATTCCAGTGGCTCGATATTTCATAGCTTGTTTCTTCGTCATCTTCGGTATGTTTTCCGACGATGATAAAGCATAAGCCAGGAGATCCGTGATTAACCTGAGCTGCTTCCAGGAAATTGGAAGGTAGCGCAAGGCGTGAACGGTTCGATAGTACT
>JBILTQ010000435.1:0-4404 GCA_044371435.1 Pirellulaceae bacterium | reverse complement strand
ACCGACCTCGGATGAAGGGGCCTCTGTCCCGCCGCTGCGTTGGTACATTCTGAAAGTCGCGTTCAACCGCGAGGACACCATTCGCGATGCGCTGCAGAAGCGGATTGCGTTGTCTGGGATTAAAGATCAGTTCGCTGAGATCTTGGTGCCGACCGAAGATGTGGTCGAATTTACCCGGGCTGGTAAGCGGAAGGTTGTCAAGCGGAAGTTGTATCCGGGCTATCTGATGATCCGGATGTCGATTTCCGACGAGAGTTGGTTTCTGGTTCGTGAAACCCCTGGCATCGGCGATTTCACTGGTTCGGCTGGCAAGCCGACGCCGATGAACGATGTCGAGGTCGAGCGGATCATCAAGCTCGTGTATCCCGATGCGGAGGAAGAGCAGACGCTGAAGACGACGATCCCTTTCCGAGTGGGAGATCGGGTCCGGGTCAAGGAAGGCAACTTCCAAAATCTGGAGGGGGATGTCGATCGCATCGACGAAGCCAATGGCCGGGTGACGGTTATCATCAGCATCTTCGGCCGAAGTACGCCAGTCGAACTGGATCATTGGCAGATCGAGGCCCTGTAGCCGCAGTAGTTAGCGTGAGCGGGCGAATCGGACTGGTTGGATAGAGCGTATTATTTAGTTTTTTGTCAGCGACAGTCTAAGGAACAGTAGGTAGGCCACCCATGGCTAAGCAGTTAGTCGGACAAGCCAAATTTCAGGTCCCTGGCGGGCAAGCCACGCCGGCACCGCCGGTCGGTACCTCGTTGGGTAAGTTCGGCGTCAATCTCGGACAGTTCGTTTCGCAGTTCAACGAACGGACGCGTGACTATAACGGGATTCCCATCCCAGTGGTGGTTTCGGTTTACTCCGACCGCAGTTTCGAATTCAAGACGAAGAGCCCCCCGGCTTCGGCTTTGCTGAAGATTGCGGCTGGGCTGAAGAGCGGCTCTGGGGAGCCGCATAAAGTCAAGGTCGGGAAGGTGACCTCGTCCCAGATTGAAGAGATTTGCAAGAAGAAAATGGAAGACCTGAATGCCCGTGATTTGGAGCATGCGCGACGCATGATCGAGGGTACGGCTCGAAGCATGGGAATTGAGGTGGAGGGTTAATCGATGGTCAAACCAACGAAAGCAATGAAGTCGATGCTGGCGAAAACGCCAGGCAAGGATCCAGTTCCCCTGACGCAGGCGGTTGAGATGCTCAAGGGCTTCGTCCCGCGGAAATTCGACCAGACGGTTGAGATCCACATGAAGCTAGGGATTGACCCTAACCAAGCCGACCAGATCGTGCGAGGTAGTGTGGTGTTACCGCATGGTATCGGCAAAACGCAACGGGTGGTGGTTTTCGCCAAAGGGGATTTAGCCAAGGCCGCGACGGAAGCCGGCGCGGACTTTGTCGGTTCCGACGATTTGGCCAAGAAAGTCCGTGATGGCTTCCTTGATTTTGACGTCTGCATCGCCAGCCCCGATATGATGGGGGTGGTAGGTCCGTTGGGCAAGGTTCTGGGACCTCGGGGTTTGATGCCCTCGCCGCGTGCCGGTACGGTCACCGCCGACGTGGCCAAGGCGGTCAAGGAGTACAAAGCGGGCAAGGTTGAGTTCCGCAACGACAAGGGGGGGAACTTGCACGCGGTCGTGGGCAAGATGAGCTTTGATGTTCAGCGACTCGCTGAGAACATCGGTGCTTTCATCAGCTACGTCCAGACGCTCAAGCCCAATTCGGTGAAGGGGACGTATATCAAGTCGATCGCCATCTGTGCGACCATGTCGCCGAGTGTGCGTGTGGCCAGTTAGCAGCGGAGGAAATGAGATGAGCAAAGTTGTCAAGAGACTGGTCACCCGCGACATCCAAGGTCGTTTAGACGGGGTGAAAGATGCGGTGTTGGTGAATGTTGTCGGTTTGACCGGGAACGGAAATTGCGATCTACGGAAGGCGTTTCGCGACAAGGGTGTCTCGGTGCTGGTGGTGAAGCGGACTTTGGCGGCTAAGGCTACCGAGGGCACTTCGTTGCGGCCGGCTTTCGATGACGTCACCGGCAGTGTCGCTATCGCTTATGGCTGCGAGGATTTTGTCTCGTTAGCTAAGGAAATTACTGCTATCGATTCGTCTGGAGCCTTCAAAGGCTTCGAGATCAAAGGTGGCGTGATGGATGGCGAGGGTTTGACTGGCGAGCAGGTGAAGGCCATCAGCAAATGGCCGAATCGACGGGAGCAAATTTCGTTGCTGGTCGGTCAGATCCTGGCACCGGGAGCCAACCTTTCCAGCCAGTTGCTTGGGGCGGGCCGCAAGTTGGCTGGGCAGGTCAAGAAGATCGTGGAGAATCAAGAAGGTTCGTGACCGGGCGTCAGCTGGGTTGCGTTGGGTGAACGATTGCTCCGAAGAGTTGTCGTTTGTCCAGAAAAAGCGTTGTGTATGGCATTTGGAGAGGTGCCTGGAATTCTCTGACGAGTGGTTCGTCAGGGACGGTAGCCCGCGAGGTTCCAGGCATCTCTTTGGAGAAGTTGGTTTCTTTTTGAAGGTATTGAGTAATTATGTCGGATTCAGCCACCGCTTTTGCGGACGATATCAAGAGCCTTGGCGACAAGATCGTCACCCTCACGCTCAAGCAGGCCAAGGAATTGAGCGATTATTTGAAGGATGTTC
Source organism: Pirellulaceae bacterium (assembly GCA_044371435.1). Lineage (GTDB taxonomy): Bacteria > Planctomycetota > Planctomycetia > Pirellulales > Pirellulaceae > JAIYDQ01. Next base: position 1,772 of record JBILTQ010000435.1, on the reverse strand, counting down.
ACGGGATTGAAGCTGCTGCGGGTGGGGCCGTCATGATGGCAGCTCCGGCCGGTGGAGCTGCCGGAGGCGCTGCTGCCGCTCCGGAGAAGACCGAATTCGATGTCGTCCTCACCTCCTTCGGTGATAAGAAGCTAGATGTGGTCAAGGTGGTTAAAAATATCACCGGTGCATCGCTGATGGACGCGAAGAAGATGGTCGAAGGTGTCCCGGCGAAGATCAAGGAAGCGGTGGCCAAGGAAGAAGCCGAAAAGATCAAGGCTCAGCTCACCGAAGTCGGCGCCACCGTAGAATTGAAGTAACCAGCCTCCGCCATCGATCGCGGCTCTCAGGACGGTTGGGACCTCCCGTTTGCCCTGTATCCGGGCTCTTCGGATACAGGGTTGATGGATCCCTTTCCGTGGAGGTGGGTTGGCGTGGATGACGCTTGCCTCCCCCGATTGGGAGAGGTAGGTCTGGACGGCGGTGGATGGCTTGAGTTCCGGTGGGTTTTCACTGGAGCGAGCGGTTTGCTAGCTACGGATGGGGACGCAACCGGGAAATTGGGTATTTTATCTGCTAAGCCCCGTTTACGCGGCTTGGCAGACTCGGTTACACTATCGGCGTGGTTCGTGGCTTGGGTGTTCTTTCGTATTTTCGAGGCGCGTGTTGCGTGGGACGCTATCTGTGCGCGCTGACCGATCGTCATTCGCTGGCTCTAGATTCGTTGAATCGCACATCGGGGATCGTCTTGGGGTGTCGTGGACCCCGGGTGATTTCTGGTTGCGATTGGTTTCTGTCGCCTCCATCGTGTCGTTGATTTGTTCCGTAGTTCATCGTTTGATTCGCGGAGTCGTTTAGCTTTATGGCAACATCGTCGAAACGTCGTCTTCAACCCACTTCGGTGCGTCAGTTCGGGTCGGGAAGGCACATTTTTTCGATTCCCAATTTGACGGTCCTGCAGACAGCATCGTATGAGGCTTTCCTTCAGGAGGACATTCCGCATGACAAGCGGAAGAAGAGCCAAGGCTTGGAATCGGTGTTTCAAGAGATTTTCCCGATTGAAAGCTATGACAAGTCGGTCAGCTTGGAGTATTTGCGTTACGAATTGGGCAAGCCTCGCTATACGCCGGAGGAGTGTCGGCAGTTGCGGTTGACCTTTGGCAAGCCGCTGAAGGTGTGGTTGAGGCTCAATCGTGATCAACCGCTGGAGGAAGAGGTTTATCTGGGCGATATTCCGGTGATGTTAGGAGGTGGCGAGTTCATCATCAATGGAGCCGAGCGGGTCGTGGTCAGCCAGTTGCACCGGTCGCCCGGCGTCGATTTCGTCGAGGAGGAGGAAGGGACTTCCAACCGCAAGGTGCCGAGTGCCCGGGTGATTCCTGAGCGGGGAAGCTGGATCGAAGTCAACGTCACCAAGAAAGATAGCCTTTCCGTCAGGATCGACCAAAGCGGTAAGTTCTCGGTGATGACCCTGCTGCGGGCGATGAGTCCCAAGTACAGCACCGACGCCGAGTTGCTGCGGGCGTTTTATGAAACCAGGACGGAGAAAATCAGCGATGGTCGCAGCGCGGTGAAGATTGAAGGGAAGATCGCCGTCGACGACATCGTCTATCCATCGACTTCCGATCGGGCTGGTGAGATCATTTTGGATGCGGGTCAGAAGATCTCCAAGGAATTAGCCGAGACCATTTGTACCGCGGGGGTCAAGGCGGTCGAGGTGATGGAAACGCCGCGTGTTCAGTACATCGTCAATTCCTTGGGTGAAGACAACACCGCGAGCCACGAAGAGGCCT
>JBILTQ010000030.1:0-24970 GCA_044371435.1 Pirellulaceae bacterium | reverse complement strand
CCTTGGATGTAGCGGCCACCGAGTTTTATGACGAGAAGACCAAGACCTATGCTATCGATGGGAAGAAATTGAATGGCGATCAGATGGTCGACTTCCTCGCCGCTTGGGTCGACAAGTATCCGATCTGTTCCATCGAAGATGGATGTTCGGAAGATGATTGGGATACTTGGAAAAAGTTGACCGACCGTGTCGGCCAGAAGGTGCAGTTGGTCGGCGATGACCTGTTCGTCACCAATACCGAGCGCTTGCAGCGGGGGATCGATGCCGGGATCGCCAATAGTATCTTGATCAAGGTCAACCAGATCGGCACGCTGTCCGAGACGATCGAGGCCATTCAGCTGGCCCATCGTCATGGTTACAGCAGTATTTCCAGCCATCGCAGCGGCGAAACCGAGGACAGCACGATCGCCGACCTGGCGGTTGCTTTGTCGACCGGGCAGATTAAGACCGGCTCGGCTTCGCGCTCGGATCGGATGGCCAAGTACAACCAGCTGTTGCGGATCGAAGAGGAATTGGGGGATGGGGCCCGTTACGGCGGTCCGCTCTTTCCCAAGAAGCGTTGAAAGTGAGCGTGAACTACGATGCTCAAGGAAAGAGCTTCTGGAGTCCTGTTGCATCCCACCTCGCTCCCCGGTCCTTATGGGATTGGGGAGCTCGGCTCGGAAGCCGTTGCCTTCGTCGATTTTCTTGTTTCAGCCAAGCAAAAGCTCTGGCAAGTCCTGCCGCTTGGCCCGACAGGTTACGGTGACTCACCGTACGCCGCCTTTTCCAGTTTTGCCGGGAATCCTTTGCTGATCAGCCTGGAGCGGCTGATGCAGGATGGGTTGATTTCGCAGGTCGAGGTCCACCAGCATCGCAGCGATTTCCCGGCGGAGCAGGTCGACTTTGGGGCGGTGATCGAGTGGAAGATCCCGTTGCTTCGCAAAGCGGCGATCGCCTTTCGCGCCCGCTCGGATCGTCAGCGGTTGCAAGCCTACCATCGCTTTTGCGAGGCTCAGGCTTACTGGCTGGACGACTACGCCTTGTATATGTCGATCAAAGCCCGCTTTGATGAGCGGGCGCAGCGAGAAGGGGTGGCCAATTCGGTTTGGTGCGAGTATTGGGATCGGGATATCGCCCGTCGTGAGCCGCAGGCGATGGTGGCCTGGCGCGATCGCTGCCAGTCGGACATGGAGATCTACAAGACCTGGCAGTTCTTCTTTTTTGAGCAGTGGACGAGTCTCCGGCGGTACGCCAACGACCGGGGGATTCGAATCATCGGCGACCTGCCGATTTACGTTGCCTTGGATAGCGCCGACGTCTGGTCGCAACCGGCCGGTTTCCGGCTCGACCGGGATGGAAGGCCGATCCTGGTCGCCGGGGTCCCCCCCGATTATTTCAGCGAGACGGGGCAGCGATGGGGAAACCCCGTCTATGATTGGAAGCAGATGCAGGAGGATAATTTTGGCTGGTGGATCCAACGTTTTCGTGGGACGCAGAGCCTGGTCGATGTGATCCGCGTCGATCATTTTCGCGGTTTTGAGGCGGGTTGGTCGATTCCGGTGGCCGAACCGACGGCCGTTCATGGCGAGTGGGTCAAGGCGCCGGGGATGGATTTGTTCCGTGAGGTCCGTGTCCAGCTGGGGGATGTGCCCATCCTGGCCGAAGACCTAGGGTTAATCACCCCCGAGGTCGAATACTTGCGCGATCAAAATCAATTGCCTGGGATGCGTGTCTTGCAGTTTGCTTTCGATGCCGGGCATGGTCCGGACAATCATTTCCTGCCGCACAATTATGTCCCGCACAGCGTCGTTTACACCGGGACACACGATAACGATACGACGTTGGGATGGTACCGAACGCGTTCCGAGGCGCAGCGGCGGTTCCTCGCCGATTACCTCGGGTACGAACCTCGGGACGTCGTTTGGGATTTGATCCGCCTGGCGATGGGTTCGGTCTCGGCCTGGGCGATTTTTCCGATGCAGGACTTGCTTGGTTTGGGCGCGGAAGCTCGAATGAACCGTCCATCCGCAGCCCACGGCAATTGGTCCTGGCGGATGCCGCCCCAACCGGCTCTGGCCGCGGTGCGGGATCGCTTGGTGCATTTGGTGGATTTATTCGATCGCAATGGGAACCCGTGCCGTCATGGCTCCGTCGATACCTGAGGCGATCACTTCCAGCGAGGAGCAAGCCGTGATCGCCGCGGTACAGGCAGGCAACACGGCGTTTTTTGCCAAGCTGGTTACGGCCTATCAGGATCGATTGTTTGGCGCCATGTGCATCATGCTGGGAAACCGACAAGACGCCGAGGACGTTACCCAGGAGGCCTTTGCCAAAGCTTTCCTCAAATTGGACACCTTTCAAGGGCGGAGCTCGTTCTTTACCTGGCTCCATCGGATTGCCCGTCATGTGGCGATCGACAACCGGCGACGAGGGTGGCGCGAGCGGCAGCAGCGGCTAGCGGATGTCGGCGATGGCCTCGACCTCGTGTCCTCGAGCGTCATGCGTTCGCCGGATCCCGACCCAGGGGAAGTCGCTGAACGCAATGAGAATCATCAGCGTCTCTACCGAGCGCTGGCGATGATGGATCAAGAGCGTCGGGAGGTGATCACTTTGCGTGATTTGCAAGGGCTGGACTATGCGGAAATCGCTGAGATCCTCCAGGTCCCCGTCGGGACGGTGCGCAGTCGTTTGCATCGCGCTCGGCTCGAATTGAAGGACCTCCTGGCCGGCTCCGCCGGCGATGAGGCGGGTGGGAGGCATCCTTCCTGGTCGGTGGCGACAGGAGAGGACCGATGACCCCGAGTGAAAACGATGAATCGTTGCTGTCCGCTTATCTCGACGATGAGGTGAGTCCCGAGGAGCGTCAGTGGATCGAGGCCAAGCTGGCCGAGGATCCGCGATGGCGACAACTGCTGGACGAGTTGCGCGGGGTCCAGCTAGCCCTGGCCGAGTTGCCGCTTCCCAGGTTGCCCGGGGGCGTCGCCTCCCAGCTTTGGCTGAATCCCGCCGGCGATGACGAGGAGCGGGTGGTCAGCCCGCGGGCGGAGCGGCGGGGGGAGCGAGCGGTGGAGCAGGCCTCGCCTGCACGGTGGCGGGTCGGGCTGACGCTGGCCGCCTCCCTGCTTTTGCTGCTGGCCGTTTGGGGGTGGCGGGTATCGCAGCGCCGCGGCTCGATCGTGGCGTCGCGGCCAGCGGCCACGGCTCGGCCAGCGGTTCCGGAGCCGTCCGTCGCGGAAGTATCGGCGGAAGCGGCAGTGGAGGCAGCACCGGCCAATCCTGGTTTGGTCCGGGAGGCCTCTTCCTCACCTACGGCCCCCGAGGCGATGGGCGGGAGCCCCTCGAAGCTAAGGACGAATCTAGCTGCAGCCCCCTCGTCGGCTCCGGCCGATAGCAACTTGGTCGACGGCGAACGCCAGGATCGCATGCAGGGGAACGGACCGCGGGCGGGAGGCGGCATGGCGGCGTCGGATTCGGCGTTGGTCGGCGAAGGAATGGCTGGGTGGGAGACGGCGTTCCCGATCGCCGGGCGATGGTCGTCACCCCCTCCTGCCCAGGGGACAACGCCGATGGACCCGGTCGATCGGCGGTGGTTGCAGCAGCATTTTCGGGTCCGTTCCGCGGCGCGAGCCGGAGCCATCGTTTGGATGTGGGAGCCGAGGCTGACGCTCGATCGGGAAACCGCGGCGGGGAGCCCGCCTGCGGCCGCTCCGCCTGCGGCCGCGCAGAGCGAATTCGCCGCGACCGAAGGCTTAGCGGCCGCCTCCCCGATAGCCGAGTCCGCGGAGATCTCGAAGCCAGCCCTGGCTGCCCAGGCACGGCAAGCGGTGGTGGTTGATGGGGCCGGCTCGGCGGCAGCCTCCCAGGCTGGAACGCCGGCGGAGTACGCTCCCCCAGCGAACGAAGAGCTTCCGCTGGATTCAGCGGTTGCCGTGGAAGTGGTTGTGCCCGCCGCCGAGTGGGAACGTCTCCGAGCGGTTTTCATCCGGCAAGGCTTGTCTTTTGAAGGGGATGGGCCCGAGCCATCCAAGCATCGTTGGTTTCGCATCGTCATCCCTCCCGCCCGGTAGCTCATGGTCAAGTATTACATTGCACCGTTCATCGTCTACCTCGTGGGAGCGACGGTTGCCGGGAACTTCGACAGTTATTATCCGTTGGCGTATTCGCTGCTGGTAGCGATGGTTGCGATGGTTACGCTTTGGTCTTGGCGAGCTTCCGGGGCCATCCGGCCGCACCCTCGCATCCTGCTCGGGGTCGTGGTCGGGGTCGTCGGTATTGTCCTATGGGTGTTGCTCTCCGAATTAAAGCTGGAAGCTTACGTCACCGCCTGGCTGCCTCGTTTCCTGCGGCCTGGCCCGCGCGAGGCTTATAATCCTTGGGAGCATCTCTCGCAACCGTGGATGGTCTACGGCTTTATCGCCTTCCGTTTGATCGGCTTGGCTATCTTGGTTCCGATCGCCGAGGAGTTGTTTTGGCGAGGCTTTCTCTCGCGTTGGTTGATTGCCGAGGATTGGTTGCAGGTTCCGCTGGGGACTTTCACCACCTCTTCCTTTTTTTACGTCAGCGCCCTCTTCACCTTGGCCCATCCCGAATGGTTGGCCGCCGCCGTCTACGCGGTTTTGATCAACGGCTTGCTCTACTGGAAACGCGACCTGTGGTCCTGTATCGTAGCGCATGGCGTCAGCAATTTGTTGTTGGGATTGTACGTCCTGACCACGGGCGCTTGGCATTTGTGGTGAGGCTGACCGCTAGTGTGCTGGACGGTTGCGTCGGGCGGTAAAACTTGCAGTCTGGTCATGCCTCCATCCCTGCGAGGGAAGCCTGGTCGCGAGGAAGTAGAGCGGAGGATTCGAGGATGGCCGGTGGAGGGGACTTGGAGGAGGCGATCGCGCTGGTGGTGGAGCGGTTCCGCGGCATGCGCGACAAGGGGGGGGAGCCCTACGTTCTGCATTTGTTTCGGGTGATGTTGGCTGTTTCATCCCCGGCCGAGCGGATGGTAGCTGTCCTGCATGACCTGGTGGAGGATACCGCGACCACGCTGGTCGAACTGGAACAGCGAGGTTTTCCGCCGGAGGTGATCGCTGCCGTGTCCGCCCTGACCCATCCAGCGGATTGGAGTTACGGCGACTACATTGTCGAGCTCTCCAGGAACCCGATTGCCCGCGCGTGCAAACTCGCAGACCTGCGCGATAACTATGGCATCGATCGGGTGGCCTACCGCGAGGGCTACGAGCTGGAAGACAGTCGGCGTTTGCAGCGGTACATCCTGTCTTACCGCTTCCTGGCCGAGCAACTGGATGAGGCAAGCTACCGGCAACGCATGAAGGGTTTGGAGTGAATGGGGGATAGCATCAGCGAGCTGCCGGAGTTGCAAGCAATCCGCGATCCTCGTCAGCTGGTGAGGATACCGCCGGAGATCGATGTGCCGGTGACCCCTCGCGTCTTGCGTTTGTTGGATACCTCCGTGATGCGTCGGCTTTGCCATGTCTCGCAGTTGGGGTTGGTCTCGCTGGTTTATCCCGGGGCGACCCATTCGCGGTTTGAGCATTCGATCGGCGTTTATCGCAACGCCTTGTTGTTCCTGCAACGTCTGGGGAGTCTTGACGATTTTCGACGGGCCTGCAGTCCGCGGCAAGCCGAATTGCTGATCGTGGCTAGCCTGCTGCACGATATCGGGCATTGGCCGTTTTGCCATGCGATCGAGGACATCAAGCTGCCAGGATGCATGGCTCATGAAGTGTTCGCCCGGCAACTCTTGAAGGATGCGGAACTCCAGGAACTGCTCGAGCGCGATTGGCAAATGTCAGCGGTCGAGGTCGCCGAGGTCTTGGCGCCGCAGCAGCCGTCATCGCCGCGTTATCCGTTGCTGGCGTCGATCCTGAGCGGTCCGATCGATATCGACAAGCTGGATTATCTCGATCGCGATTCCTTGCATGCCGGGGTTCCCTACGGACGCAACTTCGACCGGCATCGCCTGATTTCACAGCTATGCCTGGGGTCGGACGGCTGTTCGCTGGCGATCACCGACAAGGGGCGGACGGCGGCGGAGATGATGGTTTTTGCCCGCTACATCATGTTTAGCGAAGTCTACTGGCATCATGCGGTGCGGAGCGCGACCTGTATGTTGCAGCAGGCGGTGTGGGCCTTGCGTGAAGAGGGGTTGGAGCGCTGGCGCGGTTGCCGTGAAGCCGAGTTTATCGAGCTTTTACGGGAGCTGGCCGCAGGCAGGCCCGCGGCGGATTTGCTGGAAGGGTTGTTTGGTAGCCGGCGGGTTTTGCATAAACGCCTGGCGGAGTATCACCGGTTGGATCATCCGGAACTGCATGCGGCCTTGGCGCGGCGACCCTTTCCAGAATTGGCTCGGTTGTCGGCCGAGTTGAATGAGCGGGTGGGGAGGCGGCTGGGGATGGACCTGCCCCCCTACGCATTGCTGATCGATGCTCCGCCGGTCAAACTCGAGGTGCAACTCAACATCCGCCTGCGCCAGAAAGACGGAAGCTTTTTCCGCTTGAGCGAGTTGTCGCCAGTGGCCGAAGCCTTGGCGGACCGGCAATTCGATGATCTGGTCAAGCGGGTGAGGATTTTCGTCTGCCCCACCTACCGTTCACAGGTCGAGGGGATCGACTTGGCTGGCGAGCTGCAGCGGATGCTGGCGCTCGACGCTTGAAGCCGATGGCCAGGCAACGCCATTCGCTGATCGCTAGCCAGGATCGACGTGTGCGTCAGAACTGTACCTGTAAAAAAACGTGCGTCGAGGATGGCCTCGACGCACGCTGATCGTTTCGACTAGTTTGGTTTCGCTCGTCTCAATCGCTACCTACCTCTCCCTGCTCTCCGTGGCTAATGGCTTAGAGAGAGATAGGAGCTTTGGCTGATGAGGGGAAGGTCGAGTTGCCTCGGAAGCGGGCAACTCGACGCAGGCATGGATCAACCTCCACCCGGATTCGTCTTAGTTCGCAGCTGCTTATCGCAGCAGCGACAACACGCTCTGGGCACTTTGGTTGGCGATTCCCAGCACGCTCGTACCGGATTGTACCAGCACTTGAGCGCGGGTCAGGTTGGCGGTTTCCTTGGCGAAGTCCGCATCGCGGATCGAGCTCTGGGCATCGCTGAGGTTGGTCAGCGTGTCGTTCAAGGAGACCATGTTGCTTTCCAGCGTCGTGCGTTGGAACGCACCCAGTCGACCGCGAAGGCTGGCAACCTTTTCGATCACTTCATCGATGACCTGGGCAGCCTGGTTGGGGTTGTCCTTCAAGCTCTTGGCTTCGCCGCTGCCGAGTTCATACAGTCGGCCACTGACGCCTCCCAGGGTCGCGGTGCTCACCGAGGAGATGCCCAACCTGGCTTGCTGGTTGCTGACCACGTCGGGACCTAGCTGGAACAAGGCACCGCCGCCGCTGATGGTGAAGTTAGCCGAGCCGGTGAAGCCGGCATCGACCGTCGCCGAGAAGTCCAAGGTCGAGGTATTCAGTTTCACCTGGTTGCCCGAACCCAAGGCGCTGACACCGTTCACCGAAGCGACCACGTCGCTACCGGTATCGCGGGTCAACTGGCCGATGGCCGAGGTGAAGGTACCGGAAGGGCTGGAACCGCTACCTTCGCTGATCACCCGCAGGTTAACGAAGGAATTGGATCCATACTCGGACGAGAGCAATTCCAAGGTGGTGCCGTTGGCATTGGCCGTCACCCCGGTGGAGTCCGAGAGGAGGTTGATCCCGGTAACCAATTCCGAGATCGAGGTACCAGCCCCGAAACTCAGGACTTCCGAGCCTTTGCTTCCGGAAAGTTCAAGCACCAAATCGTTGCCCAAACCGCCTGAAGCAGTTTGTCCGCCGGCCAGAGTCGCAGCGGTCGGAGGCGTTGCGCTAGCTCCGACGTAGCTGCCACTACCACTGCTGGTGGTAACCGAAGCCGAGTAGCCCGCCAAGTTATTGATGGCGGATGCGATATCGGCAATCGACGTCGAGGCAGCGTTGTCGACGGTGACCTGAATGTTGCTGCCGGCGAAGGCTGCGGTCGGGGTCGAGCCAACGCTGGCCGCTTCGACGATCGACACCGTCACGCCGTTGGCGGCGGTCCCGGTGTTATCCGAGGTGATGGTGATGACGTCGTTGCCCGCGGCGGCGCCACCCGAGGTGACGTTGTTGTAGCCGGAGGTATCCCCAGCTTGCAGGGCTGCCGAGTCGGAGGTGGTGGAGTTGAACTGGGCCAAACCATTGATCAGAGTGTTCAGGTCAGCCGTCGTGTCGCCGCCGGCGATATCGATGGTGATATCGATCGAGTTCGTGCCGGAGTTGTAAGTCGCGGTGTTGCCGGTGTTGGCGTCGGTGATGTTGATCGCCAGCCCGTTGAAGGAAGTGCCGACGCTGGCGGCGGTGATCGCAATTTCGTCACCGCTAGCCAAGGTCAGGGTGCCGGAAGAGGCGGTACCAGCGAAGGAAAAGGTGAGGCTTCCGGTCGGGGCCGCGGCCGCGGTAGCCGAAGGAATATTTGCCACGTTGACCTGGGCCTTGGTGGCCGCGGTCTGGATTTCCACTTCCACCGAAACTGAACCGGTCGCACCCAGGTTGGCCTGGTCGATCTGGAGTTCGCGGAATCGCGAGAAGTTTGTTCCCGCAGTCGTTTGGAAATCCAAGCTGCCATCGAGCAGTTTGCGACCTTGGAAGCTGGTGGTCTGGGAAATGCGGTTGATGGCTTCCAGCGAGCTGTCGACCTGCAGCTGGTTCGCCGCGATTTCGCTTTCGCTCAAACCACCCGTGTTCGCAGCCTCCGTAACCAGCCCACGGATATCGTTCAACAGCGAACTGACCTGTCCCAAGGCCGAGTCGGCGGTGCCGATGATCTGGTTGGCTCGTTGTGAGTTCCCGATAGCTTTGTTGATGCTAGTGATATCTTTACGCAGCGATTCGCTGGCGATCAAACCTGCCGGGTCATCTTTCCCGGAGTTGATGCGAAGACCGGTACTCAACCGAGTGAGCGCCGTTTGGAGATCGTTGTTCGTACGGTTCAACCGGGTTTGTGCGGTTAAAGAACTGACGTTGGTGTTGATTCTTGACATGTTACGCTAGTGCTTTCCAGTAAAACAGATTGAGAGCTGACGTCATCGATCTCATTTCTGAGGCGGTGTTCAAGGACCGACCGGGAGGAGCGTCGGCGGCGGAAGGTATCCGACAACCTCGCTTTTCCACATCAGAAATCGAGCATCTCACGAACCCGAGGGTTGATGACGACGCGCGAAATTCGAAACGGAACCAATTTGTTGAGAACGCCTCGAGCCGCCACAGCTCGCCGCGTTCTTTTCCATAGTCCACAGAATCTCGACGGATGATCAGACCATCGCTCTGTTGGGGACTCGTAACCATAGCATCGGAATCTGAATAGATATCAAACAACAGTGATGGGATTTTCGAAGAAAGTTTTGGGAGCTCCCACCCTTCAGGTGGTGCAGCCGTCAGCCGCGCTACAATCGGAACCCATTTCCTGACCCTCAGCCTTTACCTGGGGATTCAGGCCGTACTGCCTGCCGCCAGCGGTTTCGGCAGATGAGCCTGCGGCTCCGGGGTGGCTGGACACCGACAACCTGCGGGCACAGGCGGTAGGTTGCCAAAGCCGTAAGACAAGCATAGGTCATGCTGGTCCGGGGAGAGGAAAAAATGGGCCCGTTGCGTTTCGGGTCATTGCCGAGGCAACAACTCGTAACGTAACGGGTCCATCATCCGCAAGCGGAACGGCTAGGGCGGTCAGGACCAAGCCTGCTAAGCAGGATCGTTCCCAAGCCCGTGCAGTTCCGACGGCTGGATATGGTTGGCCTTGCGATTCTCACGCTTGATGGCCTCATATACCTCCTGCCGGTGAACAGGGATATCGTGCGGGGCTTGGATACCAAGCCTCACTTTGTCACCGCGGATGTCCACAATCGTGACGACGACGTCGTCCCCGATCATGATGCTTTCGTCTCGATGTCGCGACAGCACCAGCATGAGCGACTCCTTTTTTCACTGAAGGCCGCATCCAGTGCAGCCCGTGGGTATTTCTTGATGTTGAAGAAAGTAATGCCTTGGCTCGGACCTTGATATCCCAACTGCGAATGCGCGTTCGAGTTCGTTCTCACAGACGCGATCTCGAGGGGCCTTGCCTCAGCACCGGGTTTATCGACGTGGTCCAGGTCAACGATGAAGGTTGCCGAATGCTTTCCAATTAACGTGCCCTTGACGCTTGTTCCAGTTATGCGTTTCAGGGGTATTGATCGAATTGGGGGAAGAGGACTCACGGAACCGGCTGCATGGGTTGGGTAGAGTTCTAGCGATTGCAAGAGTGATTGCCAGCAATCTTCGATCCGGCGTTAAAGTTTTCTTATTCCGAAGAGGCAACCGCGTTCCGATAGAAAACGGGCGTAGCGATGGATCCCCGGCTGGGACGTCGCTCCCTTTCCGCTCCAACCAGAAAATGTCCACCGTGAATCGACGCAATCCATCCCATCTTCGACTGCACATCGAAGATACGACGTTAAACCAGGCTTCGGTCCATGCCAAATTCCAGGCGATGGACGAAGTGGCAGCCGTGCTTCAGGCTTTTGCCCAGGCGACCGGTTGGGGCATCCGCTCGACTGCCAACCGTCACTGGCAAACGGAAGGCCGGGACCAGGAGTCGCCGCCAGCCCTGCGGCATCCGGCGAGCAACGACGGCGGTGGGAAGTCGACGCCAGGGCAGAGCGGTTCGAAACTCGACGGGGATGGTACTAGCCGTATGCGGCCGAGGAAGGTCGAGGCCACCCATCCACCGCGTTGGAAGCTGGTCGATGCAGCTCCAATGGATGGGATCCTTTCAGCCAACGATCTGGCGCATTTTCCTACCGTCACCCTGGAGCATGCCGACCATTTGCTGTCCGCTATCGAGAAATTGGTCTATCGCCTGGAAACGGTGGAGGAAGCCCTGCGGCGTCAGGAAGCTGAGCTAGCGACCAACGTGAGTGTTTCGCGCGGTCCCAACGAGCAGCAAGAGCTGGCCGATCGGCTGGAGGGGATTATCGCTAGCAGCGGGAAATCGATCGGGGCCTCCGCCGCCGCCATCTACCTTCTCGATGAAGCGACCTCATCGCTCAAGCTGCGGGCTTGTTGGGGATTACCGACGACCAGGTTGGCCGCTTCCGCTCGTCCGCTTCGCGGTTCCCTGGCCGATCTCGAAGCCTTGCTCGGCAATGCCGTCCTCCTGGAAGATTGCGAGGCGATGCCCGAATGGCCGAGCCCTGAAGACTTTGCCTCCGCCTTGGTCGTTCCCATCGGGTCGACCAGCATGCCTCACGGAACAGTGTGGTTTTGGTCGGATCAGCCGCGCAAACACACCACCATTGAGATCGAGATCGCCAACCTGGCGTCGGGCCGGATCATGAGCGAATTGGAGCATTCACTGCTCGGGAATGAAGCCAAGGTGGCCAAGCAGTTGCGGCAGAAACTGAATGCTGCCGGCAACGCCCAGGCCGCCCGATTTCCCTCGCCGCAAGCTTTGCATTCGGATTACGAAATCAGCGGCTGGACCTTTCAGGATGAAGCCTTGGGGGGAGGCTTTCACGACTGGGACATGAACCCGCAGGAGATGATGGTCGTCGCGGTCGGGAGTGCTGCCAGCCGTGGTCCTCAGGGGGCCTTGGTAGCAACCGCGGTGCAGTCGACCATCCGTACGCTGTGGCCGAGCGGCCAGAGTCCATCGCAGATCATGAAAAATGCTAGCGATGTGTTGTGGGGAGCGGATGATGCAGACTGGACCGCCTCGGCTGCGATCTTCCAACTCAACCCCGGCACCGGCTATGGCTCGGTATGCCTGGCCGGCGAGGTGCAAGCCTTTATCGTCGGTGATCGAGGCTTTCGTCCCCTGGGAAGCCCGACTTCTCGCATGGCCCTTCGTCCGGACACCGCGTATGCCAGCCAACGTTTCGTGCTGCAACCCGGCGAAGTGCTGCTGGCCTTCAGCGACAATGTCATTCAGGAAATGACGCTCACCGACCCGGCTTCTCGTCGTAGCCGCAAATCGCAATGCAAAGCCTTGAATCAGAATGAGATTCTACAAAGCGTGCGGCGAATGGTAACTCAGTCGGCATCCGACGTCGCCGCTCATCTGGCCCGTTTGTTGCCGAGCGTCGCTCCCCTGGCCAGCGGTGTCGGTGATCGTTCCCTGGTGGTAATCAAGCACGGCGTGACAGGCCGTCCCTGAGACAAGCTGACGGCGTGCGTCTCGAGCGGCGAAGAGCAACGCGGCCCTGTTTGCCAAGGGGATCGAGTTGATCCGCGAGCCTCTCGGACGTCGGCTACCCTGGCATCGTCGATGGCCATGAGGTGCAGCGAGCGACCGCGAGCATAGGACGGAGGGGGAGCCTTCGGCGCAAGCGAGTCGGGAAGGGGGAAAAAGGTGACGCTCCCCCGTTCCTTTGGTATCATCAGGGAGATCCGGTGGATGATGGTCGCGGCGGCGATCCTGGGATATCCTGCGATGGTGGCAATAAGCTTTGCGAGTGCGATCGATGCTTGAGGTAGTGTTGGGTTTTGTGGCCAGAGCTACTGCCGAGGGGAATCGGCACTGCTGGTTGTTGGCGTGGATGTTGGGTGGTTATCTCGCTGGGCTGGGGTGGACCGACGAGCCCAGCGGTGGAACTCGATGGGATTTCTCCCCGGAGGAAGCCTCCTCCGTTCCCGGTTTTATCGCGCAGGGAACGGTCGAACGCGATCAGGCCGGGCCGCGACCGCCGGCTTTTCCCGATTTCGACGACGACAATACGGCGGTGCGTTTCGATGGCAACGGCGGTTACCTTGTGGTGCCTGATGCTGGTCCGGACAGCCGCTTCGATTTCGGCTTGGGCGATGCATTGACGCTGGAAGCTTGGGTAAAGCTCGACAAATTTCAGGAGGGGGTCCCGATGTATATTGTCGGGAAGGGGCGGACCCATGCCACCGGATTCCCCCGCGACAATCAGAACTGGGCCATGCGGTTGACCGTGCGCGACGGGCGCGCGTACCTTGGTTTTTTATTTGCTACGCTCCAGACCGACTCCGCCATTACCGGTCAGGACCACTGGCATCGCTGGACGGCGGAGCGGGGTTTCGAGGCCCGGTCGGGGTGGCATCATCTCGCCGTGGCCTATCGGTTCGGCGAGCCGACTTCGATCCGTGGCTGGTTGGATGGCCAGGTCGTCTCGGGGAAGTGGGACATGGGGGGGGCTACCGTGGCGGCGCCGGTGGTCGACGACGATGCGGTCTGGATCGGTTCGTCGCAAGGGGGAGCGGCGGGGAGCAGTTTCGGTGGTTGGTTGGATGCGGTAGCGATTCATCGGAAGGTGCTGGATGACAAAACCTTGGCCTCGCGGTTTCATCGTGACGAGGCCGCCGCCGCCATCGCCAAACGACCGGAGACCATGCCCGACTTGGGCGACTTGCCGGCGGGGCGCGTCCTGTGGACTTTGTCCGAAGGGCTGCCGACGCATGAGCGGTGGTTGCAAGCCGACGAATCCTGGCCGGTTGAAAGCCTGCGGTGGACGACCGATGCCTTCCTACTACCGCGCATCCCGTTGCGCTATGATGCATGGGGGATCCGGGATGCCTGGAAAGCTCCGGTGTTGCTGCGTGGGGCTGCCGATGTGATGTTGCCGGAGGGGGATTTGCGTTTTCTGGTGCGAGCCCGCGGCTTGGGGCGGCTCTGGGTCGATGGACTCTTGGTGGCGCGAACGGAGGCGCATGGCAAGCAACCACCCAATGGCGAAGAGGAGATGACCCCTCACGCCGAACCTCCCTTTCCCGGTGCCCGTCGCGCCGGCTATCGCCAGCAAGAAGTTTTTGGGTCGTTGGCACCCGCCGAGAACGGCGCGCAGGGAACCGGACGGCACCGGGTGGTATGGGAGTTGGTCCTGGGTGGGAAGAATCTGCGCACCGAATCGGGCGAGCTTTGCGTGGGTTGGCAACGCCCCGGCGATTTACCCTTTTGGTTGCTGAGCGCCGACCAGCCAGGGCCTTCGGCGGTGGACAACGAAGGGGGAAGCAAGAAAGAAAATTCCGGAAATATTTTTCCTATAACCGACGCGGTGCTCGGTCCGTGGTTGGCTGAGATAGAGGGCGAGTTGCAGTTGCTGGATCGGCAGCAGCGTCGCAGCGCGGCGGCCGCTCACGATGAATTCTGGGGCCAGCGGCATCGGTTGGCTCGGGAGTGGGCCGAGCGTCACCCGGGGCCGGCGATCCCCGAGGCGCCTTCCGGGGCGATACATCCTATCGATCGTTGGGTCGAGGCCAAGATCGAAAGGGCGTGGGTGGACAGTCGAGCGGTCGATCCGGCTGCCAGCCGGTATTTCCAGGAAAAGATTGAACCGATCCTGCAGGAGCATTGCCAGCGGTGCCACGGGGAGAAAGCTCAAGGCGGACTGCAACTGCATCGCCTCGACTCGGCGTTGCGAGGAGGCGATTCGGGGACGCCGGGGATCGTGCCGGGGCGGCCTGAGGCCAGCGAACTGATGTTGCGGGTGCGCAGCGAGGACGAGGCGGTGCGCATGCCCCCGACCGGTCCCGCCTTAGCCCCCGGGCAGATCGCCTTGCTCGAGGCCTGGATTGCAGGGGGAGCCGTTTGGCCAGGGGAGCAGGTCCGGGCCGAGGAGGTGCAATTAGCCGAGCTTTGTCGGGACGAGGAGTTTTTACGACGGGTCTTTTTGGATACGGTTGGCGTTCCCCCATCGCTCGACGAATACACGCAGTTCCGGGCGGAGGTGGCCGAGGCGGTGACAGCATCGCAACAGGCGGCGGTGCGTACGCGATGGATCGATCGTTTGCTGGAGGATCCGCGATGGGCGGATCATTGGATGGGGTTCTGGCAAGACTTGTTGGCCGAGAACCCGACCTTGCTCAATGCCTCGCTGAATAGCACCGGCCCGTTCCGCTGGTTTTTGCACGAGGCTTTGCAGGACAACAAGCCTTTGGATCGTTTGGTGAGCGAACTGCTGATGCTGCGCGGTGGGGCCCATGAAGGCGGGAGCGCCGGGTTTGGCCTGGCTGGCGAGAATGATTCGCCGATGGCGGCCAAAGGGATTATCCTGGCATCGGCCTTCTTGGGAGTCGAAATGCAGTGTGCCCGCTGCCATGATTCGCCGTATCATCGCACCACGCAACGCGACTTGTACTCGTTAGCCGCCATGATGGGGCGGAAGCCATTGACGGTTCCGGCCACCAGTCGCGTACTGGCAGCCTTCTTCGAGAAGCAGGCTCGGCAATCGCTGATCCAGGTGACCTTGAATGTCGACGAGCCGGTGGTTCCGCAGTGGCCCTTTGCCGAAGAAACCGGGCTCGAGGACGATGCCGAGCTGGATGGCCTGTTGCTCGATCCCAAGGATTCACGCGAACGGTTGGCCGCCCTGGTTACCTCACCCAAGAACCAGCGTTTTGCCCAGGTCATGATCAATCGCTGGTGGAAGGAGTTGATGGGAGTAGGGCTGGTTGAGCCAACGCATGATTGGGAAGGCAGGCAGGCAAGCCACCCGGAAATCCTGGAATGGCTGTCGCGGCAACTGTTGCTGGAAGGCTACGATGGGAAGGCGATCCTGCGCTCGATGATGACCTCACGGTTGTACCAGCAGGTTGCCTCGGAACGGAATCTCAACGCTGCTCCCGAGAAACGTTTTTTCGCGGCTCCTGAGCGCCGCCGGATGTCTGCCGAGCAGGTCGTCGACTCGCTGCACTTGGTTACCGGCTATCCTATCGATACGGAGGAACTAACCTTTGTCCACGATGGACGTCGGGCGCTGAGCAATCGTCAGACGTTAGGGAAACCCAGCCGTGCATGGATGTTCGCCAGCCTCAATAATGAACGGGATCGACCCAGCCTGGCTTTGCCACGAGCTCAAACGGTGGTCGATGTCCTCGAGGCCTTCGGTTGGAGCGGTTCGCGACAAAAGGCGGTGACTGCCCGCGAGGCAGAGGCCAACGTGTTGCAACCGGGAGCCTTGGCTAACAGCAGCCTGACCATGGCCTTGACCAGGGTCCGCGCGGGGAGCGAGCTATCGCGCATGGCGCGGCACGCCCGGTCGCCGGAGGAGCTTGCCGAGCAGTTGGTGATGCGTATCCTGACCCGCCGTCCCACGGTTGCGGAACGGCAACTATTCAGCCAAGCCCTGGGAGAAAATTTTGAACAGCGGCTGGTACATGAGGTCGACCGGGATTCGCCGAGCATCGAGCCGGAGTTGCCGCTGGTGACTTGGTTCAATCATCTGCGCCCTGAGGCGAATAGTATCCAGATAGAGCAGGAGCGGCGGGTTCGGTTAGGCCCGGCCCCCGATCCGCTTTTTCAACCTGCTTGGCGTGAAGTCTATGAGGACATTGTCTGGAGTTTGGTCAACGACAGCAGTTTTGTTTGGATCCCTTAGGAACGGCTAGCATCGAGATGGAGCCCGTCGCAAAAGGGATGCTTTGGATCCCATCGGGTTAGCAACCGGATGGCGAGCGGTTATCCGCCAGGCCTGGTTGCTGGACCGGGAGGAAGCGGCGGCCGTCGGTTTGATGGACGGCGTTCATTGGCGGAGGAGTTTCGGGAGAAGGTAATGGTTCACACGGTAAAAAATTCGACAAGGCTCGGACGTCGTGAGGTCTTGATTGGGGCGGCGGCGGCCGTAGGCTGGAGTCGCGAGGGATTCGCAAAGGAAAAGGTAGCCACCGTGGTCCGTGGTCAGGCCGAACATGTGATCTCGATCTGGCTTGGGGGCGGGATGGGGCAAATCGATACTTTCGATCCCAAACGCCAAGGCGATCCCGCCGCGAAGTCGGCGGGATCCTACTACGCCTCGGTAGAAACCTCGGTACCAGGTGTCAGGCTATGTGAGCACCTTTCGAAGTTGGCAACGTGCATGCATCACGTGACAGCGGTCCGTTCGGTGCATCATGAAGTCATCGATGAGCATGCGGCTGCCACCAACCGGATGCATACAGGCCGCCCGATCAGCGGTACGGTCACCTACCCATCGATCGGCTCGATTGTCGCCCATGAACGCGGGGCGGTAGAAGAAGCGATGCCCCCCTACGTGATCATCGGCTATCCGAACGTCACTCGCGGTCCAGGGTTCCTGGGCGCCAAGCATGGCTATTTGTACCTTACCGATACCAGCCGCGGCCCAGCGGGATTGTCTCGACCAGTGGGAATCACCGGGGATCGCCAGCAACGTCGCGAACGTTTCCTGGCGACGGTTCGCGAAGGGCAACCGCCGCCAGCCGATGGCCGTCAGCAGGATTATACCGCGGCGATTTCCCAAAGTTTGCAGTTGAGCGGTGGGAGTTTCATGCGGGCCTTTGAATTGGACCGCGAACCGGGAGAGCTGCGCACGCGTTACGGAGGCGAATTTGGTCAACGCTGCCTGCTGAGCCGTCGTCTGGTCGAACGCGGTGTGCGTTTCATCGAGGTCTCCCATAACCTGAACTTTCTCAATGGGGCGGGCTGGGATGTGCACAACTCGGGAATCCTGCAGCAGCATCAGCTGATTCAGGAGTTGGATTCGGCTTTTTCCACGCTGCTGCTCGATCTGGAAGAGAAGCGACTGCTCGACAAAACCCTGCTGATGATCACCACCGAGTTCGGTAGACCACCCGAGTTCGACAGCGGTGGTGGGCGCGGCCACCAAGGACGGGCCTTCACCTGCGTGTTGGCAGGTGGGGGCTTAAAGCATCGTGGAGCCTGGGGTGAGACTGACGAGCTATCCAAGAAGATCGTGTCGGATCCAGTGAGCGTTCCCGATTTTTTTGCAACCGTCTGCGCTGCGGTGGGGGTGGATTACTCGAAGAATCTCTACGATGGAGATCGTCCTGTTCCCATCACCGATATGGGGCAACCCATCCTTCCCTTGTTCGGATAACCGAGGATCTTGCTAGCGATGATGCCCAAGCGAAGCCTGCAGCGTGATTGTCCTTTGGCCAAATCCAGCCGTCGGCGATGGCTGGGTTGCAGTTGGCTTGGGCGCAGTTGGGGGGGGGTGATGATCGGAGCGGTCTCGCTGGCGAGTGCGTTGCCGGAGGCGATCGCGGATACCATCCTGCTAAAGAACGGGGCTGTACTGCAGGGGAGGTGGTTGAACGCCGACGATCCGGCGGCGACCGAATGGCAATTGCAAACCGACGATGGTCTCAAACTGACATTGGCTCGCAACGATGTCAAAGGCACCCTGAGGACACCGCCGGAGATGGCGACGTATGCTGCCAACCTCGCCAAGGTCCAGGACGATCTGGAGACTCAACGCAAAATTGTCGAATGGTGCCTGAACAACAAGCTTCCCACGCTGGCGGAGGCCCATCGCGAGCGGATTGTCGAGCTGGATCCGAACGACAAGTCGGCGTGGGCGGCTCTTGGCTACGTGCGGACCGCCGAGGGATGGACCCCCAAAGAGCTCTACCAGCGGCAGCGCGGGTTGGTGCCACATGCTGGGCGATGGTACATCCCCCAGGATCTGGCGGTCATCGAAGCCAACGAAGATGCCAACCAACGCAAGGCCGAGCTGAACAAGAGGATTGTGCGAGCGATTGCCGACTTGCGGACCAAATCGGCGAAAGCTGCCGAAGCCAGCCAATTCCTTCGTGAGCTCCGCGACCCGTTGGCGGTTGGTCGGTTGCATGAGTTGCTGAAAAAAGATCGGAGCCAGCCCAACCCGGAATTTCGGCGGTTCTTGGTTGAGATCATCGCCAACATTCCCTGCGCCGAGTCCGTTTCGGTACTGGTGGAAACGGTGTTGGTCGACCGCGACGATAACCTTCGCGGCGAATGCATCGAAATCCTTCAAAGTTTCGGGCGCGAGACAGCGGTGCAGGCCTTCCTAGCCCGGCTGGTGAATCGAGCTCCGGACAAAGACGATCCGACGATCTACGATCGAGCTGGTTTGGCCTTGGCTTCGTTGGGGGATGAACGCTGCCTGCCTCGTTTGATCGATTGCCTGGTTACCAAGCATCTGCGAGCGCCACCTCCGCAACCGGGATACAACGTCGGTCAAACTTCGGATGGGAATGTCGGCTTTAGCCAAGGTCAGAAAAAGCCGGTCGAAGTCCGGGTGCAGAACCAGGGGGTCCTGACTGCCTTAACGACCATCAGCGATGGTCAGCAGTTCGGGTTCGATACCGAGCGTTGGCGTCAATGGTATGCCGAGACCTACGCGGCTTCCAATCCCTATGTACTTCGCGATCCTTGAGCCGTTGCTTGCCAAACAAGCGCTGGGCACCCCTCTCGCCCGAGGAGTTGGCTGGGGAAAGCTGAAGGCCATTCCGCGGGAAGTGCCGAACCCCTTCCACCCAGCGTAAGGCTACTGCCTTGGCGTTAGCCCTTGGCCTTGAAGTGCTCCGGCGCGATCCTACGCAGGTGTTCGGCGGCCTGATCGACCGCGTACAGGATCTGCTGATTGGAGTGGGTGCTGTTGATGAAGAATCGCAGGCGGGCCGCCGACTCCTCGACGGCCGGATACAGGATCGGTTGAACGTTGACCCCCGCATCGATCATCCGCCGCGATAGCTGCAGGGCGTGCAACGAATTACCGGTGACTACCGGGACGACGGCTGTCTCCCCGCTGTGCCCGGTATTCAGTCCCCGCCGCTTGGCTTCGGTCAAGAACAATCGCGAGGCTTCTTTCAGCCGGGTAACCCGCTGCGGCTCTTTCTCCAGGACCTGCAAGGCAGCGTAGGCGGCGGCCGTATTCGGCGGTGAAAGTCCGACGCTGAAGACGAAGCCAGGGGCCGTATACTTGAGGTACTCGACCAGAGCATGAGAGCCGGCGATATATCCGCCGCAAGAGCCGAAGGACTTGCTGAGCGTGCCCATCCAGATGTCGACATCCCGGGGGTCAATCCCGAAATGTTCGCCGATCCCGCGGCCTGTCGCTCCCATGGTTCCGATACTGTGGGCTTCATCGACCATCAGCCAGCTCTTATGACGCTTGGTGACTTCGATGAACTGGGGCAGGTTGGGGAAGTCTCCGTCCATGCTGTAGACACCTTCGACCACCACCAGGACCCGGCGGTACTTGCCGCGCAACTCGCTCAGGGCTTCATCTAAAGCTTCCCAATCGTTGTGGGCAAAGGGACGCCGCCGCGCTCCGGACAGGATCGCTCCTTGGACGATGCTGTTGTGCGACAAGGCATCATGCAGGATCAGGTCCGGCGGACCGACCATGTGCCCAATCACCGATTCGTTGGTCGCGTGGCCACCGACCATCACCACGGCGTCTTCCGTTCCAACCCAGCGTGCGATCGCCGACTCGAGTTGCCGATGTAGATCCTTTTCGCCGCTGACGAGTCGGGAGGCAGAAACGCTGGTACCATACCTCCGAACCGCCTCGATCACCGCCTCTGTCACGGCCGGATCGCCGCTCATCCCCAGGTAGTTATAACTGGCAAAGCTGATGTACTTCTTCCCCCCGATGATCGTGGTATCGCGGGTCAACCCTTCGTGGACCGAAAAGTAGGGGTTGGGCACGCCGGTCATCTCGAGTTGGACCATGGTCTGCTTGAGACGACGATACTCGGGAATCTGATCGAAGAGATATTCCTCGGGAAGGATCTCGCGATCCACGCGTTTGTCGCTATCGGCTTGGGGCGCCAAGTCGGTCAGCATTCGCTCTTTGCCGAAATGCTGCTCGAGCGCCTCAGCGATTTCGCGGACCGTTTCGATTTCCTGCAAGACATCTTCGGGGAAGCGACCGCCGAAAGCCGATTCCAGGGCGTGGGCGATCTGCAATCGTTCCAGGCTGTCCAGACCCAGATCGACCACGATGTTCGTGTCGAGGTCGAGCAACTTGGCCCGCTCCTGGGCTACCCCCCGCACCGCCCGCTTGACGATCTCCACCATCTCAGGATCCGGATCGCGGACCTTCTTGGTAAAACCGGCCAGCATCCCCGACGCGCGATTGCCCCCTCCCGAAATCTGTTCGACGGTGGCGGCAGCGATCATCGGGGTCGCATCGGGAAGATCATCTTCCCAGCTGACCCACTTGGCGACGACCCGCAGCGTCTTGTCGCGGAAACCCTGCAGGCAAGCATGACGCTGGATCTTGCCGCTGGAAGTCTTGGGCAATGAGCTGTTGCGGACCAGGACCACGGCGTCCGGTGGAAGCTCGTGTTCCTGGGTGACGGCTCGGCGGATCTTCTCGATCACCGGGCTCCAATTGTCTTCGAGCGATCGTTGAACCTCGACAGCAATGATCAAACGTTCGCGGCCGTCGATTTCATCGGCGAAGGCTGCCGCTGCCGACGAGAGGATCGATTCGTGGCATTCTTCGACCGTCTGCTCGATATCTTGAGGATATCGGTTCACGCCGCGGACGATGATCAAGTCCTTCACCCGACCGGCCACGTAGAGCTGGCCATTTTCGAAGAAGCCGAGGTCTCCGGTGCGAAGGAAAGGCCCTTGGCCATCGGCGGTCATGGCCGAAAAAATCTGCGCGGAGACTTCGGGCTTCTCCCAGTAACCAGCGCCGACGCTGGGGCTTTGTATCCAGATTTCCCCGATTTGGTCTTCCGGCAGGGTGCGATGGGTTTCCGTGTCGACGATGACGACCCGCTCGTTGGGAGAAGTCACCCCACACCCCACCAAGGCGCGTGCGTTGGGATCGGTCGAATCGGTCGGAGCGACGTTGCGTGCGGCCAAGTTACGGCCGTCGAAATAACGGATTACCGGCTCGCGGGTCGCCGGCCCCGCCGTGACAATCAAAGTGGTTTCCGCCATCCCGTAGGTGGGCAAATGCGAGTGATGCTGGAAGCCGACCGCCGAAAATTTCTGGGTGAACGCTTTGAGGGTCGAGGCCCGAACCGGCTCGGCGCCATTGAAGGCTACCCGCCAATGGCTCAGATCCAATCCCTCCATCTCTTCCGGCGTGACTTTGTCAACGCAAAGCTGGTAGGCGAAATTGGGACCCCCGGAAATCGTGGCCTGGAACTTGGAAATCGTTCGCAGCCATCGCACCGGTCGCTGCAGGAAGGACATCGGGCTCATCAAGATTAAAGGGCAGCCGATGAAGATGGGGCTGAGGATCCCTCCGATCAACCCCATGTCGTGGTAGGTCGGCAGCCAGCTGACGCCGACATCCTCGGTCTTTTGCCCGAAGAGGTAGGCGATGATTTCGCAATTCCGCACCAGGTTGGCATGAGTCAAGACGACCCCTTTGGGGGTCCCGGTCGACCCGGAAGTGTATTGCAGCACCGCGGGGGCGTCGGCATCGATGGGGATCGGATCGAATTGGATGGCCAAGGACCGGTCGACCTGATCGGTAGTCAGCAATTCCATGTTGCTGATCTCGGCCCGCATCCCCTCGTCTTTCTGGATCTGGTTGGCGGTAGCGCTGACCGTCAAGGCAAACCGGGCGCTACAATCCTGAGCAATGCCTTGGATTCGCGCCCCTTTCCGGTTTCGTCGCGGGGGGAAGGCAGGGACGGCGGTACAGCCGGCGTACAGGCAGCCGAAGAGGCCGATAATGAAGTCCAAGCCGGGAGGATACATCAGGATCCCGCGGTCCCCCGGCTTGGCTACCTTGAGGATCTCCACGGCGACGGCCCTGGCCGCATGATCGAACTCGGCGTAGGACAGCGTTTCATCCTGGTCGGTTTCGCCATCGGTATACCAGAAGGCCGTAGCGTTGGGCTTCAGGTTCGCCCAGTACCGCAGGCTATCGACCAGGTGGGTTCGCGGGAGAAGTTCTAGCGGAGCGTAATGAAGTTCTGGGAAGAGCTGTCGCGGCAAGAAAGGATTGGCATTCATAAACGTGACAGCATCCAAGGGAGCCGAGATAGACATAAAAGTTTCCCCATCTTACGCGGTCATTACAAGTCGAAAAAGCTGCAAATTACCGTCAGGCCGCGTCAAGACTGGCTGGTGTTTCAAGATTTGGGGAGGCGCATCTCAGGGAGCATCGTCAGTTTTCGCTGGCCACCGGAGCCCCCGCGGGCTCACCGCGGGCTCACCGCGGGGGCGAGGCTGGGGGGAAAATCCTCCCAACGCAATTAGCTATCGGTCGCCCGTCGGATTCCGAACAGCGGATTCCAGCCAGGAATCAGAGACTCGCTAATCAATCCAGCTTTTCCAGCTCGGATAATTTTTCCAGCAAAGGTTGCTGGGGGGCGGGGGTATTCATGACAAACCTGAGGCTGGGGCTGCGACCATATCCCGCCAAGAATTCCTTGGCCGTCATGATCCGTTTTCCAGCCGGCTGGAGCTTTTCGATCACCAGCCCCCCCTGGCCCGTCATCACCACCATTTCGCGAGCAGCCGACGCCGACCTTTCCGGCGGATCGTCAGCCATGGAGTGGAGGCATTCGGCCAGCCGGGGGCCCCAGAGGATCTGGCCAGGCTCGCCAGCAGCGGGGAACAGGGGCAAGGCGTAGCCGCGGCTGATGCTGGTTCGTAACTGCTTGTCCTGATGGATCAGCAGCTGGCCGAAGGTGCCAGGCCAAGGCTGCAGCCCCCGTACCTGACGCTCGATCAGCCTCGCGGGATAGCGGAAATCGAGTTCCCCATCGGGCTTCTTCAGCCGCGGGGCGACCGTGGCCAGGCTGGGATCCTGCGGCTGGCCCAAACCGGTGATCCTGTCGATCAAGTTGCATTTTTCGATCGCCTCCATTGCCTCCAGCGTAGCGACCACCCCCAATTCGCTGAGTCTCGGCTCCAACTCGTCGGCGGTCTCTCCCGGCAAGATCTCGGTCGCGACCTGCGCCAGCACAGGGCCGGCGTCGAGCTTCGCCGTCAGATGAATCACGCAGGCGCCGGTCTGTCGGTCCCCCCGCAACAGACACCATTGAACAGGAGCCGCCCCGCGATGCCGCGGCAGCAACGAGCCATGCAGGTTGATCCCGCCTAGACGGGCCGCGGCGATCGCCTCAGGCGACAAGATTTGCCCGTAATCGCAGACCACCAGCAGGTCCGCCGCCTGCTCGTGCAGCAGTTGCAGGCTGTCAGCGGAATTGATGCTCTCGGGAGCCACCAGCGGCAACCCTGCCTCGGCGGCCCAGGCCGCTACCGGACTGGGAGGAGAAAGAAGGCGAGGGGACGGCCTGGTGATCACCAGCAGCACTTGATCGTTCCGCTGGCGGTGGATGGCTCGAAAACTCGGAACGGCAAATGGGCCGGTACCCATCAGGATGATGCGCATGGTTACTTGGCTGACGGCTCGGCCTTCTTCTTTTTCTTTCCGCCACCCTTCCCTTTCGATTTTTTTCCGCTGGAAGCGGCTGCCGTCGGCTCCTTGGGGGTGGGCATCGGGGCCTTGAGCTCGCTTCGCCACTGCAGCATTTGCTGGTGCAGCTCCCTGGTCTTCTCCGGGTGGCTGGCGGCCAAATTGCGGCTCTCGCCGAGATCCTCGGCCAGGTTATACAGTTCCAGCCGATGGTCTTCGAAGAATTCCATCAACTTCCAATTTCCGACCTGGATCAGTCCGACCGGAGTGGTCCTCCAGGAATCGGTCCCTGCTCCCAGGTATCCTGGGAAGTGCTGATAGATCGCTGTTCGCTTCAGGGAAGTGGCGGTCTGCCGCATCAGCGGCACCAGGCTCTCGCCATCCAGCACGTAGTCGGCTGGGGCCGCGGCATGAGCGATCTCCAGCAGCGTTGGGTAGACATCGACGTGGATGGCCGGGACATCGCAAGTCGTTCCTGGACCGACTTTGCCTGGCCAACGGACGATCCACGGGTCGCGAGTTCCTCCCTCGTAAAGACTCCCTTTGCCGCTGCGCAGCGGCGTGTTGTCGGTGGTGTCCTTGGCACCCTGGAGTCCCTCGCGCACGTAGCCACCGACACCACCATTGTCGCTGGAGAAAATCACCGCGGTGCGGTCGGCAATCTTCAGTTCATCCAGCAGGTCAAGAATCCTCCCAACACTTTCGTCGACGCTGGCGATCATCGCTGCATAGGTCGGATTGCGGTGGCCCCCTACCCCTGGCTTGTCGCGAAATTTAGCGATCCATTCTTCTTTGGCTTGGTAAGGGGAATGCACCGCATAGTGGGGCAGGTAGAGGAAAAAC
>JBILTQ010000029.1:0-24995 GCA_044371435.1 Pirellulaceae bacterium | reverse complement strand
GGCAAAATCACCATCATTAAGGATGCCAACGGCAAGGATGTGCCGTCGGCTTTCGAAGCTCCGAAGTATCGTTTCGTGGTCCAGTTTGCGTGGCAGGAAAAAACGTTGGCGGAACGCTTGCGTTGGCGTCAGGATCCCAACTATGACAAGTTCACTATTCCCCCCGTCGTCAAGTAAGCGGCCAGGGCTCCCCGGTGGAGCATCCGTCACCACGAAGTATCAACCATGGATCAATTGAAAGTCGTCTGGAACCAGATCGTCAAATACCATTTCTGGATTTTGACCAGCCTGGTCCTACTGTTATCGCTCATCGCTTTCTTGTTCGCCAAGAGTTCCCTGCGCGAGCAAGTCGATGGTCGCGTCAGCGCTTTGAACAACAGTTTCAATACGGTATCGTCCCTGCAAGCCAAAGCCTCGTCGCATCCTAACTCCGCCTCCGAAGCCGAGATGAACAAGATCCTGGAGGGGACGCGGACGAATGTCTTCGAGGCGTGGAAGCAGCAATACGATCGGCAGAGCAAGATTTTGGTGTGGCCCGAGGATGTATTGGACCCTGACTCTCCTGGCTACAAGAAGCTGGATTCGTTCCGGCCGTTTGAAAAGGACTTGGTTTATCCGATGCCGACCAACGCCGATCCGTTGGTGGTGACCGACCGGGAGATTTATCGTAACTACATCGGCGGTGTCTTCGGTCGCTTGGCCAAAACGATCGGTGCGAATTGGACTGCAGTCCTGGGGTCGGGGGCGGCTAGCTCGGAGGGCGGCACGGAGGACTTTACCGGTGTTGACGCACTGGCGACTGCGTCGGGTCCCGCCCCTTTGGTCAGTTGGAGTTCTGCTTCGCAAGCAACGCTGCAGAGCGAGATCGTCCATTGGTACAAGCCGACGCAGGCCCCGAGTACCCTGGATATCTGCTACACCCAGGAGGACTTGTGGATCCTGGCGGCTATTCTGGACGTGATCAAGAAGACCAACGGCAACGCCAAAGAAAATTTTCAAGCCCCGATCAAAATGATCGAGGTAATCAAGATCGGCAAGTACGCCAGCGGCGATACCTCGGCCATGCAATTCGGTAGCGGCGACGGGACCGAGGATTTCAGCGGTGATGGAACAGGAATGCCGATGGCCTCAGCGGATCCGGCGGAAAATCGTTATGTGGACGCCAATTATAAACCGATTCCTGGGAGTGTTTTGCGGGAAAAGACCAAGAGTACCTCGCCGGATGACGCTTTTTATTTCGTCGCCAAGCGGGTGCCCGTCCGTTTTCGCCTCCGCATGGATCAGTCCAAGATCGCCAAGTTGCTGTCGGAATGTGGCAACGGGGAGTTGATGGTTGAAGTCAAGCAGGTACGGGTGAATGCCTCGACTTCCCCGCTGGTCCTTAATTTGGCCGCTTCGCCCGATGCGATGCTCACCGGCGATGCGACCGGCATGCCGGAAGGGGAAGCCTTTGATCCGAGCGGCGGCGGTATCGACTTCGGCGGTGGCGAGGGTGTTGAAGGGGAGGCGAGTGGCGAAGAAGGGGAAGGGAGCATGCTGCTCGGCCCAGGCCCCGACACGCCGGTCGAAGTCTATGGGATCGTGCATCTTTTCAATCCCCCGGATAAAGTGAAGCTTGGGCTCGATCAACCCACTACTCCACCGCAAGGAGCTCCCTGATGTTTGGCCTTGGAAAAAAGAAAAGTGAAGGGGCGAGCGAGGCGCCGGTCAAGAAGAAGTCCAGCAAGGGAGGGGGGGCCGCTATTCCGTGGAAGGGCTGGCTGCTGAACCATGGCGAGAAGCTGGGAATGGGTTTATTCCTGGCCCTGACCGGATACCTGATCTTCGACGGCTTGACGACTGCTTCCTATGACCGCAACAAGACCCCGGAAAAGCTTGCCGAGCTCTCCCAAGCGGCGCGGCGGGAAATCGAAACGGTCAGCCACTGGAGCGCGATCAAGGATGAGCGACCGGTTCCGGATGATTTCCGCAAGGCGGTGAAGGACGCGGTGCGCGACACCGTCAACGCGCCCTACGATATCGATCATCTGGTGCAAAAAGGAGCCAAGGTTTCCGGGGAGAAGCGGGGCGACCCGGAACTCTTCGCTCCGCTGGCCGTCCAAGGAAACTTTTTTGTGGGCGCGATCGCTTCCTTCGGTCCCAAATCGCCACCCCTCGACAGTTATAAGAATGCGCCGCCCTTGAGCAAAGACGGCCGCAAAAAGCGTGAATTGCCGAATGACTCGACCCCGGCTCGGATGCTGAACCCGACCTATGACTTGGGCTTCCAGTATCGGCCAGGGATGCCGCTACCGGTCGCGCCGACCACCGCCGCGATCCCAGGCCGACCATCGCGACCGGTCGAGAATAAGGTATTTCCCCGCATGGTGGCTTTCAACATCATCACCGCCGCCATCCCGCACGAACAGCTGGCCAGCAGTTATCAGCAGCAGTTCGCCAGCGCCACCGACTATCGGCCTGATCGCGATTCGCCGAATTATATTGCCTACGAAGTCCAGAAGGTCGATGTCACCAACGATCCCACGCGGGCGGTGGCTGAGGATGAATGGCAGGATGCCACCGAGTGCCTGTCGGCTCAACAAGCCAAGGAGAAATTGGGGTGGGTCGGTGTTTGTGACGAAGTTGCCTTGCCTAATTTCGTTGTCCCCGATGTCCTGACCATGCCCATCCCCCCGATTTTGCTCGAGGACTACCATCCGTTTTGCTCGCACCCGCTGATTCCGACCGCCGAAATGGTCAGGGCTCAGATGAGTGGTGACATGGAAGCCGATCCCAACGACGGGGCCGAGATGACCGAAGATGTCGATCCCAACGATACCGAGTCGGGAGGTGGGTTCAATCCAAGCGAGGGCGAGGACCCCAAGAATATCCCTAAAGCCTTGGAGTTGACCAGCTACAAGTTGTTGCGGTTTGTCGACTTCGGGACGATCAAACAAGCCAGCGATTTCGGTAGAGTTTACCGCTACCGCGTCCGCGTCATGCTGGAAGACCCGAACTATACCCGGGCCAAAGGTTTTTCGCCGCGGACGATGGACATGAAGCCCGAGGTGGTGGCTCGCGTTCAGGCGTTGGAAGCGGCGGATGCCGAAGCCATGGCCAAGCTTCCTCCGGGCCAGAAGCTGGAGCGGACCAGTCGGATTTTTACTCCGTGGAGTGAGCCCAGCCCGCCCATCGCAGCCAATCGACCGGTGGAACTCTTGGCCAATAGTGTGCAGGGGACCTGGTTGCCGGCGAAAGCCGCGGGTGGCAAGGGCGAGGTCTTGGTGGAGTCGATCCCACCGAAGGCCAACATCGTTTATGCCGAATGGAAATTCGATGATGCGGTGCTGGTCCCCAAGAAGGTGTTGGCCGAACGCGGCACGGTTTTGTCGGGCGCCCCTGCCGAACTAGGATTGGATGTGATCCATCCGATCACCAAGGTCATCAAATGGTTGACTGGCTTCAAGTTTTCCGAACCGGTGACCATCGTGGATGTGCGAGGCGGTCAGCCGTTAGCGGCCGAGAAACGCGGTCGCGAACGCGATCCGTTGCCCAGCGGCGGCGAAGTCATCGGTTTTGACCCGCGCAGCGGCAACCTTATCATCTCCCGCGAGTTCGAAGCCCTCACCGATTATGAAATGCTGAGCTTCTCGACAGAAAAGGCGGGTGATCCCAACGCAGGATTGATTCCGTAGCCATGTATTATTCGCAAGCCAATCAGGATCGGTGGGTTTGTGAATCGCTCGGTTTCAAACGCGGCGGTACCTTCATCGATCTTGGGGCTTACGACGGCGTTCAAACCAGCAATACTTACTTTTTGGAAAAGGAGTTGGGATGGTCCGGGGTTTGTGTGGAAGCCAACCCCGCCATCTTTCAGCAGTTGCTCCGCAATCGCTGCTCGATCAATTTAAATCTGGCCGTGTCGGATCGCGCGGGTACCTGCTTTTTCAGCGGCGACGCGATCGCCGGTCAGGCGGAGGGAATCCAGGTCCCCTGCGACACCTTGAATCATATCCTGGAGGCGTGCCAGGCACCGGCGGTGATCGATTACCTGTCGCTTGATATCGAAGGGCATGAATTCGCAGTCCTTCATGGTTTCGACTTTGATCGCTGGCGCATTCGGCTGATGACCGTCGAACATAATCTTTATTGCGATGGGCCGGAAAAGAAAGATCGACTGTATCGACTACTGACGGCTCGGGGGTTTGAACGCGTGGTCGATAATGCGGTCTGTCTCGACCCGAACCCGCAGTGGTTCCAGCAACCCTATGAAGATTGGTATGCCCATCGCAGTTTTCTCGTCAATGAGGCCGGACAATAGCCACGCGCAGGTCGCAAACGTTGGTATGGGTTGGGCCGGTCTTGATCAGCGATTGGGTGTGTTCGAAGAGGTGATAGGCATCGCAGCGCTGCAGGTAATCCGGGACGTTCAAGCCTTGCCGAGCGATCCGATCGAGGACATCGCAATCCGCCCAGGCTCCCGCGGCGTCGGTCGGGCCGTCCTCGCCATCGGTACCGCCGGACAGGATCGCCCAACGCTCCAGCCATTCGCGGGCTGGCCGGCGACGTTGGATTTCGTCGATGGCGGCGGCGACCAGTTGCTGGTTACGACCTCCACGCCCGCAGACGGTGGCGTTCGGTAAGACGACGCTGGGTTCGCCGCCGCTGATCAAGCATTGGATATGCGGATGTTCGGCGAGATCCAGTGATTGCCGCGCCAACTGCCGTCCGATCTCTTCGGCTGATCCTTCATGGCGAGGGCTGGAGTGCATCCAATAGGCATAGCCGCGGCGAACAGCTTCGATCCCAGCAGCATCGACTGCCGTGGCGTTATTGGCAAGGATGGCGTGGACTGGCTTCAAGCCAACCACGGGTTCCCGGCGGATGGCGGTTGTGGCTGAGGTTGACCGGTCCTGCAATGCCTGATAGACGCTGGCCGGGATCATGGCTCGTCGCGGGTCGAAGTGTTGGAGGATCTGCAAGGCTTCTTCGGCATCGCCCGGTACCTCGAGGACCGTTGGGCCGGAGGCGATAATATCCAACGGATCTCCTAGGACATCGGAGATAATCAAGGTGATCCATTGCCCGGCCCGCGACGGCCTGGCTAAACCGCCCCCCTTGACCTGGCTTAAGCTGCGGCGGACTTTATTGAGTTGCTCGATGTTGGCCCCTTGCTGGCTCATCCAGCGGATGACTTGAAGTTTATCGGCGAGAGAGATACCGGCGAGCGGGGCCGATAGCAAGGCGGATCCGCCGCCGCTCAGCAGGCAGATCACCGTGTCACGGGCTGTAGCCTGGGATACGCGTTGACAGATCTCGGCGGTTCCCTCCAAGACCTTGGGGGTTGGTTCGTTGATCCCCTGCGGACGCGCCTCGCAAACGTGGATGCGCGGATCGAGATCGCCAAGCCGCGTCCCTTCGGGAACATTCAGCCAACCGAGGATCGTCGGCGGCCTGGACAAATGGGCCAGGGATCGCATCAAGCCGACCGCCATCATGAAAGCGGCTTTCCCCGCGCCGACGACGATCAGCCGACCTTGAGGATGCAACCGCCAGGCTTGATCATGAATTTCGATCGTCTGGCCCGAGGCCTTGACTTCGCGTTCGACGACACGATCCGCTCGAACGGCGGCGACTCCAGCGCTCCAGATCGCCAAGGCGTCTTCGGTGATCTGTCGGAGGGGAAACGACGGGCATGGGATGAAGGAAGTCACTTGGCCCAGCTTTCCGTCGAGTTAAGATACCGTGGTCGACCGAGTCCGCTGCTGCGTCACTTCGATGGCGCGCAACATCGCTGCTGCTTTGTTCACCGTCTCTTGGTACTCTTTGGTCGGATCGCTATCGGCAACCAGCCCGGCTCCGGCTTGGACGTAGATCTTTCCCTGGCAGATAACCATCGTCCGCAGGGCGATACAGGTATCCATGTTCCCGCGATAATCGAAGTACCCGACGGCCCCGGCATAGGGGCCTCTCCGCGTCGGTTCGATAGCATCGATGATCTCCATCGCCCGGACCTTGGGTGCACCGCTGACGGTGCCGGCTGGCAAGGCTGCTCGAAAGGCGTCCATGGCGGTCAAGTCCTCGCGGAGCGTTCCTTCGACATGTGAGGAAATATGCATGACGTGCGAATAGTGCTCGATCGTCATCACGTCCTGCAAACGTACCGAACCGAACCTGGCCACTCGACCCACGTCATTCCTGCCGAGATCCACCAGCATCACGTGTTCGGCTCGCTCCTTTTCATCGGCCAGGAGTTCCTCGGCCAGCTGCTGATCTTCCTCGGCGGTCTTACCGCGGGGACGCGTGCCAGCCAACGGACGCACGGTCACGGTCGAATCGAAAACACGGCACATGATTTCAGGCGAGCTTCCGACTAAGGTGACTTCGGGGGTTCGGAGGAAAAACATGAAGGGGCTGGGGTTGATCACCCGCAAGGACCGATAGATCTCTAACGGTGGGCAATCGCAGTCCACCTCGAAACGCTGGCTGATCACTACCTGGAAGATATCTCCAGCTCGGATGAATTCATTGCAACTTTTCACCGCTTGCTCGAATTGATCGCGGGTAAAGTTCGAGCGAGTCGCCAACTGGCTGCGGCCCCCCAGTGGAATGTCGGCGGCTCGGGCATCGGCGAGTGGCTGCGAGAGGGCTTGGACCGTGGCCTCCAGCTCCTGTTGCGTTTGGATAAAGGCGGCTTCAGCCGAGGGGAAATCGGCGGGTGCGACCAGGGCCACCACCAGCAGGGTTTTGGTGATGTTGTCGAAGACCAGGATCTGGTGGTAGAAGCCGACATCGACATCCGGCAATCCTCGATCGTCAGGCGGCGCGTGCGGTAGATGCTCGATGTAACGAATGACGTCGTAAGCCATATAACCGATGGCCCCGCCGAGGAAAGGCGGGAGTTCGGCCATCGGTGCCATGCGGCGACTAGCGAGCTTAGCTTCGATAAAGGCCAGCGGATCCTGCATGACCTGCTCTTGCCTGACGCCTCCCGACTCCCACACGGTATTCTGTCCCCAAGCTACGAAGCGTGCCTGGGGACGGGTCGCGACGAAACTATACCTGCCGACCCGTTCTCCTCCGATGACGCTCTCAAAAAGACAACTCGACGAAACGCTATCGTCCAGCAAGCGAAAGGCGGAGACGGGGGTCAAGGTATCCGAGAGAAGTCGGCGACAGACCGGGACGAGATCGTACTGGGCCGAAAGCCGCTTAAATTCATCCAAATCGGGAATGGTCTTCATGGGATCTCGGGGGAACGTATAATCGAGCGAGTGGTGACCAGGGTCATTCCGAGTGCTTTTTTCATCGAGCAGCAGAATTTATGAAATGCCAACATTGCGAGAAGCCGGCTACCTTTCATATCACGGAGTTGACCGATCCCAAAGGCCCTGCCAGCTTGCACCTGTGCGAGGACCACGCGCGAGCCTACTTGTCGCAAAATACCGAAGCCGGGGCCGTGACCGCTTTGGCGGGGATGTTGGCCAAACAGCTCAAGATCGAAGAAACCGTCCAGAAACTTTCGGAAGCCGATCAAAAAACCTGTCCTGCGTGTGGTATTACGTTTGCCGAATTTCGCCAAGGCGGTCGGCTGGGATGCGCCTATGACTATATCCATTTTCAGCCGGATCTTGAACCACTGCTGTTGAATATCCACGGCGCGACCCGCCATCGCGGAAAGAGACCGACGCGGGTGACAGGCTCTCCCGACAGGCAGCATCAACTGTTGCAACTGCGGCGAGAGATGAAAGCGGCCGTCGACAAAGAGGACTACGAGCAAGCCAGTCGGCTCCGCGATCAAATCCGCGAGCTTGAGGACGGGGGATGAGACCTTTGGCCGTAGGAAGGCTGACGCTCTGCACGGGATGCCTTTCGCGGCTGTCCATGGAGTCTGGACGCGCGTCGAAGTTGGCCTGGGCAGGTTGGGGGGGGCAAAGCGTGGTCGTGGATTTTCCGGGGCGAGGTGGTGGTGGGGGCCGGCTGGATTTTTCAGGAAAGCCGGATTTCTGAGAGGGCTTGATAGCTAGGCTGGGGGCTCCGGATTACACTTCTGGTTTGCGGCTGTGGGGCGAGAGCCGTCCAAACCTCCACTCCCATCGGGATTTGCCTGCATTGATCCTTTCCCAAGAGTACAAACTGCTGGCCGCTCATCTGATTACGCGGCACTGGGCCTGGATCCTGGTCGGCTGGTTGCTTATAGCTTTCGGTTTGTACTGGTTCGCCCCCTCTTGGGATTCCGTCGCCCGCGACGGTGATTTCGAATTCCTGCCAGCGACTCTTCCCAGTCGCGTCGGGCAAAAGTTGTTGGACGAGGCTTTCCCGGCGCAGCGGGCCCGGAGTCGGCTCGTGATCATTGTCCAGCGGGAAGGGGCCGAATTGACCAATGCCGACCTGGCGGTGACCTATGACTTGGGCCGCCGTCTGATGCAGATCGGTGCCGAGAATATGGCCTCGCGGACCAGCGACCAGGACGAGGACGGCTGGAAGCAGGTCAAGAGCTTACTGGACATCGCCATTCAGTTAGATGGTCAATGGTTTGATGCGGTCCGTTCCTTAGCCCCGGATGATGCGTTGTTGCTCAACCAGCGGTTGGCTCGAGCTTACGCAGATCGGGCTATCGTCCTCGACAAGCTGCAGCAGGCTGAGCCGGCCAGCATCGACCACGACAAGGCGATGCTTCTTCAGCAAGAGAGCTATTTGGGGAGATCGACCGATTCGACCGCCACCCCAGCGGCGCCCTGGTCCTCCGTCATCGATGTTTGGACGTGGGACGATCCGGTCTTGGGGAGCAAATTAGGGGCCGGACATCCCAACGCCCGTTTGATCGTCTTGCAGCTTGATAGTGAATTCATGGCGGTAGGCAATGTGAAGCTGATGGAGGCGGTCGAGAGGCTGGTCGAGGATGTCAAAAAATTACATCGCCCGCTTTGGCAGGAAGGCCTGGCGATCGGTATTAGTGGGCCACCGGCGGTCGGGGCCGACATGCTGCGGGCGGCGAAGGCTGGGGTCGAGCAGACCGAGTGGATCAGTATGGCCTTGGTGCTGATTCTGTTGGCCACCATTTATCGCGGCCCATTCCTGGTCTGCATTCCCTTGATCACCATCTTGTTGAGCTTGTCGGTGGCTCTATCGCTGATTGCCATCTTTAGCCAGCCGATCGATAATCGCGGCTCGTGGTTTGGCTTCTTGCAGGTTTTCACCACCACCAAAATCCTGCTGGTCGTGCTTCTCTTTGGGATGGGAACCGATTTCTGTCTGTTCTTTGTGGCCCGTTGCCGGGAGGGGTTGATCGATGGGCGGAACGATCGTCGCCGCGCGGCCCAGCGTGTGGTGGCCAGCAGTTGGGTAGGAGTCCACGACGCTTTGGTTGGCAGCGCTTTGACGACTTCGGTCGGCTTGTTGTTGATGTATTTCTCCGACTTTGAGAAATTTCGCTACAACGGGTTGGTGATCGGGCTAGCGATTCTTGTCATGCTGTTGGTAAGCCTGAGCTTTACCCCTGCCTTGCTCTGCGGCCTGGGGCATTACGCCTTTTGGCCCATGCGTCGCCCCCAAGCTCTACCGGAGAAAAGTCAGCGGCCAGCCATCCCATCGCTGGCCTCGCGTTTCTGGGCGTCCTTGGCCCAGCAGATCATTCGCCGGCCTCGCGTCATTCTCTTTGGTTGTCTGTTCGTGCTCGGAATCCCAGCCCTGCAGGGCTTACTGCATCGCAGTTGGGTAACTTACGACTTCTTGAAGGAACTCAGTTGGTCGGCTCCGAGTCGCGAAGGGGCACGCTTGATCGATACCTATTTTTCCACCCGCGACAATAGTCCGATCACCGTGGTCCTGGTTTCCAAGGAACCTTTTACCGAGGCGGTGATGCGGGAAGCGATCAACCAGGTAAGGATTGGTCTGTATCTCGATGGGGTGACGGCGGTCCGGACTTTGACGGATCCGCTGGGGGATTATCCGCCCGATCGGCGGATGGGGCTGTTTTCCTCCGATGCTTGGAAGCGGCGGATGCTGGAGAACCATCGTTTGACGCAGACCCATTATGTCGCTTTGCAGGATCGTCTGGCTCAACGTGCCGCCCGGTTTGACGTTCTGTCCTCGCTGGATCCCTTTGCAGCAGAAGCTGAAGGTTTGCTGACCCGTATCCAGCAGCAGTTAGAGAAGGAGACCTGCAATCCTGAATCACCGTGGTATCAGGCGACGTTTGCCTGTACCGGGACGACGGCGGGGATCGCCGACCTGAAGAAGATCACCCAGCGGGACCAGGTGCGGATCCAGGTCCTGGTGACCTTGGGGGTGTGGGTGGTACTGTTTCTCTTGTTGCGTCGACCATGGTTCAGTGCTTACCTGATGTTCACGGTGTTGCTCAGCTACCTTACCACCCTCGGCTTGACGCAGTGGTTCTTTTGGTGGGCTTATGGTGACGATTTTGTGGGCCTGGATTGGAAGGTCCCTCTGCTGTTATTTGTGATCCTGGTCGCGGTCGGGCAAGACTACAATGTCTATCTGGCTACCCGTGTCTTCGAGGAGCAGGCCAAGCATGGACCGATCCAAGGTCTGTTTCGAGCGATGGTGACTACCGGTGGTATTATCACCAGTTGCGGGTTGGTCATGGCGGCGACCTTCCTGTCGATGGCGGGGAGCGGCCTTTCGGCTTGGCTGGGGGAGCTGGGGGTACCTTGGTGGCTAGGTGGCAACGAGGAAGCTCTCGTGCTGCGGGGAATCGTCGAGCTGGGCTTTGCCTTGGGGTTGGGGGTGCTGATCGATACCTTGCTGGTGCGCACGATCCTCGTGCCGGCGATGTTTGTTTGGCTGACCAGGCTGCAGCGGGGGTGACCGGTTGCGTGGACACGGTCTTTCACTTTTCGCCCAGGTAATTTGAGCTGGTGCCTCGAGCCTGCTTCCACAATACGTCAGCGTTCGAGAAGAAGGACGGAGCTACCGCAGCCAAGGAGTCGGGGCCAGGACGCAGCCAGAGGGGTCTGGTCAA
Organism: Pirellulaceae bacterium; assembly: GCA_044371435.1. Taxonomy (GTDB): domain Bacteria; phylum Planctomycetota; class Planctomycetia; order Pirellulales; family Pirellulaceae; genus JAIYDQ01. The sequence continues at coordinate 14,032 of JBILTQ010000029.1, read as the reverse complement.
CGCATCTCTCTCAAGCCGTAGCCTCTTGCTAGATGTCGACCTCTTCCATCCCCTGGAAAACTTACATTACCTGGAAAGAGGTACATGCCTTGAGGAGCTGGTAATCGTCGGGGAAGGTATGCAAGCTTTGAATGAGAATACTGCGTTGTCGTTCTTCGACCAGGATGTAGCTCAACGCTCCCCACGGCATCCGGCCGCTCGAATTAAAAAGCTGGCAAAGGCCGTTGGGTTCGGAGGTCTTACCCAGCTGTTCATGGATTGTCCAAAAGAAATCGGGCCGGACGCGTTCGATTTCGAATCGCGTGCGGTAGGCCACGTTATGACGAACCTCAACGACCTCGAGATTTCGGGCAAGGAAGGATTGCGAATGCAGTTGACGTCGCTTGGGCAGCAATTGAGTGGCGGCGCACACGACTTCCGAAATGGTCACCGTACCGCTGCGGAAGGTGATGATATGTCCATCGCTAGTGATATCCAAACGCACCTGATATTGCGTCCGATCGACCACTCGCTGCTGGTGGATCTGGAAAAGCTCGGGATGCACCGACCGTCCAAAGACATTCAAGGTATGCTCGGCAACCTTTGGTCGAATTAATTGCATCGCCGGACAAACTCCATTCGAAGCCAAATGAATTATGATGAGACGGGAGGCAGCCAGCCAACCGCATGTCGCAGACATGGTTTACTTGCCCTTCACCACCGAATTATAACTGCGGACCGGATCGGTGACCAAGATCAAGTCGATGGTTTCAGAGCGAGAAAAGTTTTTCGGAATTTTTTAGTCCTATTGGTGTTGACAACGACGGAGCCTGCGCGATGGAAATAGTGATGATCAGTGCCGAGGCCTTACCCTTTGCCAAGACGGGTGGGTTGGCAGACGTCTGTGGAGCACTCCCTCGACGCTTAGCTACGCTCGGCCATCATTGCAGTTTTTTTCTTCCTGGTTATGCCAAGGCTTTGCAAGCCGGGTATGCGATGGAGGATACCCATCTCGGGTTCGTGCTGGATATGGACGGAAAGCGGATGGCGGCGAGGGTCCTCAAGCACACCAGTACCGATGGGGATGTCGATTTCTATTTCATCGATCAACCCCACTATTTCGATCGACCCTTCCTCTACGGTGACGAACATGGGGGGTATAGCGACAACTGCGAGCGGTTTGCTTTCTTTTGCCGAGCCGTAGTGGAGGCGATCGATCGACTGAAGATACAGGCCGACATCGTCCATTGCCACGACTGGCAAGCTGGACTGGTTCCGGCTTATATCAAGACCCGCTTCGGCAATCACCAGTGGTATCAGCGAGCGGGGGTGGTAACCACCATCCATAACCTGGCCTATCAAGGGCGATTCTGGGTCCACGATATGCCGTTGACCGGGCTGGATTGGCAGTACTTCAATTCCGAGCAGATGGAGTTCTATGGCGATCTTTCCTTCCTGAAGACGGGGATCGTCTTCGCCGATCGGGTGACCACTGTCAGTCCTACCTACGCCAAGGAAATTCAATTACCGGCCTTTGGTTGCGGCTTGGATGGTGTCCTCCGCAAACTGGGCGATCGCTTGACAGGGATTGTCAACGGGGTCGATTACACGCTTTGGGATCCACAGCAGGACCCCTTCCTGCCGCAGACCTACAATGTCGAGAATTGGCGAACCGGTAAGGCGGCTGCTCGGGCGTTGCTGCAGCGCGAGTTGGGATTGGCCGATGAGCCCGGGGTCCCTTTGATCGGCTTGATCGGCCGCTTGGCCGGGCAGAAAGGTTGGGATTTGGTGGTGCCGCTGATGCGACGATGGGCGCAAAACCGTCAGGTCCAATGGGCTATCCTGGGGAGCGGAGAAGCTAGGTTGCAGCAAGCGGTCCTCGAATTATCGCATGAATTTCCCCAGCGTATCGGAGCCAGGATTGATTTTTCCGATCGCTTGGCTCACCTCATTGAAGCAGCGGCAGACATCTTTTTGATGCCCAGTCAGTATGAACCATGCGGCCTGAACCAGCTTTACTCGTTGCGTTATGGAACGATACCGGTCGTCCATGCTGTGGGTGGGTTGGTCGATACGGTGACCAGTGCCTCGCCGGTGTCGATAGCCAAGAATACGGCCACCGGTTTTAGTTTTCACCACTACGAGGCGGAGAGTCTGGAGCGTTGCCTGGGTGAAGCTCTCGATTATTTTGAGCGGGAACCGAAGCTCTGGGGAAGGATGGTCGAAACCGGGATGCTGCAGGATTGGTCGTGGAACAAAAGCGCCGAGGCTTACAGCCAGATCTATGCCTTGGCCAAACCCTGTCTCTAAAAGGCAACCATAGCCGGGGCGAGGGGAGGCCGATCGGTGGCGGCCAGGACCATGCTCTTCGATCGCGACACCCGCGGATAACCGGCCGGTGGTGGGCTTGGAAAGGGATTAATCGGCAAAGGGCCAGTCGTCGAGCAAGGTCGCTTTCTGGATTTCCCGCAAGCGACGGATCCCCTGCTGCCCCAGCTGCAGCATGGCGGTCAATTGCACATCGTCAAAGGTCGCTTCTTCCCCGGTCCCCTGGAGCTCCACATAGCGGCCGCGTCCGGTCATCACGATATTCATGTCGACCTCGGCCGTCGAATCCTGGGCATAATCTAGATCCATCACCGGTTGACCGGCAACCATCCCTACGCTCAAGGCGGCGACGCTGTCGTTGAGCGGATATTCATCTGGCGGCCGACCACCGAATTCGGCTCGCAGGGCATCGACCAACGCGATCAGGCCGCCGGTGATGCTGGCCGTTCGCGTTCCTCCATCGGCTTGCAAGACGTCACAATCGACGGTGATCGAGCGTTCTCCCAACAGGCGGAGGTTGGCGGTCGAACGCAGCGACCGGCCGATCAATCGCTGGATTTCCGTGGTGCGCCCATCCGTTTTTCCGGCACGCTCGCGGGCTTTCCGGGGCCGGGTGCTGTGGGGCAGCATGTTGTATTCGGCGGTGATCCAACCCCTGCCTTTTCCCAGGAGCCAGTCCGGAACCTTGGCTTCGATCGAGGCGGTGCACAAGACAACCGTCTCGCCCGATTGATACAGGACGCTGCCTGGAGATTGGTTGGTGAAGTGGCGTTGGATCTTTACCGGACGAAGTTCAGGCATGGCGGCAAGCTCAGGCAGCGGTGAGAGGGCGATCGAATTGCGTATTTCACCCCCTTCGCAGTCCGGACGCAATCCCTGTCCTCCGCCGTTTTCGAAGGTCGCGGTCTCCGCAGATCGTCCTTAAAAAGTATCGGGGTAGACGACGATTTCGATCCGCCGATTTTGCGAACGGCCTGCCGGGGACTGGTTGTCGGCGAGCGGGTGATTGGTTCCATGCGCGACCGAGAAAAGTTGCGAACTCGGTAATTGGTTGCGCCGCTGTAGTTGCTCGACGACCGCTGTCGACTGGGCGGCCGCCAACTGCTGCGCCGAAGAAAATTTACCGCCATAGAATGGGCCCGTGTCGGTATGCCCTTCAATTCCGATGCGTTGCCGAGCAAAATCCTTCCGCAGGACCTCGGCCACCCGGTCGAGGATTTCGGCAGCGCTGGGAGTGAGGTTGGCTGTGTTCGGCTGGAAGAGCTGATCGGCCGGGAGACGCATCCGCACCACGTCGGCCTCATGAAAGACCGGGTAGCCCAGTTGCGATAGACTTTCGGTCTGGTTCCGCAGGCTACTGTTGGCCGTCAGCCGAGCGCCGCCGCGGAGCGAGGTCGAATTTTGCAGGCCACGATATTGCTCTGTCAGTCCTTGCAACTGATTCTGTGTCTGCGAACTGGCGATTCGTGTCTGCTGTAGTTGATTGGCCGCATCCTGCAGTTGTTGCTTCAGGAGATTGCGTTCATCGGCTGCCAGTTGCAATTGCTGTTGCGTTTGCGCCAATTGCGTTTGCAGCTGACGGTTGGTGTCATCGAGTATCTGGGCGCGACGGCCCAACTCGGAATCGCGAGCCAATTGCTGCTGCTGGAGAAGCGGACTGTCAGCCGGTGACGCTGGGGAGCCACCCAGCCAACCCTGGAAAAGCGTATTGTTACCCGTGGTAAGCCCCGGGGAAGCGGCCGCCGGTTGCGTGGTCAGGTAAGGGGTCGAACGGTTGCAGCCTAAGAGCGACGGCAAGACCAGGCTGGCGCAGATCAACAACGCTCGCTGATTGAGATGAACCTGGGTTTCCAATCGCATCACTTGCGGAAGCCACCAGCCAAAAACGGGAAGACCGACTCTCCTCGATGCTGTTACCAAATTCCACGCCGAGCCAACAAGAGCAAAGCCGAGATGAACCTCGTCCCGTGGGGGCTGGCAGCTAGCGGTGATGGCGCGAGCCGCACTGCCTTCGACTGCCGAGCGATAGCGAAGCTAAGAGCCACATGATAGAGGTTTGGGAAAGAAGTTAGAGTTGGCAAAGCAGGGAGACCGGTCGATGGATGCGATGCGCCAGCCTTCCTGGCTTGCCTGGTTTATGGCTAGCGATCCTTGGCCCGATGATCGCCCTGGAGAGATCGCTATTCTAGGGTGGCGGCGGGCTAGCGGGCTTCGTCGCCTAAAGCTCCCCGTCGAACGGTGAAGGCAGGCAACGCTGCCAGGCCTCCGGCAAGGGGGCCTGGATCCGTATCTCCCTCCCATCCTGCGGATGACGGAAAGTCAGCCGACTGGCATGCAAGGCAAAGTGTTCATCATGGGCATGCGAGGGAAGTGGGGACCATTCCCGGTGGCTGCCGTAGAGACGATCACCGAGGACGGGGTGCGATCGACTGGCGAACTGCAAGCGGATCTGATGCATCCGTCCGGTCTTCAGTTCGACAAGGTGTTGCGATGTGTTGGTATCGCCGTCCACTTGCTCATACTCGAGGATCGCCTGCTGGGCTCCCGGCATCGAGGCGGATACGAGTTCGGCTCGAGCTACCTCGGGGATCTTGCGCATCCAGTCTATCCACACCCCGCGCGGCGTCGCCGGCTGCCCGGATACCGCCACCCGGTATTCCTTTCGGACCTTCCGCGTTTGAAATTGTTGCCCCAGGATACTGAGGGCTGCTCGGGTTCTAGCGATTAACAGCACACCCGAGGTGCCACGATCGAGCCGATGAGGCAATTCCGCAAAAGGATCTGAGGGACCAGGTTGTTGGGCGGCCAACCAACGCCGGACACGAAATAAGGCGCCATCGACCCCATACGTGGACTGGCTGAGCAGGCCAGTCGGTTTATTGATCACCAGGAACGATGGTTCCTGGTGGAGTACCCAGACTTTCGGTTGTTCCGCTGAATCCTGTGAGGCTGTCACCCGTATATTTCCCTGCACCGCGACGTGGATGAGCTGGCATGAGCGATGCGAGGCGGATCGCACCAAGTGCCCCATGCGAACAGCTGGGCGAGATAAAAAGCCCCATACGAACAGCAGAGTAAAATAAAAAACGAGAAGCTTCGGCCACGAAAGAAACATCACAAAGTGATATTCCTCTCAAAAAAGCTTCTCGTCTGTGGATGTTGTAGTCTTCAACGGTGAAGGGTCAAGAGTGAAACAGGCCGCGACTAAAATTTTTTAGGATTTAAACTGATATCAAGCACGCTCGATCATGAGTTCTCATCGATCTCGATAAGGGGTCGAAGGCTTGGCTTTCAAGTTTCGACGTCCGCAGAAGATCGACTAAACTATAATCCGACCATGGATCTCCAACCGCCCAAGGAAAAGATACATTTCATCACCGGTAAGTTGGCTGAGTCCGCTGTTCGCAAGACGGTGGCCAGGTTAGCGGAGGAGCTTGGGTTCGAGTATTCGATCGAGGTCCTGCCTATCACCGTGGCGGCTTTGATGACAACGGCTTGGGTCCTGCGGCATGTTCATGTGCCGCCGGGCACGACCCGATTGGTCGTACCGGGTTACCTGGCCGATGGCGTGGAACAACTGCAAGCCACCCTTGCATGTCGTGTCGAGTCGGGACCGAAGGACATTCGAGATTTGCCAAGCCATTTTGGCAAAGCCGTCGAGGTCGCGGCGGATTACGGGGAGTATTCGATCGAGATTCTGGCCGAGATCAATTTCGCGCCGAGGTTGAGCCGCAGTGAACTTTTAGGGGAGGCTCAACGTCTGATTGCCGACGGGGCCGATTTTATCGATTTAGGGTGTGAGCCTGGCCAACGCTGGCTGACGATCGGCGACGCTGTCGCGCAACTAAAAGATGCCGGGATTCGCTGTTCCGTCGATTCCTTCGATCCCTGGGAGGTGACTCAAGCGACCAATCGTGGGGCCGAGTTGGTGCTATCGGTCAATCACAACAATCGCGAGGCGGCCGTCGATTGGGGCGTACCGGTCGTCGTGGTTCCCGATAGCACCGAATCCGAGCGGTACCTGGCTTCCTTGGAAGAGACCATGAGCTGGCTGCAAGCCAGGGGGGTGGGCTGCTGGCTGGATCCGATCCTCGAACCGATTGGTTGTGGTTTCGCCAGTTCCTTGGAGCGGTATGCGGCTGTGCGAAAGAACTTCCCCGAAAGCGAAATCATGATGGGGATCGGTAATCTTACCGAGCTGACCGATTGCGATTCGGCTGGGATCAACCTGTCGTTGCTAGCGCTTTGCGAGGAATGGCGGATTCGCCGGGTGTTGACTACCCAGGTAATCACCTGGGCTCAAACCGCCGTCCGTGAATGCGATGTCGCTCGCCGCCTGGTCGCTCATGCCCATCGCCATCGTATCCCGCCGAAGCGGCTTGATCCGCGACTGGTGATGCTGCGCGACCCTCGCGTGCATCGGTCCGAACCAAGTCTGATCAACGACTTGGCCAGCAAGCTCAAGGACAATAACTATCGGATTTTCGTGGATGATCAGCAGCTGCATCTGCTGGCGGCGAATGTCCATCTGGTCGGTACCGACCCGTTTGAGATGATGTCGGAATTATTGGCCAAGCCAGAAGCCAAGAACATCGACGCCGGCCACGCTTTCTATCTCGGCTTCGAACTCGCCAAGGCCCTGACCGCCTTGACCTTGGGAAAACATTACGAGCAAGACATCGCCCTGCAGTGGGGGATGCTGACACGCTCAGAGCCGCATCATCGCGTCCGGAAGAGGCGTCCCAAGGCTTGAAGGTGGTGCGGGTGGTTGGAGGTGGGCGGATGCTTGCAGTTCGATGAGCGGGCTTCGACTGCCGTTTAAGGAGCGTCGGCACGCGCTTGACCTCACTTCTTGCCTAGCTACCCGGAGTTCGCATCACATGTTGACCGGGGGGCTGCTTGGGTTTGACCAACGGCGGGCGCCGTGGTCACTCACCGCGGAAGTGGTTTCCCAATGCCGTGGACTTCAAATCCCAAAGCAGCTAACGGCTGACGGTTCAGGATATTTCGGCCGTCGAACACAAAGGCTGGGCGGTGCATACTGTCGAGGACGCGGCGGTAGTCCAGCCCTTTGAACTCATCCCACTCGGTCAAGACCGCGATGGCGTGCGCTCCATCGGCTGCCTGGTAGGCATCGCGGGCGATCCGGACGTTGCTTTCGATCAGGCGTTGGTGCTTTTCCGAAAGGATATCCATGCCATCCTTCAAGGCATAACGCAATTCGGCCCGAATCTCTTCTTCAGAGACCTGAGGATCATAGATCACCAGCCGAGCTCTTTCGTGAAGCAAATCGCGACAGACATGAATGGCTGCGGACTCGCGGGTATCGTTGGTGTCTTTCTTGAAGGCGAACCCCCAGATGGCTATCTGTTTGTCCGAGACGGTATTGAACATGGTGCGCACAATACGTTCCGAGAACCGTCGCTTCTGGTAATCATTCATCAGGACGACTTGTTCCCAATAAGCGGCTACCTGCCGCAGGCCGAAGTGCTCGCACAAGTAAACGAGGTTGAGGATATCCTTTTGGAAACAGGAACCACCGAAACCGACGGAAGCTCGGAGGAACTTCGGACCGATCCGCGAATCGGTACCGATGGCTTTCGCGACTTCATCGACGTCAGCTCCGGTGACTTCGCACAGGGCGGAGATCGCATTGATCGACGAAACTCGCTGCGCTAGGAAGGCGTTGGCGGTGAGTTTGGATAATTCGCTGCTCCAAAGGTTGGTCGTCAGGATTCGATCGCGGGGGATCCAGCGTTCATAGACTTTGGCCAAGGTTTCGACAGCGACGGCCGACTCACCGCCGATCAACACCCGATCTGGATTCAGCAGGTCCTGGACGGCCGTGCCTTCGGCCAGGAATTCCGGATTGCTCAGCACATCGAAGGTAGCTCCCGAACCGGAACTGGCCAGGATGCGCTGGACCGCTTCGGCGGTCCGGACAGGAAGGGTCGATTTTTCGACGACGATCTTGTGGCCTTCGGAACACTGGGCAATCTGCCGTGCACACTTCTCGATAAATTCCAGATTGGCGGCCCGCCCAGCCCCGATCCCGAAAGATTTGGTTGGCGTATTGACGGCGATAAAAATGATGTTCGCCTCGCGAATGGCTCGGTCAATCTCCGTCGAAAACCTGAGATTTCGCCCGCGGGCCTGGCGGACCACTTCGTCGAGCCCCGGTTCATAGACCGGTAAATCATCCGAGTTCCATTGATCGATCCGGTGCTGGTTCAAGTCGACGACATGAACCGGGATATCGGGGCATTGCTTTGCGATCATGGCCATGGTCGGTCCACCGACATAGCCTGCCCCGATGCAGCAGATACGCGGTGATGAGGATGGATGGACCGGGCGGTCTTGGATAATCACGGCTTTGATTTCCTGAGGAAAAATCAGGTTTCGGAGAACGAGAGAAGCAATCCGAGAAAGGTCGAGAAAGGATAGATCACCGACACTTGCCGCAGCGGTCGCGATTGCCGGATTGGCAGGCCGGTTCGGTCGCCGAAGGGCATATAATTGATCCCGACGGATTAAGCCGAACAATCATCACCCAGGTTGACGACAAATCGTCTCGCTTCAGCTGACCAGGCCGCTCAACGGCTGTTCGGATTTACCCGAGGGAACGGCCCCCTCCGCCCCGACATCCGGCGTCGGGAGGATCGAGATCTGCAGGCTCTCGCTTGCCAATTGCAGGATTTCCGGTTGCAGCCCCTCGACCATTTCCACCAGTTCATTGAGGATACTGACGGCATCGACATTTTCCATCCGGCCGGCCAGCGTCATGCGTCCGAGCGACCGTTCGTTGGCGAAGACAGGCAACTGGACTCGCCATAAATGGGAATCGTCAGGCAGTCGCGAGCGATTCCAGTTGGCATGAAAGCCCTCATGCAACCACGGGACGTTGAGGTCCAGCGAGATTTTGGCCAAATCGTGCTTCTCCGCGAATTCGAGGAAGGCGTTCCAGATCGTTTCCCAGCTGCGATTACCTTGCAAGCGGAAGACCTGTTGATGGCCGCGAAGCTTGGCGGGACGCTCTTTGCTGCCGACCTCCCAACTCGGGACCAAAGCACCGCAGAGCTGATAAACCCGATTCGATAACAACCTTAATTCCGAATATCCAAAGGCTCGGCTGGCAACCAGGCAACCCAACACCGTCAAGGTCGATAGCAAGGCAATCATCTCGCTCTTCAGCATCGCTCCCACCAAAGCCCCGGCCGCCGTCACGGCGCAGGCTACGTTGACAATCAAGAGCAGGCCGCGATGACTGACACCCCATCGCAATAAGCTATGGTGGATATGACCGCGATCGGTGCTGAAGATGCTTCGCCCGGTGAGCTTGCGGCGGAGGATAGCCATCCCCGAATCAAAAAACGGGATAGCGAAGATGGCGACAGGCCCGAGCAGCGAAATGGCGGTGGCGCCCTTCAGCGAGGTTCGCAAGGCCAAAGCCCCCAGCATCAGCCCCACCAGCATCGAACCGCTATCCCCCAGAAACACTTTGGCGGGAGGAAAGTTGTAGACGAGAAAACCGAGTAGCGCTCCGGCCAACCCGGCGGCGATCGAACCTTCCAGACTATGCCCTCCCAGGGTCGCCATGGCGGCGATACCGGTGCTGGCGATCCACCCGACGCTCGAGCATAGACCATCGGCCCCATCGATGAGGTTCAGCGAATTGATAGTCAACAGCAACCACAGCATCGAGATCGGTACCATCAGGTACGAGAAGTCGACCTGCCAACTAAAAATATCGATCGCCTCGAGGCGGTACCCCGACCAAACCATCCAGCCGGCTACCAGGATCTGCCCGATCAGTTTCTGTTGACCGCGTAAAGTAAACCGGTCATCGAACATGCCGAGGGCGACGATGCCCAGGGCTCCGACAACCAGGCCTAGCAAAGGCCACGGATCGTGCCAGAACCAGTTGCGAATGTCAGGGACAAAGAAGGGGAGAAAGCACGAAGCGACCAGACTGCAGAGGAGGATCGTCGGGCCGCCACAAAGGGCGATCGGTTCTCGATGCAGTTTCCGATGAGTGTCGGGATGATCGACCAGGCCAAACTTCAAGGCTAGTTGCCGACAAAAGGGGGTGAGCAGCAGGCTGAGGCCAAAGGCACCGATCAAGGCAACCAGTTGATAAATCATGCGAAGCTCATCTGCGGAAAAGCGGCGATCGGCTCGGCTGGATCGTAGTTGTTACACTCAATCCCGACCCCACCGAATTATTCAGGATCTTCGGTGAAGTCCCCTCAGTGTGATTGAATGGGTACAAACCGTAAAGGAGCGGCAGGCCCAATATTCTTCGAGTTCGGTCAGCGACAGGCAATACAACCCCTACAGATTACCGAAAACCGCGGCTCGGAGCACCTGTTTCCACGGTTTTTAACCCGAAGCTCATGAGGGTTCGCGGAAACTTCGCGGAGGATTCACCGTCGGCCGCCGTCTTTTGCCAGCGGACTCTCCCCGGAGAAAGGCGGCGCTGGTGTCCACCGGTGGTCGGTGGGCCGGCGGGAATCGATCCGCGAAAGCTGGTGATACCTGCTGCCGAACCGGCCAGGAAGCCTGAGGGGACCGGCCGGGGAGCTTTTCAAGGATGGGTGAGATAGGACCCGGGAGAGGGCTGCGACCCCACCCAATCGAGCGGTGGAATGATTCCAACCGCGTCAAGCAAACGTTTGAACGCCGACTTCTGTTGGCCACTCGTCGCCAGGCCTGAAGGTGGCTCGATCGCTAGGTGCCTAGATCGCCGAAGAGAGGGGTCGAGAGGTAGCGTTCCCCTAGGCTGCACATGATGGTGACGATGCGCTTGCCGGCAAACTCGGGGCGGGCGGCTACTTGCGCAGCCGCCCACATGTTGGCGCCACTGCTGATCCCGGCCATGATCCCTTCCTCCTTGGCCAGCCTTCGCCCCCATTCAAAGGCGGTCTCATCCTCGACCTGGATCACATCATCGATCAGCGAGGTGTCGAGATTCTTCGGCACAAAACCTGCGCCGATCCCCTGGATCCGATGTTTTCCCGGTTGGCCGCCACTGATGACCGGCGAATGCTTCGGTTCGACCGCGATCGCTTTGAAGTTCGGGTTGCGAGCTTTGATGTATCGCGCGACGCCGGTAATGGTTCCGCCGGTCCCGACCCCGGCGACGATGGCATCGATTTTCCCCTCGCTATCCGCCCAGATTTCCGGTCCGGTCGTCCGTTCATGAACCGCCGGGTTGGACGGGTTTTCAAACTGCTGCGGCATCCAGCCGGTGGCATCTTGCTGGACCAATTCGGTGGCTTTGGCAATCGCTCCTCGCATCCCCTCCCCCGCCGGCGTCAGCACCAGGTTGGCCCCCAAAGCCCGCAACAGTGCGCGGCGTTCGACCGACATCGATTCGGGCATGGTCAAGGTCAGACGATAGCCTTTCGCGGCGCAGACAAAGGCCAGGGCGATTCCGGTATTCCCGCTGGTAGGCTCGATGATATGTGTTTCGCGACGCAATTTGCCCGCCTTCTCCGCATCTTCGATCATCGCCAGCCCAATACGATCTTTGACGCTGTTGAGCGGATTGAAGAATTCACACTTAGCGAAGACTGTCGCCTGCCCGCTCGGGATCAGGCGATTAATGCGGATCATGGGGGTATGGCCGACCGTCTGAATCACACTGTCATAGGTTCGTTGATGAGGCATAATCGCTTGAATTTACTGGGAGCACGGGGGAGGACGACACCACGAAAAGGAACTCCGCATCGGGAAAGCAGTTCGGCACCCTTTCGCACCAGCTCTCATCGTAACAAAAGGTCTGGCAGCAGTTAACCGCCCCGACTCGGGAGGAGACCCGTCCGGGTTTTCGCTGAAATCGTGGGGCTTTCACCGGAACCCACGCGGGGGGCTTGGGTTAACCCTTAGCTTTGCTCCGAGATCGAGATAACGACGTGCGCCCCCGGCTGGGGGCCGGGTCGGCCCACCTGCAGCAAGGCTTACCTTGTCGTTTCGGAGTCTTCTTCGATGTCGTTCCTTCCGACCGTTTTTTTGGTGGATCCGGATCCAGACTTCCGCCGTTTTTGCCAGGAACTTTGCCAGGCCCAAGGGATTGTTTTTTCGGCCGTCTCGCATCCGCGGGACCTGTTGGAGACGGTCTCTCCCCCGCCTGTCGGCTGTATCCTTTCCGAATGGCGAGGGGAGGGGTGGAGCGGTTTGCAGCTCCACCGCTGGTTGGCTGAGGCGGGGTGGCAGTTGCCACTGGTGATCGCTGCCTGCAATGCCAGCATCCACGAGTGCGCTCAAGCCTTTCGCGCCGGGGTGGCGGACTTCGTGGTCAAGCCGCTTTCGGTCGAGGAATTCGAGGCTTGCCTGTCCAGGAATCTCGAAAGCTCGCGAACGCGCCATCAGGCGATGATGGAGCGTTTGCAACTGCACCAGCGGCTGGCAAAACTGACCGAGCGTGAAGAGGCGGTCGCGCGAGCCTTGGTGGCCGGTTGTTCGATGAAGGAAATCGCATCCAATTTCGGGACTTCGTTTCAATCCGTAGCCCGGCATCGGCAACGGATCCTGGCCAAGCTGGAAGTGGAAAACGATGTCGCCCTGGCGAACCTGTGGCGTGAGTGCCTGGTAGAACCAGTCCTCTTCGGCCAGAGTTTGACAGAGTGTTCCCCATCGTGCACGATTGAGAGCTGAGCCGATCGAACATCGACGGCCCAAGCTCCTCTTTTCCAACAACAACGTGGACGACGAAACGCAATTGATCCGAGCCGCCCTCGAGGGCGACAGTTCGTCGTTTGGGACGTTGGTAACGCGTTACCAGGACCGTCTGTTGACCTGTGTCCTGGGGGTTATAGGCGATGCCGAGGAGGCCGAGGATGTCGTCCAGGAGTCCTTCGTTCAAGCTTACATCAAACTCGCTTCCTTCCAGCATCAAAGCCAGTTTTTTACCTGGCTGTATCGGATTGCCTTCAACAATGCGTTATCGCGGCGACGTCGACGAAAAACGGCGATGTCGCTGGAACTGGCCAGGGAGAGCAGCGGGGTGGATCCGGCGGCGACCGAGCACAGTCCAGACCATCACCTGGTGCAGGATGAGAATATCCATCAGGTGCGGATAGCGCTCGCCAACCTGTCGGAAGATCATCGGATCATTTTGACCCTCCGCGAAATGCAGGAACTTGCTTACGAAGATATCGCCGAAACGCTGGGGATCTCCATCGGGACGGTCCGTTCGCGGCTCAGCCGTGCTCGCCAAGCCTTGAAGGAGGAATTGGAGCGCCAGCCGGATTGGGGGCCCGAGCCATCCGGCCCAAGTCGCGATGGATTGCCGCGTCAATAATCGCGAAACGGCCCTCGTGGTTCGGCGGCATCCATTTCCCGACGCCACTCTTCCCAGCGGGCCTTGACGCGTTGCAGCATCGCAGGATTCTCGGACGAGAGATCGTGTTCTTCTCCGGGATCGGCGGCCAGGTCATACAGCCCTTGTTTCGAACCCATCTCTAGCCACTTCCACTGGCCAACCCGAGCGGCACGATCGCGGCGTCGCTGCCAGAACATGGCAGTGCGCGAAGACGGTTGTTCACCGCGCAGTACCGGCAAGCAATCGAAGCCGTCTAGCGGTCGCTGATCGGGCAAGGGCGAGCCGGCGGCCGCCAGCAGCGTCGGGAAGATTTCCAGCGAGGTCAGGAATTCATCAGTCACTTTGCCTGCCGGAAGGGCTTGCGGCCAAGAAGCGATGAAGGGTACCCGCAGCCCCCCTTCC
>JBILTQ010000287.1:0-7384 GCA_044371435.1 Pirellulaceae bacterium | reverse complement strand
GACCGGGCGCTCGGTAGCCGACAAGCCGATCGAAGACGGTCTGCGGCTGGAAGTCAGCATGGCACCTCGGTCGGGCGAACAATTCGAAAAGGTAGTATTCTCGGCTTGGCTCTCCGATGGGAGGCGACCGGTGAAGTCAGTGATCGTTCATCAACACGGTTGCACCAATGCTTCCCCGGATAGTCATCCACCGATCACCGGGGATTTGCATTGGCGTGCCTTGGCAAGAAAACACGACGCCTTGTTGCTTGTTCCAATGTACCAGGTTGTCGGTGACTGCTCGAATTGGAACGACCCAGATAGTGGATCCGAGCGCGTGTTTCTTGCGGCTCTGACGGAGTTTTCGGAGCAATTCCGTCGTCCGGAGATCAAAGACGCTCCGTGGGTACTGTGGGGGCATTCGGGTGGATCCAGTTGGTCAACGCAGATGATCGTGAGACATCCGGGACGTGTCTTGGCCGCTTCCTTTCGCGGCGGATGCAGTAAGCAATTCGGGGTACCTGAGTTTCGTTCCAAGTTTTTGACGGTCGCGCGCGAATTACCGATGATCTTCATCTGGGGAAAGCGAGAATCGGTATCGACCTCAAAACATTATGTTTCTTGGGAGCCGATGAATGCCATGTACCGCGAACTTCGGTCGGAAGGCGGTAAAGTGTGCCGCGTCATCGATCCTCGGTCGGAGCACGGTTGTGATGACTCTCGCTTGATGAGCATCTCGTTTTTCGATGCGGTACTTTGTGAGCGGGCATCACGAGGGGTGCTCGCAGACACTAATGATTTAACGCTTCGGGAGTGGAATACGGCCAATCGATCCAACTCGACCTTCACATGGCTGCCCGGTAAGAATTTTGCTTTCCTTTGGAAAGAGTTTTCTTTGCTCGGAACTTTGAAACCCACGCAGCCAAATCTCGAGGCACCAAGCATTGTGGCCTCGCGACTGCCAAACGGCTTGATCCGCCTGAATTGGCATGTCGCACCGGCCCTCGACGGTGGTTTACGTGGGCTGCGGGTTTATCGCGACGGCGAACTTTGGAAGGAGCTTGGCGTGAGACCTGAAGCCTTCATTGCAACCTCCCGTGACTCGACCCCTGAGAGCCTCAGAGAATTCGGAGCCACGGATGAATCGAGCGAGCCTCACACTTATTCAATTACCTACCTCGATGGTGCCGGTAATGAATCGCCGCACAGCCAATCGATTCGCATCCCATAGGAAATCGCATTGAAACTTGCATCCACGGATTACCGACCGGCGAATGCAATGGATACCTAGGCGTTCCCGAAGAATCGGTTGACCGGACTCAACTCTGCCGCCATTAGCAATATCTATAGGGGCAGGAAAAGGTGTCAGGACTCAATAGCCGGTACGGCCCGAAGGGTGCTTCGCAATATTGAGTCCTGACACCTTTTCCTGTCCAAAATCGTGACGCGCTAGGTGGCCAGGGCGTCACACAGCGTGTCAACACGGCACGCCCTTGCTGTCCAATTTTCCGTACACCAAGGCGCAAGACGCTCTGTCTTATTCGGTTTAGGAAGAGGTGTCAGGACTCAATAGCCGTCACGGTCCGAAAAGTGCTTGGCATGATGGATGCCTGATAGCTTCTCCATCCCGGCAGAAAAAATGCTGGCGGTAGAGGGGTGGTTTGGCAGCGCGATGATGGTCCGAACTTTGCTGATTCTTGAAGAGTATCAAGGACCTAGCGCGCAAGCCCTGGAATGTGTTGTTGTTAGTGCTGAGAAGAAGATTGGGGTGGCTTAGGCTGCCAGTCCGAGTCGGTATTGAAAAATCATGAAAACCTGTTGATGTCACTCTCTGCAGTATCGGCAGATCTAGACACTTATCCTGATTTAAGGAAATCCCATCATGCTTCACCGAAGCGTAGTTGCTGCGTCAATTTTATTTGGGTGGTGCGTCTCAGTCGCGATGAGTGAAGAAGCGAATCGCCAAGCTGATAGCGAAGTTTTGATTCGTAAGGCAGTAGAGGCATACGTTGTGGCGTTCAACAATGGTGATGCAAAAACTTTGGCGGCTTTATGGGCTCCCGAGGCCGTCTACACCAATCCGCAAAGCGGCGAAGAGGTCGTAGGTCGGGAAGCCATCGAAAAGCAATTTGCTGCAAATTTCTCCGAGGCTAAGGGTGCGAAGCTAGAGGCGACAACGCTTTCCATCGGATTCGTATCGCCCAGCGTGGCGGTCGAGCAAGGAACTGCGAAGGTCATTCGTCCGAATCAAGAGCCTGACGAATCGCAATACTCTGCGGTTTATGTGAAAAGCGACGGAAAGTGGTTGTTGGATCGCATCACGGAAGAAATGACGCTTCCTGTGATTTCGCATTATGAGCACTTAAAGGATCTTGATTGGATGGTCGGTCGTTGGATCGACCAAGACGAAGAGGCAAGTGTGATTACCGAGGTCCATTGGACGCGGAACAACAATTTTTTGACACGATCATTCACCGTTCAAGTCGGCGATCAGATCGACATGGCTGGAATGCAAATCATCGGTTGGGATCCCATTGCCAGGCAGATTCGATCGTGGGTCTTTGATTCTTACGGTGGTTTTGGTCAAGCGACTTGGAGCAAAAAGGGTAAGAGTTGGCATATCCAGCAGACTGGCGTTCTGGCAGATGGACGTAAGTCCTCTGCCGTCAATATTATCACCTACCTCGATGACAAGACCGCGACGATACAGTCTGTTAATCGGACGCTGGATGGTGAATTGCTACCAAATGTTCCAGAAGTCCAAATCATCAAAAACTAAATTGCATTTGCGAAGCAAGCTAAATAGGGATTCCGTCGATGAAAAAATTATTGCATTTATGCATTATCGTGATGGGTTTCAGTGGGATCTTCGTCGGCGAGGTTTTGGCGCGTGGGGGACGCGGCGGAGGCGGTTTTGGTGGGGGAGGGATGTCTCGTGGCGGTGGTTATTCCGGTGGGAGGGTTAGCCATGCAAGTCCGGCGATGAGCCGTTCGCCATCGATAAGCAGACCATCGATGCCTTCCATGAGCCGACCCAGCCCTGGCATGGGTGCCGGAGGCTTGCCAAGTTCTGGTGCACGCCCCAGCGTTGGAGCTCGACCTGGAGTTGGGTCTGCAGGTGTTGGAGCTCGACCTGCAGTCGGGGCGCCGGGTGTCGGAGGGCGTCCTTCAGCAGGCGATTTACAAAATTTCTTGAACATTGGGCCATCGACCGGGGCTCTTGGTGGGAGTGTGGCAACGCGTCCCGGTGGGGCAAACTTGGGGGCGGCTGGCGGAGGCGCTGCGGCAGCGTTCCTTCAGGGCGGTGGTGTCGAAGGCCGTCCTGGAGCCGGTCAGTTTCCCGCCGGTGGGCAACGGGTTGCTGAGAGCCGAATAGAAAACCGCGTAGGTAATCAAGCGGGTCGTTCCGAAAACCGCGCGAACAATCAGGCAGGACGGGTCGACAACCGGCAGCAATTACAGGACAACCGCTTTCAGCGTCGCGATGAAGTGCGTAATCAAGTTCAAGAGAACCATCCTCGACTCGATTTTTGGTCAGATCATCCTAACTGGGCTGCGATGCGTATCACGCGACCCTATCGTTGGGCTACTTGGGGGGCGCTTACAGGTTGGGTCGGCTACAGTACGGTGGAACCGATTTCCTACAGTTATGGCGAGACCGTATATTATGATGGGGAAACAGTCTATCAAGGTGGTCAGCCGGTTGCGTCCGCCGAAGAGTATACGCAGCAAGCCGAGATGATCGCCGCAATCGCACCCGAGGTTGCTTCGGCGAACGCAGATTGGCTTCCACTGGGTGTATTTGCGCTGTCCCCCGATGGTCAGGCGTCAGGACCTTCTCCATCGCTATTTCTACAATTGGCGATCAGTAAGGAAGGTGTCATTCGTGGTGCGTTAAACAATACAGCCACCGGCAAGACACAAGATATCGAAGGCATGGCTGATAAGAAGTCTCAGCGATGCGCTTGGACTGTTGTTGGCCAAGCCCGTCCCATCATGGAAACTGGTATTTCAAATTTGACTCAGGAAACGGCTCCATCACTTGTTCATTTTGCCGATGGACAGACTCAGCAGTGGCTGCTGGTTCGCTTGGAGGAACCGGCTTCGTCAAAGTAATCAGCTGTTATTCAAATGCCTCCGAGCCAAACCGCGAACGCTCGCAGGTCGAACGCAGTATCGGGTGGCCAGGTCGAGGTCGCCAGTATTTTGGATCAGGTGGCGTAGTCGATGATCATTAGCACGGGTTCGAGTCGAGGAAGTCGGCCAAGCGTCTGGGGGATGTCGAAAGTCTACATACCCATTATCGTCATCTTGCCTCCCACCAATAAACAGGGAGGAGGCAATGCCGGAATATCAGGCGATCTGGCAGCGAGCCTTGATCGAAATGGGTTGTCCTGCCCCGAAGAACGTTGAGTCCTTCTCGATGAGCACGGCCATTTGGATTTTCCGTCAACGGGGTGGGTGTCGGCAACGCGGCTATACCCTGCTTTGTAGGTTTGTTTTTTGGCAGAAAATCATCCATTTATCTTGCAATTGAAGCGAGCTTATCCCACCGTATCGGAGCTTGAAACTTAGCAGCGAGCGAGACCTTGGATTCCGAAGTCTGCCACAGGGTTCTGGCGATAAATTTGCTCGTTAGCGTATGCGATCGCTACGAGTTAGTATCGCAAGTTAGTATGGGCTTAGTTGACACCACCAATGTGTTTTGCAGGAAGTGAGAACTTTCCGAACCTGCGACAAGGGAGAAGCGAAGTATGCCAGTCCATTTTTGTAAGTGCTAATCTAGACCTTGCTGTGTCGTCCCAGGTTCCATGTTCAGAATCCCTAGCCAACTTGATGGGACGTGGCGTGCTGCGCCGGACTTGGAAGTAGTAGCCAGAGTCCGCGATTCCTTCCACGCTTCCATGCGCCCACAGCAGTGCTTCGCGGCGACTGAGGTCAACCAGAGTACCTCTTGGAACTGGATGGTTTGCGGCTTTCCATTGTTGCTGCCCTGGCATCGAGATTAGTTCCTCGCCGCTCTGAAGCAGGTTCTCCTGCCGACCGCGCGTCTCTCACTGCGTGACCGCCGTCCTCTCAGTCGCTTTTAGTTGTCGCCGGATTGGCCACCAAGACATCTGCGATTTCGCAGACCACACCGTCGAGCGGCGTTTTTCCGTAAACCGGTTTCAACCGTACGGAAAGAATCGGAACAAACGAATCTCTGCTTAATCAAGCGATAGCGGCGATAGCTGCGGCATCTCCAACGATTCATGCTCCCCATGACGTTTTCGCACGGGGAGGGTTGCGTGAGAGGAGGGCAAGGCGAATGTCGTCGCAACTTGCTCTACTTCAAACGGATCAGAACTTCGTTTCGTCGCAGCGGACCTGGAGTGAAGGGGGGATCGTAGCCAGCGGTTTCGACGCCACTGGATTCGATGGAGTCGTCGGCGACGAGGCCTTTGGCTTCCATCCAAGCCCGCAGCTTGGCTTCCGATTCCTTGGCTGACTGGGCGTTGAGTTGGCCCGAGAAGCGTAAAACGGCAAAGCGACCTGCGGCTCGTTTACGCACGTCGACGCCTTCGCCGGTTGGCGCTGGGACACCTTCCAGGGCGATATCTTTAGGCATCACGAAACCCATTTGGACCGCCGAATCCGCTCTGTCATTTTCCATGAAGACGGGCGTCGTCATCGAGATCTTCTTGCCGGATTTGTTCGCGCCACTGATGTAGCGAAACAATTTCATGAAGCTGCCATCACGACCTTGAGCATCGAGTTTGGTCGTGGTGGCGACGAGCATCAGGTCTGGGTATTCGCGGACTTCAAATTTGCCGTCGGATTCGACAACCTTGTATTCCGCCGACTCGTAGGCACCCCTCGCCATCGTATTCCAGGCAAAAATGCCAGCAAAAACGAAGGTCGCGATCGCTGAAAGGTAAATCATTTTCTTGCGTTTCATTCGCTTTGCCTAGAAGTACATGAAGTACGATACGATCCGAAGGCGAATCGCGTTCCCGACTATTTATAGGTATTCGACTAGTATCTGGTACGTTGGAAGGAGGAGTTCACGCTCAAAGATGGCTTCTGAGCGACAGTGATCCCACGGGTCTCCGGCGAACGTATTTTCCAATTATTCCTGCGAAAACTCCGAGAGTTACTTGGGAAAGCGGATTCGCTACGGACTAAATTCGTCGGTTTGGGGCAACTTTATCCGGTTGGGGTACACCGAGAATATCATCTTTGCTCGGAAATCAATACGCTGCTTTCGGTGAAGTCGTGAACCCATCCCCGCCACAGTGTGGTCGCTTGCTTGCGCAGCTCCCTACGGCCTTTAGAGCTTGGGATGTTTCGATGGTCCCCGATGGCAGGAAGGTAGGTGGCAACGTCCGAGGCATGGAGGTTTGGATCGGATTTTCAGCTTGAAGTCGATAAGTACAAGCGGACCACGCGCGCAGGGCCAGCTTGGCTGGCGTGGAATCTCAAAATCAGTCACTTCCGTCCAAGCTCAATCGGAGCATCTGCCATATTCTGACAGGGCTATACAGTCCTGACACCTTTTTCTCCCGCTACGACCGCTAAAAAACTTGAAAATAAGGTATGAAACGATTATAGATAAGGTTGGAAGCAACCAACGCCGTGGCGTAGGTAACCCCGAGCGTTATAAAGCCCGAAGTCGGAATGGGCAGCGGCCCTTTACCAAGGCCAAGGCGCATTCTTTAGCTTTGGCATCCAACTTTGGCGATAGGCGGCAAACCTTTGCCGTCCAGAGGGGCGAAATCCCCTGTAGAATGTATGCATACTCCGTTATCCCTGAGGTGATCGATTCCGTTTGCCGGTGAGCCAGGAGAGTTTGCTGGTGAACCGAGTGGCCGATTTCTTTGTCTTCGCTTTCAGAGAGTTTGCGACCATGACCTTCCGAAGCTGGATTGCAACGTTGCAGCATGCATCCAAGGTCCGCCGGCGCCAGCAGTATGGCCAAGCTCGAGCGAGGCAGCAGCGTCGCCAAGGAAGCCGCCGCATCCTGCTTGAATCTTTGGAATCTCGCCAGTTGATGGCTTTCGATTTCGGCGACGCGCCGGACGGCAGTGCGGGGACGGGACAAGGCAATTATCAGACCTCGGTGTCCGACAATGGTGCTCGGCATACCATCGTCGCTGGTTTGTTCCTGGGAACGCAGATCGACGCTGAGCCTGATTCGCAGGGGGATAGCCAGGCTTTGGCTGACGATCGCTACCTGCTGCCAACCGATTTCGATGATGAAGACGGACTGATCGAACCTGGGCAGGATTTGCGGTTGACGACGGGTACTGCCCCACAAGTACGCGTCCGGGCCACGAATCTGACGGCCAATCCCGCCACCCTCTATGCTTGGATCGATTACGACAGCGATGGACTCTTTGAAAATGGATCGGAACGCGTTTCGCTT
>JBILTQ010000171.1:0-11076 GCA_044371435.1 Pirellulaceae bacterium | reverse complement strand
TGAATGAGTCGCGGACGTTGCCGCCGCAGTGGAGTAGCCACTGGCGACGCGAACTGTTGGATGTGTATGTCGTGCTTTTGTACGATGCCAAGGATACCAAGCAGAATCAAGCCAGCCTGATCCAGCAACTCGGGAGCTTGTGGGTCTCCGCCCATCAAGGAACGCCCGCATGGTTTGCCGATGGCTTTGGCCGCGGCGTGCTGGCGATGATCGGCGGGCGGTCTGAACCGAAGATCAGGAGTTGGGACCAACAGTTGCCGACGATCGTTCAAGGATTGGAAAATCCCAAGGAGTTGATCGATGGCCGGATGAATGAAGAGGAGGCTGCCATCCTTGGGTATGCCTTGGTGCGAAAGATGATCGATAGCTCGGGTCGGAAAGCTTTTGACAACTTCGTCCGAGCGATCGACAAAAGTCAAGACTTCGAGGCTGCCTTTCGCCAGGCGATCGGCCCGTTGGATACCGCCATCGCCGCCACCTTCCGACTCCCCACCAAAGCCTCACCCGGGAGGAAAGGGAAAGGCGATTGAGCCAAGCCGCGAAGGAGAGCTCGCGTCCCACCATCGGGCTTG
The DNA here is from genome assembly GCA_044371435.1 of Pirellulaceae bacterium. Classification (GTDB taxonomy): domain Bacteria; phylum Planctomycetota; class Planctomycetia; order Pirellulales; family Pirellulaceae; genus JAIYDQ01. Next base: position 10,504 of record JBILTQ010000171.1, on the reverse strand, counting down.
GCCCCCTTCGCGAAAGTTTCGCCCGCCAGCCTTCCCCGGGCTGCCTGGCTTGTGGTCGAGCCCAGGCAGCGGTGGTCGAGGAAGACGAGCGAATCAAGAGTCAAGTAGCCGCCAACTTCAAGATCTGCTTCCGCACGCAACGCGGCATCGCATACCGCGGGTTGCCAGCTTCATCCTGACCGGCCTGCGGTTCCACTTCGAGGAACCGTAAGTCGAAGCGATTCTCCAGCTTGGCCATGATCGCCTTGAGCGAACGCATTTTATTGGGGGGTAACGTCAAGTCCCGATCGAATTCGGCCAAGGACTTGGCTACCTCGCCTTGGCTCGCGATGGCCACCAGGTGCGGCCAGACCCCACGCTGCTTCATCCGTTCGAGCTTCGCCTTCAGCGGTAGCTTGCGAATGATAGCGGCTTGGTTTTCCGGGGAATCCGCCCGGCCCTTTCCCGCCCAACCCATGGCGGATGCCGATGGTTGGCCGAGCCACGGCTCGGCCTCGCCCGCCCGCCCCTTCCCCGCTCGCCACGGCTTCCCCGGGGCGGCGCCACCTTTTGCGCCGGCTTCCAGCTCGCCTGTCACCTCGCCTAGCACCCCGCGCAGATGTCGCATGGCCCGTCGGCAATCCTTCCAATCATCTAAATTCACCATCAAATAAGGCATCGTTGCTTGTTCCTTGGCTCCTATCGAAACTTACCTTGCCCGCCCGTGGGAGCGCCCGGCGGAGGCTGTCATGGATCCTTCAAGCTTTACGCAAAACGTGCGTCTTGCGTAGGCTATGCGTAATTCTACGTTGGCCGCCGTGGCCGGGCAAGCGGTGGCTGCGGCCGCGAGCGTCTCGCCCCATGTCCGGGCCGTGGACGGTTATGATAAAGGTCGCTTCCCCGCGCCCGCGTTGGCTGGCGTGGGCAGCTTTCCCGTCGAGGGCCGGGGTTGGCGGCCGTCTTCGGGAAGCCCGATTTGGTGGATCCCCGTATTTCGACAAGAGGTGAGAGAATCATGAAGCCCCATCGATCCACGCCGAGTGCGTCACCACGATCGATCGCACCGATCGATTTCCCCGTCGCTTACCGACATCGAAAGTCTTGCCTCGATCGCGGTGGCTGGTTGGCGATGCTGCTGTGCCTGTGCCTGGTCGCTCGAGGTAGCGACGCGGTCCGGGCTGCCGAACGCTGTGAGTTGCTGTTGACCAACGGCCAGGTGGTTCTGGGCGATGGCTCACCTCCGATCGCAGCGAGTGTGGCGATCCAGGATGGCAAGATCGTGGCGGTTGGGTCCGAACTTGACTACCTCGCCGAGATGACCTTGGACTGCCGTGGGCTGGCGATTGCTCCGGGCTTCATCGACCTGCACACCCACAGCGACGAAGAGATCATCGCCCGCGATACCCGGGCAAACATCAATTACCTGATGCAGGGTTGCACCACGATTGTTACCGGCAATTGCGGTTCGGGCCATGTCCAGGTCGATGACTATCTCGACAAGGTCGATACGGGCGGAGCGGGAACCCATGTCGCCCACTTGCTTCCGCATGGTAGTTTGCGCTCGCAAGTGATGGGGAAGGAAGATCGTTCACCGACGCCTGAAGAACTGGAGCAAATGCAAAGCTTGGCGGAACAAGCCATGAAAGACGGAGCCTTTGGCATGTCGACGGGCTTGATTTACGTTCCGGGAATGTTTGCTAAAACCGACGAGCTGATCGCTATCGCCCGCCGCATCGGCCAGTACCAGGGAATCTACGTCAGCCATATCCGGGGCGAGGGAAGTTCGCTGCTGCGGAGTGTGGAAGAGGCGATCACCATCGGCCGCACGGCTGGTTTGCCGATCCATGTTTCCCATTTCAAGGCTAGTGGCAAACAAGCCTGGGGCAGCCTGCATCTGGCAGCCAAGATGGTGGAAGAGGCGCGAGGGGCTGGCTTGAAGGTAACGGCCGACCAGTATCCGTACATCGCTTCCAGCACTTCTCTGGATGCCACCTTGTTGCCCAGTTGGGCGCGGGCCGGCGGTCGTACCGCCTTGAAGGAGCGGCTGAACGATGCTGCTAGCTTCGCCAAAATTCGCGCGGAAGTCGCTCGAGAACTTCAATCGATGAATCGCATTCAGCTCGCCAGCTTTTCGCCGCGTCCAGATTGGATCGGCAAGAGCCTGGATGAAATCGCTGCCCTGGAAAAGCTGGAACCGGTCGACGTCGTGATGGAGATTGAAAAGCTTGGCGGAGCGTCCATCGTGAATTTCGGGATGGACGAAGACGATGTGCGGATGGCGATGGCTCTGCCGTGGGTGGCGACGGCTAGCGACGGGAGCGCAAAAGTGGCCTCGGCCTTACAACCTCATCCGCGTTCCTTCGGGACCTTCCCGCGGAAGCTTGGCTACTACGCCCAGCAACAAAAAATTCTCTCGCTCGAGGCGGCCATCCGCAGCAGCAGCTACCTGCCGGCGCAAATCCTGGGGTTGACCGATCGCGGTTTGATCCGCGCGTCGTATGCCGCCGACCTGGCGATTTTCGATCCAGCCAGCTTCGGCGACCGAGCGACCTATGACCAACCCTACCTGCCCCCCGTTGGACTCAAGCATGTGTTGGTGCGGGGGAAGTTGGCAGTCTATGACGGGATCCCCACTGGGGCTTTGGCTGGACGCTCGCTCCGCAAGCCGGTCTCGGTTGCCGAGCGTTGAGGTGCCGGACCCGGGCAAGTCCGATGTCTGGCGACTGAAAATATCGCCAGTGGCTATACTTTCAGGGACCGCCGAGCCCAACACGGGGGTTAGAATGCTGACTAGCAGCCATCATTCCAGCGATGGTGCGAGCCTGCCTCCTTCCCTCACCTGCAAAGCTTCATCGATGCAAACACCGACTTTTGCGATTGCCGTTACCTTGGAGATCAAGCCCGAGTGCGTCGAGCTCTTTCGCCGCCGCATCCAGCAGCAGGCCAAGGATTCGATCACCCAGGAGCCTGGTTGTTGCCAGTTCGATGTCCTGATCGATGAAGCCGAACCGAGCGTCGTCTTCCTCTACGAAGCCTACGTCGATGCCCAGGCCTTCGACTACCATAAGCAAACGCCACATTTCGCCGACTATGACCGGACGGTGGGGCCATGGATCGTTACCAAGCAGGTGCGGCGCTTGCTGATGCTGCAAGCCAATCATCGATAGCGGACGCTTGCGCTGGGAAGCGGGCCGGATTATTTGGCGGCCAACTCTTTGAGCCGAATATTCTTGAACTGGATCTTCATCGGGGGACCGACGTGGATTTGGAAGGCGAGAACCCCAGCGGCGGCGGCCTTGGACTGTTGATGATCGATGACTTCCGACATCAGCTTGCCGTTGATGTAGTGGCTCAGTCGAACCCCATCGGCAACCACGCGATAGTGGTTCCATTGTCCAGCCTGAATGGCTTTGCCCAGTTCGGCCCCATCACCGAAGCTTTCGCTGGTTTTCATGCCGGCCTGGTCGATGCTCACCCGTTGACCGCGTTGGGCCAGGATCCCGCGCCCTTTCTCTTCGTAATTGATACCGGCAAATTTCAAGCTAGCATCGATGTCCGCCTGATAGCCACCGACGATGAAGTCCGCTTCATTGAGCACCTGGCTGCGATATTGAATCCCCGAATTGCCGGCGTCACCGATCTTGTAATCGAACTCCAAGTCAAAATTACCGACCTGGCCAGCTTCCCATACGAGGAAGGTATTGAACTTTAGCGGCTTCTCGGCGGTGGTGCGACCGGTGATGCAGCCTTCTTCGACCGACCACAACTCCGGATTTCCCTTCCAGCCGCTTAAGTCCTTGCCATTGAAGATCTCTCGGCCCCCGTCCTGACCATAAAGCGACAGCTGAAATAAGGCGATGACGAAGAAAATGCGGGCGGCTGAAAGCAACATGGTAGACCTCGGGGAGGAATCGGGGGATCGTTCGATCCAGACACAGTGACAACGGATCTATCATAACGCGATCAACGCCGGTCGTTCTAGCCTCCACCGAAATCATGCTCGACAGTCGCGCGGCCTGGTTATCGGCCAGGAGTTCAGGCTGACCAGAGGCAGCCTGCGGCAAGCTCGGCAGCGAATGCCCTCGGCGGTCCTTGCCCTTCGCCCTGGATAGCCGAGCCCCTGGCTGCCGTTACAATCAAGGATGCTATGGCATGGGAGGCCATCGGTGGGAAGCCGTTGCCTCGGTTGGGCCGCGACTTTCGTGATTTGTCGTCCCGAGGTGGTGGCGACGCGGGAAGTCGGTTGTTGGAAAGGGAAGGTTGTATGAAGTCCATCCTGGTGACCGGTGGCTGTGGGTTCATCGGCTCCAACCTGGTCCGTTTCCTGCTGCAGCAAGGGTATGCCGTTGTCAACCTGGACTGCTTGACCTATGCGGGGAATCCGCAATCGCTGGCCGATGTTCAAGGTTTGCCTAGTTATCGCTGGAAGCGGGTCGATATCACCCAGCCGCTGGCGGTCGAGGCGGCGATCGAGGCGGCTCGGCCGGCCGCCATCTTGCATCTGGCGGCAGAAAGCCACGTGGATCGCTCGATCGATGGTCCTGGGCAATTTATCCAGACCAATATCGTCGGCACCTACCATTTGCTGCAGGCGGCGCTGAAGTACCAGCGTTCGCTGGCGGTTGCCGAGCGGTCGAGTTTTCGCTTTATCCACGTCTCGACCGATGAGGTCTATGGTTCGCTAGGCGACCACGGTCGTTTCACCGAAGAGACCCGCTACGATCCACACTCGCCGTATTCGGCCAGCAAAGCCGCTTCGGATCATCTGGCGCGAGCCTGGAGCGACACTTACGGTTTACCGGTGATCGTCACCAACTGTTCCAACAACTATGGACCCTATCAATTTCCGGAGAAGTTGATTCCGGTCGTTATTTTGAAATGCCTGCGGGGAGAGTCGATCCCGGTTTACGGGAAAGGCGAGAATGTTCGCGACTGGTTATACGTCGAGGATCACTGCCGAGCGCTGCAGTGCGTGCTGGAGAAGGGGCAGCCCGGGGCGACTTATAATATTGGCGGGGACAACGAGAGGCAAAACATCGAACTGGTGCGCATGCTATGCGGGCTGATGGATGAACTCCATCCTCGGGCGGATGGCCAGTCGTATGTCGAGCAGATTACCTTGGTTGCCGATCGACCCGGACATGACTTGCGCTATGCGATCGACGCCAGCAAAATCCAACGCGAGTTGGGTTGGAGGCCTTTGCAGGATCACCGCTCGGGGTTTCGCCGGACGGTACAGTGGTATTTAACCCACAGTTCCTGGTGGCAATCGATCCTGACCGGCCACTATCGACTACAGCGGCAGGGGCTCGACGCCGCAATGAAACTGGACCTTTGACGTTGGCCTGCCGTCCGCGGGCGGCCGCGGTTGCCGACGGTTGCTTGCGGCCAATGATATCGGGCCGCCGACCTTGACGAGCGGTTGGCTTCACACCGATTCGCTGACTTCACCGGCGGCCAGTCCGCGGTAGATGCTCATGTCCAGCCCGTCGACGAAACTGGACAACGATTTGCTGCGCTGCGGGTGTTGCAGCTTGCGGACCGCCTTGCTTTCGATCTGGCGAACACGCTCACGGGTCACCGAGAAGATCTTGCCGACTTCTTCCAAGGTGTAGGCATAACCATCGGCCAAGCCATAACGGAGTTTGAGGATCTCTCGTTCGCGATAGTTGAGCGTTTCCATCGCCTGGTGGATATGCTGCTTGAGCGAAGCCTGGTTGGTTTCCAATAGTGGATCATCATCGCGATAATCTTCGAGGAACTCGCCGAAATAACTATCATCATGTTCACCAACCGGTTGATCGAGCGAGAGTGGTTGGCGGGCCATTTTCATGATGATCCGCGTGTCTTCAATCGATAGCTTGGCCATTTTGGCTGTTTCCTCGACCGTCGGTTCGCGGCCCAAAGCTTGCACCAGGTCGCGGGTCACCTGACGGACCTTGCTCATGGTATCGATCATGTGAATCGGAACGCGAATGGTGCGGCTTTGATCGGCGATGGCTCGAGTGATAGCCTGGCGAATCCACCACGTTGCATAGGTCGAGAACTTGAAACCTCGAGCGTGTTCGAACTTGTCGACAGCTCGCATCAGGCCGGTGTTCCCTTCCTGAATGAGGTCCAGGAAGCTCAAACCGCGATTGCGATACTTTTTGGCGATCGAGACTACCAGCCGCAGATTACCGGCCGACAGTTCGCGTTTGGCGGCATCAAAATCAGCGCGATAGATCGCGACGCGTTGGGTGCGTCGAGCCAGGGTGGCCGGGCTCTCGTAGGTGATCCGCATCAACTGGCAGAGTTCCCGGCGGATCTCGGAAGCCGTCTGCCCATCGGCATGTCCTTCGACTTTGGCGATAGCATACTGTTGCTTGAGGACTTGCATCCGATCGCAGATCGCCACCAACTTGGTGAAAATCGGTTCCAAGCGATTCGTTCGGAGGTTCATCTCTTCGATCAGCCGGAGGGCTTTGTTGCGACGACGCACCAAACGGATCCAGGCGGCTTTCCGCGTAGCCGAATCAGCGCGGCGGCTGATCGCCAGATGAAAGTCCCCGTGGTTTCGCAGCAGCAGGTGCCGCAAGGTTTGCACGTTGGGGACGATTCGCTTCATGATGGCGGTCTTTTCCGCGGCATTGGTGACGCTGACCTCGATCGTCCGGTCTAGCCGGAGTTTGCCATCGCGAACCTGCTCGAGCAGTTTGGTCGCTCCCTGCAGCATGAAGTCGGTGGCGACCATCCAGTTGCGGTACCGCGTCCGCGTCGCTTCGATACGTTTGGCGGAAGTCACTTCCTGCTGGCGAGTCAGCAAGGGGATCTCGCCCATCTGCATCAGATAGACGCGGACGGGGTCATCGGTCGCCTCGACGCCAGTGACCAGTTCCTCTTCTTCGTCCTCGGTGTAACCTTCCTCATCCAGATCCTCCGATTCCTCTTCTTCGTCTTCATCTTCTTCGGCGTTCACCTCGAAGCCAGCGCCTTCCTCATAGCTTTCCAACTCGCTGTCCAACCCGGGGGCGAAAGCCTCTCCTTGGCGGGCTTGTTGGCTGTTGAAGCTTCGACGGAATCGCTTGCTCATGGGGTTGGTCTCGATGAAAAGGCCGCGATAAAAAGATCAGAGGCTGCATGGGCCGCCAAGTACGCTCGACGGTAATGCGGTGATCATGATCGCAGCCGGGATGCCAAAGCTGCCGAGGTCGGAGCGCGGAAGACGTAAGCCCTTTGACGGTAGGGGATTACGATTTATTTGCCCTGTCGGGCTCGATGGCGGGTTGTGGTGGCTGGGAAACGTTGCCTGTTGCACCGACGCTTCCGTGTGGCCCAAAAGCAACATCTTTTCCCCGGGCGTTGGCCGATGCGTAGACTAAACAGAGAACGCCGCCGAGGACGCTCGTGCGTACCGGGCGATTCCCTATCCACCGCTTAGAATCAGGCCGAGACCCAGCCGATGAAAATCCTCATTACCGGCGCTACCGGACTTTTGGGAAACAACCTTGTTCGCCTTGCCTTGGAAGACGGGCATCGGGTGGTGGCCCTGTTTCGGTCGAAGGAACCGCCTTCGTCGCTTCGCGGTCTGGATGTCGGCTTGGCGCGCGGCGATATCAACGATCTAGAGAGTCTGCAGGCGGCAGCGGTCGGTGTCGATGCGATCCTGCACAGTGCGGCTTTCATTCATATCGGTTGGACGAAAGCCGCCGAATCGGAAAGAGTGAACGTCGCCGGCACGATGAATGTCGCGACGGTGGCCGAAGCGGTCGGAGCGAGGTTGGTGCATGTCTCGACCGTCAACACCCTGGCCATCGGCGACCGCCAGGGGCTTGCCGACGAAGAGACGGTCGGGGATGGGCAGGTCCCATGCAATTATGTGGTGAGTAAACGCGGGGCCGAGCGGGTCACGTTGGCGGCAGCTGAACGAGGGGTACATGCCAGCGTGGTGCATCCCGGTTTCATGCTTGGTCCGTGGGATTGGAAGCCCAGCAGTGGCCGGATGGTGTTGCAAGTCGGCAAGTACTGGACCCCGCTAGCGCCCTCGGGAGGATGCAGTGTCTGCGATGTGCGCGATGTCGCGCGCGGGGTGCTGTTGACGATGGAGAAGGGACGGGCGGGACGCCGTTACATCCTGGCGGGGGAGAATGTCTCCTACCTTACCCTCTGGAAAATCATCGCCCAACGCTTCGGCAAAGCCCCGCCGTGGACGATCATGCGCTGGCCAGCCCGTTTTCTGGTTGGTGGCTTCGGTGATCTCGCCGCCAGGCTAACCGGTCGGGAAACCGATATCAACTCGGCGGCCCTCCGCATGAGCAGCCAGTTTCATTGCTATTCCAGTCGCCGAGCCATCGAGGAGCTGGGCTACCAAAGTCGCGGGGCCGAAGAAGCCGTCGCTGCAGCTTATGCCTGGTTTGAGAGCCAGGGGTACCTTGCCCCATCCGGTCCTCCCGCCCGCCCCGACCGCTAACAACTTCGTCCGGCGAGCGGAGATCGCGATAACGTTAAAGTCGCTACGATCAGCACGCTTTTAAGTTTCGGGTCGATAAAAAATGAGCCATTGGCTCCATAATTTTGCTCGTCACGCGGCTGTGACCTACGATTTTTTGAGCAGTCTTCTGCCCCATCCGCCCGCAGTTTGGAATCAACGATGATCGCTACTCCTACCATGAACTTGGACGAAGCCCTGGCCGCAACGCAGATTCCGGCGTTGCCAGCTAGCGCCGTCAAATTATTGGAACTGTCGCAGGATCCGACGCGAGGTCCCAAGGATTTCGCGCGGCCGATCGAAGCTGATATCGGCTTGATGACGCAGGTTCTCAAGTTCGTCAACTCATCCTATTTCGGCTTTTCCCGGGAGATCTCCAGCGTCGAGCAAGCGATCTCGCTGGTCGGTATTCGCCCGATTAAAAACTTTGCGTTGTGGAGCGCCGTTTTTAGCATCATCCCCAACCCACAAATCGGCGGCTTCGAACTGAAGTACCTGTGGATGGATTCGTTGCGGCGGGCGGTCTTCGCCCGCGGCCTTGGTCGGGCCTTGCATCTGCCTAACGCCGAAGAACTTTTCAGCGCCGCCTTGCTTCAGGATATGGCCATTCCCGTCTTGCTGGAAGCCTTCCCCGATATCTACCGCGATATCGTAAAGCGGCGAACGGTGGAAGGGATGCGACTGTCGACGATCGAACGCGAAGTCCTCGGGTGGGACCATGCCGAAGCTGCCGCAGCCCTCTGCCGGAACTGGCATCTCCCGCAGGATTTTTCCAAATTGATCCAACGCCATCCGGCCTATAACGATCTGCTGGAAAGCGGTCCGGAATTGTCGGACTGCGCCTGCGTGGCGGTGGCCGCCTTGCTCCCGTCGTGTTCGGAAAAGCAATGGCCGGAGCAGCACGATTTCTTCTGGGGGGTCAGTCGCGTCGCCGCTGCCCATCATGTCGATTTCACCAGCCTGTTCCGCCGCGTCGACCAGGAGTTCGAAGAATTCTCTCCTCTGCTCGGTCTTCCCTTGCCGGAAAAATCGTTGGCCCATTGGTTCAAAGAAGCCGCGATGGCGGTACGCTCGGCCTGATTCCCTGGCGAGGGCTGATCGAAGGATGGCTTGCCATCCTACCCGGCCCTTCGGAAAACCGCCGTTCACTCACTCAAGAGCCAATCGCCGCTCGGTAGGCCTGGCTGATCAAGCCGATGGCGCGGTCGATTTCATCTTCGGTAGTATTCCAGCCAAGGCTAGCACACAGGATGCCATGGGCCTGAGCCTGATCCACGCCGATGGCATGGAAGCACGAGCGGTCGTAGGTCTTGGCGGATACGAAGTTCGCGCTCAAGGGGACTCCGAGATGCAGCTCGGGCATCTTGGCCAGCAGTGTGTCGCAGCTGAGTTGCCCCAGCGAAAAGCAGGAGGTGTTCGGCAGGGCCTGGCTCGATGAGCCGTGACGACGCAGGGCATCGCCCGTTTCCTGCTGAAGGCCTTGCCATAGTTTCCGTTGGAGCGTCGACAATCGCTCCTCGATATCCTGTTCCCCGGCTTTGACCAATTGGGCGGCGACCCCCAAACCGACCAGCGAGGCGGGGTTGAGCAAGCCGGGCCGCAGTCCGTTCTCCTCCCAGCTACCATGCATCAAACTTTCCAGATGCACCCCGTGGCGAATGTACAAGGCGCCGACCCCTTTCGACGCGTACATCCGGTGGCCTGACAGCGAAAGGAGGTCGACTCCCAAACTCCCGACGTCGACTTCGAGCTTGCCAAAGGCCTGCGTTGCATCGGTATGAAAGAGGCAGTGCTCAGGGCGCGGGATACGCGTCAGATCGGCGATCTTCTGGCAGGTACCAAGATAGCCGTTGGCCAACTGGATGCTCACCAGTCGGGTCTGTTTTTTGAGTGCCTTGGCCAGGTCATCGGGGTCGATGAACCCTCCGGTATTGCTCGGCAAACGCGTGATGTCCCAGCCTTGCGTTTCGAGAAAATCAGCCACCGCTGCTACCGGCCGATGCTCGAGGCTGGAGACGATCGCATGCCGCCGACTGCGCCCAGCGTGGCTGTTGACGA
>JBILTQ010000117.1:0-13944 GCA_044371435.1 Pirellulaceae bacterium | reverse complement strand
CTTTCCGTGCCGCCGGAGGTAAAGATAATTTCCGAAGCGGAGCAGCCCATCAGTGAGGCTACCATCGACCGCGCATCCTCGATGGCTTCCTCGACCGCTCGACTTTGCCAATGCGGATTCCCCGGGGCTGCATAGAAGTCATCGAGGAACGGCAGCATCGCCTGGCGAACTGCCCCCGCCAGCGGCGTCGTTCGATTGTAATCGAGGTAGACGACATTCATGAGCGATGACGACTATACCCCGAGCGACCATTGCTGCATCGAGGGTAACAAGCTGCGCTTGGTCAGGTCGAATTGCATGGGAGTGATGGTGATATGCCCTTGGGCCAGGACACTGATATCGGTGGGGTGAGGCGTCGGTTGCGGCGACGACTCATTCGCCGACCAGTAGTAATCCCGTCCCTTCGGATCTTGCCGCTTGATGTAACTTTGCCCATACCGCCAGAATCCGAGCGGGACGATGTGTGCTTCGGGGCGATCGCCGGTTCGGTACCGTCGTGTGGCTGCCGTCGGAATGTTGATATTGAAGAGCTCGGCATTGCCATGCGACTTGTTCACCAATTGTTCGATCAAGTGCGTCGCAATCTCGGCCGCGGAGCGAAAGTCGGCGTGCAGGTCGTACTCCAGCGAAACAGCGATGCTCGGCAACTGAAAGAAAGCCCCTTCGATGGCTGCGGCTACGGTTCCGGAATAGAGAACGTTGATGCCGGCATTGAGTCCGTGGTTGATCCCGCTGACAACCAGGTCTACCGGCCCGTTGGCCAATTCAAAGACCCCCAATTTGACGCAGTCGGCAGGTGAACCATCGACCGCCCAGCCGCGCAATTCATCGCGGTCGTCATAGACTTTCTTGCAGGTCAACGGGGTCAGGTAGGTGATCGAGTGCCCGACGCCGCTCTGCTCGGTCGCCGGTGCCACCACGACGACCTCGCCGAGTCGCTTCAGGGCATGCGCCAAGGCGGCGAGCCCGGGTGCATAGATACCATCGTCATTGGCTAATAGGATTTTCATGGCGTTTCAATGTACACCATCCGCACTTTTCTCCCAGGGCCTGAAGGCTATCTTTCGAGCTGGGTAACGTCGACATAGCGATATTGGCCACCGGTGCGTTTCGCCAATTGCTCGATCCAGCGGACCCCGTCGCCGGCAGGTCCGGTTCCAAACTCGATGGAATGCAGCGTGGTCCGTCGCCCCAGACACTTGTCGGCGATGGATGCAATCTCCCCCTGACCCGGGGTGGGTTCGGCCGCATCGGTAAGAAAAAAGATCACATCCGCGTTGAGATTTACCGCCGACCGCAGGGCGGGAAGGTGCTCGGTCCCGCCCGCCCCTTCGATCCCTTGAACGTAGCGCTCGGCCGCTGCCTTCTCCGTATCGGTCGCGAAAATCAACGATGCAGACTTGGATAACGAGCCGCGGTAGGGACTGGGGGCTTCGTTGTAGAAAATGATCTGGAATTGGTTGACACTGGTCAACGTCGATAGGCTATGGGAGAGCTCGCGTTTGGCTAAACGCAGCGGGGCTCCGCGGAAGCCGTTCATCGAATCGGAGCGATCGAACACGTAGACGAACGAATTGCCGGCTCCTTCCAAACCGAAGACGCGCGTCGTGGTTTTGGCTGACTCCCCAACGCCATCCCCAACGCCAGCGCTCGCCCCCCTGCCCAAACCAGCCCCTTGGTTTCCCATCTCTGCTGCCTTACCTAGTCCCGAAGGGATGGTGGCTGCGAATTCGCCCAAGAGCTCTTCGGTGGTGATCGCTCCTTGATCGGGAACCGCCGCCACGGCGGCTTGGATTGCCTGCCTGGCCTCGCCAGACAGGCTGGTTTCGGTCGATGCCGCGGCCGCCCCGCCCCCCCCGGCCTCGAGAAAGTATTCGGCCGTCCCCTGCCGTTGATGGACAATCGCAATGCCGATCGGCCGATCGCGTTCAGCTCCGGTCCCGCGCGAGAAGGGTTGCCAGAGCCAACCTAACAGGAGGAAGAGAGCGGCATGAATGATCAGGCTGGCGGCCCAGGACGGCCAGCGGCAGGAGGGTGAGACCACCACCAAAGTCGACCGATCGGTTGGCCGTCGTTCCATTCTTTCCGGCTGCGGGGTGGTCAATCGATCGCCAACCATAGTGAGGAAATGGACCGGAGGTTTCGCCAGGAAGATTCCATATCATCATACCCAGCAGCTGGCGGCCGGGAAAATACCGAAGGCCAAGGGGCTGACTGCCAACAGCAGCATTCCCCGGTTCCGCGGAATATCTCGACAGGCATCCCACCGGCATCCCTCTGCGCTTGCCCCTCAAACGAAACATGCCCGATCGAGGTCGGGCATGCTTCCAACATTCCAAGACTAGCCGAGGCATCAACCCCAGCCACCGTCCGGCACAACGGATACCGCCCTAAAGCCTCCACCGCAGGAAGCCAAGGCGCCCCGGACGAAGGACTACTTCTTCTTTTTCTTCTTGTCGTCGGCTTCGTCTTCCTTCTTCACCTTCTTCTTTTTCTTCAACGAAATCTTGGGGACCCGAACCTTGGCCATCCCGAGCACATTCTGGTCATCGCTCCAGCGATCCAAATCCTGGAGACGCTTGATACGTTCGGCACGGGTGAGGACATTGCGAGACTGGATGGCTCCGGCTCGCACTTTGAGGCTCTTATCGAGAGTCATGGTCGTTCAAAAAAAATAGCCGAGGATTGCGGAAGTCAGCTTCCATCGAATATGGGTCGCAGATTATAGACGCCGACCGCGACAACAACAAGACGAAAGGCGGCCGCCGGCATGGGGGTTTTTCTGCGTTTTTTGCAATCTACCCTGGTGAATTCCAAGGCGCTGCAAGCGATCCGAGGGATCGTGGACCGGTCCGCCGACCACGCGGAAGAGGCCCGGTGGCCGGACAAAACCAGGCGACGCCTCGAGCTACCCAGCCATCCAAGCTGAGAATGGACAGCCACCGCGAAAGTTTGCCAGGACTCGGTCCCACGACTTCGGCCGACCCCGAGTGCGGAGGTGAGGGGAGCGTTCTCCGGCCACCTTAGCCTCGATCGAGCCGCCGTTACCGTGGAGTCGGTGGGTGAAAAAGGAAACGGGGCTTAGCGGATCTTCTGGTCCGGCAAGGCCTGTTTGATCCCCTCATCCAAGGGCATCTTGTCGTTTTCGGCGGTCAATCCCACCTCCTGCATGACCTTGGCCAGTTCCGCCTGCATCGACGCCACCACTCCCGAATACTTGGGATTGGCGATCAAGTTATGCCGTTCCTCGGGATCGAACTCGATGTTGTACAGCTCCGCCAGATGCCGATCGGGCTTACCGTCCCCATGCGGCGCATGCGAATACTTCCAGGTATCGGTCCGCACCGCCCGGACATTGGGCGTGTAGGGGAACTGGGACTCATAATTGTAGTGGTAGAGCCACGCCTTGCGCCAGGAAGGATCGCCGTTCTGAACCAGCCGGACCCACGATCGGCCGTGGATGTTGGCCAAGGCTGGAGCCTGGCACAACTGTAACAGGCTCGGCGCGACATCCACGGTCAGCACCTGCTCTTCGATGACTTTCGGTGCACTCGGCGGCACGAGTCCGGGAAATCGCACCAGTTGGACAATGCGAATACTCGGCTCATGAGCCGTTCGCTTGTCCACCATCCCGTGCTCGCCGTTCAAAATCCCGTTGTCACTCATGTAGACGATGATGGTGTTGTCGAGTTCCCCTCGCTCCTCGAGGAACTGGTAGAGCTTCCCTACGCTATCGTCGACCGATAGCAGCGTTCCCCAATAGGCTCTGGTCATGGCCTCGAAATCCTTGACCGCTTCCGGGGAATCATCGGGAAAAGTCTTGCGCCATTCGAAGAGCGGGCCGTAGATCCCATGCCAGGTGCGCAACCGCTGGTCAATCCACTGGGGTTTGTCGTCGAGCATGAAAGCCGTTTCGGGGTAAGCGACACGTACCCCTAGGAAAGCCTTCTCATACTTGGGCTCGGGGAAATAGAAGCTGTGGGGAGCCTTGTGCCCGATCATCAAGCACCAAGGTTTGCCTTGGCGGGGACGATGAAGCCATTCCTCGGCCATCTCGGTGACCGCATGGGTGTAGTAGCCCGGGACGACCTCGCGTCGCTGGCCGTTGATATTAAATTCGGTATCGAAATATTTGCCTTGACCTTTGTGGGTCACGAACCAGTTGAACCCGGGACGCGGTTCGTCGTTTTCTTCACCCATATGCCATTTGCCGATATAGGCGGTGTCATACCCCTGCTCCTGAAGGATACGGGGGAAGCTTTTTAAATCGGTTGGGTATTCGGTAAAATTGTTGGTCACCCCATGGGCATGGGCATAGAGCCCGCTGAGGATGCTGGCGCGGCTAGGCGAGCACAGGGAGGTGGTGCAGAAAGCGTTCTTGAAGTAGACCCCCTCGCGCCCCAAGCGATCGATGTTCGGAGTTTTGAGATGCTTGTGGCCTGCCAAGCCCAACGCATCGGCTCGTTGATCGTCGGTCAGGATGAACAAGACGTTCGGCGGGGCAGCGACGGATTCGACGGTTCTCCAGCCGCCGGCAGTTGCTGCCAGGCTCATCCATACCCAGGCGATGGTCCGCGCGAACCGATTGGGACCGGCAGCACCTCGAATCTCAGACTTCTTCATCATCACTTCTTTTTCGGCAAGGGGGCTCGAGGACCGGAGGCCACGACTTTGCACAGCAGGGTTTGAAGGGGATGGGGCGGCGGGTTGCGCCGGAAAGTCTCGCTGGGGAGACGATAGGCGAATGGCTACGACCTGGTTGTCGCCCCACACATCCTTGAGGATGCCTCCTGGCTCCATTATGGGCGTAGCCAAGCTCGTTTCACAAGTCGTCCCCGAAGGACGGCCAGACGGTGGACGGCCGATTGTGGTGGCGGGGCCGAGGAATTACCTTAAGGTCGCTTGGAGGGACTGCGTTCAACGGTCGGCGGTCGATCCTGCTCACGATGTTTGGCCCCCGGATGTGCTTGCCGTTGCCTGGCATGAGGGCAAACAGGCCGCCGGGGCACTTCCTCTCGAAAGGACAGATGCGTTCATGCTCGGGAAATTTTCTGCAATCGCCGCCGCGTGTGGGAATGGGGTGGGTTTGCTCTTGGCCCTGGCTCCGATTGGTTGGTGGGCCGAGGCTGCTCCGGTGGCCGATCGACCCAACGTGCTGTTCATCGCCGTCGACGACCTTCGCAATGACTTGGGATGCTATGGCGATGACCAGGTGAAGTCGCCGCACTTGGATGCTTTGGCGAAGCGTTCGCGGCTGTTTACCAGGGCTTATTGCCAGCAAGCGGTTTGCAATCCGTCGCGGGCTTCGTTGTTGACCGGTCTGCGCCCCGACCACTTGCGGATCTGGGACTTGCCTACCCATTTGCGTTCCACGACGCCAACGGCGGTGACCTTGCCCCAACACTTCAAGAACCATGGTTACTTCACGCAGAACATCGGCAAGATTTTCCATAATTGGCGGCAGAAGCTTCATGGGGATCCCGATTCCTGGAGTGTGCCCGCGGTGATGCATTATGCAAGCCACCGCGCAGATGAACCTCAGGTGGCCGAGCCCATTCCGCTTTCGCTGGCCAGCGATCCGCGATGTGAATGCCGCGATGTGGAGGACGACGCCTATTTCGATGGCCGCGTCGCGGGTTTGGCGATCGAGGCCCTGCGCGAGCGTCAGCAAGCCGGCACTCCTTTCTTCCTGGCGGTCGGTTTTTGGAAGCCGCACGCCCCGTTCAATGCTCCCAAGAAATACTGGGATCTTTATCGAAGGGAGGATATCCAGCCACCTTCACCGGAGGCTTGGCCCAAGGATGCGCCGACCATCGCCTGGCACGATAGCCGTGAGATTCTCGGCGAACCACCTCGGCCTCTCAGCCCCGAAGCTATCCTGGAGATGCGTCACGGTTATCTGGCCAACATCAGCTATATGGATGCGCAGGTCGGGCGGGTACTGAAGGCTTTGGACGACTTGGATTTAACGAGGAACACGCTGGTCGTTTTCTGGTCGGACCATGGCTATCATCTGGGCGAGCAGACCCTGTGGGCCAAGACGTCCAATTTCGAACTCGATGCCCGCGTCCCGTTGATGATCGCCCTCCCCGGCTCGCCGCAACCCGGGACGGCGACCACGGCGCTGGTCGAGTTGTTGGACCTGTACCCGACCCTCAGCGAACTTTGCCAGTTGCCGATCCCCGCGGGGCTGGACGGCCTCAGTCTCGTCCCGGTGCTCGAGGACCCAAACCGGCAGGTACGGTCTTTCGCAATGACCCAGCATCCGCGACCGGCTTATTACAGTCGTGCCGAGACCAGCGTTCCCGAGGTCATGGGCTATTCCATTCGGACTCCTGAGTGGCGGTACACCGAGTGGCGCGATTGGAAGTCGGGGAAGACGATCGCCGGCGAGTTGTACGATCATCGGCAGGAGCCGCACGAGACGCAGAACTTCTTCGATCACGCCGACTATCGAGATGCGCAGACCGCTTGCCAGCAACTGCTGCAATCAGCGCAGCCACTCGTCCAGCCAGGCTGGCCCGGCCTGGTGGCACGGCCATGAGCCAACCCCACTGCTGGAAGCTTCCTGCAAGCTCGATTCCATCGCCGCTACTTCCCGCCTGAAACGCCTCCAGCTTGGGGCAGTGGAGGTCGAACGCAGCTCCGAAAAAGAAGGAGGCGTCAAGCTCGCCCGCTCGACCGCCGTAGTCTCCGCAGCCAGGCCTCCAAGTCGGCGGGCCAAGGCGACTGGAATTTAAGGACCTTGCCGCTCACCGGATGCACCAACCGCAGGGCCGACGAATGCAAAGCCTGCCGCGGCGCTTGGCTGCGATCATCGACGGTGCGTCCATCGAGCGCACGATGATAGATGGTCTCGCCGCACAGCGGATGGCCGGCTTCTGCCAGGTGGATACGGATCTGGTGGGTTCGCCCCGTCTCCAGCTTGCACTCGATGATCGAATAATCGCCGATGACCTCCAGCGGGCGGATATGCGTGACCGCATGCTGCGCATCCTCGGGATAGGGTGGCAACACGCTACCGCGATGCCCATCGCCGCGATCGCGGATCAGGTAACTTTCGAAGGTTTGAGCCGGCGGATGCCCGATGACGACCGCTTGGTAGCGGCGGTCGATGGCGTGCGCTCGAAAGAGCTTCCCCAGGCGTTCAGCCGTCTGTTGGTTGCGGGCGAAAAGCATCAGGCCGCTGGTGTCGCGATCGAGGCGATGCACGGCGATGATCTTGAGCTTCGCCGCATAGGCCTCGATGCGTTCTTGTTCCCGCGGCGAAATGTGGCTGGCCGCTGACGGCCGGGAGACGCGGGGCTGGGTGGAATCCAGCGACTGCCGGGCGGTAAACCGCTGCCAACGCAACTCCCTGGCCAAAGCCCGCGGTACCATTTCTTCCAAAGTTGGCTGCAACTGGCGTCGGCGATACCGCAGCTGGCGTTCCTCGTAATGCCGGGCCGACGTGATGCGGGGTGGTTTTTCGATGATCACCAGGTCGTCGTCGATATGGACGAAGCGAATCGCCTCGGCATCGACCGGCTTGGGCAACGCATCCTTCCATACCTTGAGCGAATCACGGAGGGTCAGGCGTCGAGCCGGATCGAGGCAAAGGTTCCCGTTGAGCTGGACGCGGCGACCACCGATCAGTTTCTTCGCCTCACCCCAACTCGAGCAAGGAACGCGTCGCTTCAGCACCGCCGCCAGCGTCTGGCCATCGTCGTCCTGGGTGAGCTGAAAAAGGGAAAAAGCAGCATCCGATCCAGCCAAGGCAAAAACTCACGTTCGGGGACTTGTTCGGCCGGGCGAACTACAGAAAAAAGCTACCGGACGAACCCCCGATTGTAGCTCAAAAAGCCAGCCGGGGCGGCGGAAGCTGGTGATTTTCACCGTCCTGGTGCTGTTGGTTGAAGAGCGGATTCACCATAATCCAGGGATGGCTGACGGCGATGGTCGCCTCCTACCTTTCAACATCTTTCCTCCCAGCGAGCCTTCCGATGTCGCGCAACCTGCTTCTGGCCTTGATCTTCAGTCCGTGGATGGCCAGCTTCGCCACCCTTGCCGCCCAGGAATCGGAGTGGGATGTGGTCATTTACGGCGGTACTTCGGCCGGGGTGATCGCGGCCGTCCAAGCGAAACAGCTGGGAAAGAGCGTGACCATCGTTTGCCCCGAGCGGCACCTGGGGGGCTTGAGCAGCGGTGGCTTGGGGATGACGGATTCCGGCAAGAAAGAGGTGATCGGCGGGTTGGCCAAAGATTTCTATCATCGGATTTGGGCCGAGTATCAAAAGCCGGAGAATTGGCGCTGGCAGCAACCGCAGGATTTCAAAGGGAAGGGACAAGGGATCCCGGCGGTCGACAGCCAGGACCAGACGATGTGGCTCTTCGAACCGCACATCGCGGAACGGGTGTTCGAACAATACATCCAGGAATTTGCGATCCCGGTCGATCGCGACGAATGGTTGGATCGCCAGCGCGGGGTGGTCAAGGCCGGGGCCCGCATCGTCTCGATCGCGACCCTCTCGGGAAAAAGATATCGAGCCAAGATGTTCCTCGATGCGACCTACGAAGGGGATCTGATGGCAGCCGCCGGCGCGGATTATCACGTTGGTCGCGAAGCGAATGCCGTCTATGGTGAACAATGGAATGGGGTCCAGGTCGGCGTCCTGCATCATTCGCATCATTTCGGCGTGCTTAAGAAAAAGGTGAGTCCCTACCTCATCCCCGAGGATCCGACCAGCGGCCTGCTGCCGCGGATCAGCCCCGACCCACCCGGTCGCTATGGGGAGGGAGACCATCGGGTCCAGGCTTACAATTTCCGTTTCTGCGCCACCGATCATCCCGAGAATCGACTACCGTTTCCCAAGCCGGAGGGCTACGACCCACTGCAGTACGAACTGATGGTTCGTATCTTCGACGCCGGCTGGGAGCAGACCTTCAACAAATTCGATCTGATCCCCAACCGCAAGACCGACACCAACAACCATGGTCCGATGAGCACCGATAATATCGGGATGAATTATGACTACCCCGAGGCCAGCTACCAGCGACGGCGGGAGATCATCGCCGAGCATCGGAGCTACCAGCAAGGTTGGTTGTACTTCCTGACAACCGACCCGCGGATCCCCAAGGATGCGCAGGCGGAAATCCGCCGTTGGGGATTAGCCAAAGATGAATTCACCGACAACGGTCATTGGCCTCATCAACTGTATGTGCGGGAAGCTCGGCGGATGATCGGCCACTTTGTGATGACGGAAAACGAGCTGATGAAGCGGCGGCCGACCCCCGATTCCATCGGCATGGGTAGCTACACCATCGATTCGCACAATGTTCAACGCTACGTGACGCCCGAGGGGTATGTACAGAACGAGGGCGATATCGGTGTCGGTATCCGTCCCTACGGGATCGCTTACGGTTCGTTGGTTCCGAAGGCCGGGCAACTCGACAACCTGCTGGTGCCGGTGTGCGTCAGCTGTTCGCATATCGCCTATGGGAGTATCCGTATGGAACCGGTCTTCATGATCCTTGGGCAGTCGGCCGCCATGGCCGCGGCGATCGCTATCGATGACGACCTTCCCGTCCAGCAAGTGCCCTATCCGACGTTGCGGGCGAAGTTGCTGGCAGCCGGCCAGATCCTCGAGCATCCCTTGAGCGACGGGCCGATGCCGGTAGCCAAGAAGCATTTGGCGGCTGAGCAACTGCCGGGGATCGTGGTCGATGATCGCGAGGCAGTGGTCGAGGGGAACTGGCAGGATAGCACCGCTTCCACCGAGTTCGTCGGTCATGGCTATCGCCATGACGGCGATCGACGCGACGGCCTAAGCAAGGCACGCTTCGAAGCCCAGCTACCCCGCCCGGGCAGGTACGAGGTCCGTTTGGCCTACCAGCCCAATCGAAATCGGTCGAGCGCGGTCCAGGTCGAGGTCTTCCATGCCGGCGGAATCTGGTCGGGCAAGATCAATCAACGCGAGAAGCCTCCCGTCGATGGTCTGTTCATGTCGCTGGGGAACTTCGATTTTGCCGCCGGGCAACCGGCCGCGGTGGTGGTGACCAACCGCGAGGCCGATGGTTACGTGGTGGTCGACGCGGTGCAGTGGCTCCCGGACGCGACGACTGCGCCCGCCGTACGCTAGACCTCGCATCCCGGCTGAGCCCGGCCTATCAACCTAAGGACGCTAGTCCAAAAGGCTGGACTGCCAGAGGGCCGGACAACTTCCCCAGCGATATTGGCCCAACCCCAGGCTGGGCGGTCGCGTAGAGAGTGGTCACCCGACGCGGCCTTTAGCCGCCGACGGTGGCCGGGAGGAACGTCTTCCACGATTCGTAGCGTGGGTCCTTGAGGGTGGCCACCATGCCGGGGTTGGCGTGGGGCTTGGCGGGATGGCTGAGCAGGCGCATCGCCGCTTCTTGGGGAGTTCGGCCACCCTTGCGGGAATTGCAACCGGTGCACGAGCAGACAACATTTTCCCAGGTCGTCCTCCCGCCTTGAGATCGCGGGACGACATGATCGAGGCTAAGCTGGCTCATCGGCCGCGTCTGACCGCAGTACTGGCAACGGTAACCATCGCGGGCGAAGAGATTCTTGCGATTAAAGCGAACCGTCGACTTGGGAACTTTATCGTAGAGCACCAGCCGCACGATGCGCGGGACTTGCACTTCCTGGTGAGGGGTCCGCAGAAACTCTTCCCCGTCTTGCTTTTCCATCGCATGCAGCAACGATATCTCACACCAGTTATCGAAGTCGTAATTGGCGTAGGAATCTTCTTCGATGGTGATGACTTCCGCGCAGCCGCGGTAGAGCAAGGTCATGGCGCGGCGAACATCGACAACCCGGACCGCCATGTAAAAACGATTCAACACCAGAACGCTACAATCCAATGTCGAGCTTTCGCTCATCAGTTCACTCCTGTGTTCGCGGGCTGTGGGGAATGGATCGGATCTCTAAGAAGGGCTGATACTTTCTCGCGTCGCGGATGCTACTTGGGGTCGGCTCTCGTCAGTCAGCTTGGAATCCATCTTTCATGCATGACATTCCCTACGATTCTAACCGACATTCAGCCGGGGCATACACGCCGCCCCGCGGATTCGGCTCCCTCGACATCAAATCTTCAAAAATGAATCATCACCACCATCTTGCTTTCGCAATCTGTGGGCTGGCGATGGGGTTCGCCTGCTTCCCGACTTGGGCTGCCCAACCTTCCGCTGTCCAACCAAGTGTCCGAACGGCGCCGGCCGCGGTGGGTGAGTCGTTCACGGCGATCCGCGGGCAGCCGTTCGGGGTGGCGGCGCTGACGATACCGATCGGAGTGGTGGAGGCTGGACGGTTGCCTCGAGTGTTGGTCTCCGACGAGGAAAAGCGGGTTTTTTATCCCGCGGTCAGCCTGGAGGCGACGGCGGTCGATCCATCGGCAGAAGCGGTTAGCCCGCGGCCGATCCTTCGCGGGGGGCTGATCGATCGACTGCGAAATGCCCTCGAGAACGCCGAGCAGCAGCGGCATCCACCCAGCCTGTTACGCATTCAGTTCTTGTTTCAAGGGACGCAACCGCTCACCCTGCACTTGGACGGCGACCTGCAACGAACCCTCGTCATCGACCCGCGGCCCTGGGAGCAGGCCGAGCATCGGAGCCAGCTCGAGCGGTGGTGGGAAGGCTACTGCCAGCAAGCCTCGCTGCAGTTCTCGGCCGGTGATTACCTGCCAGGCATCGAGGCCTACTTGACGTCGATGTTGGCTTCGCGGTTGCAACTCCCCTCCTCCCGCTTTCAACCGGAGAGGCCCAAGATGACTCGTCAGTCCGACCCACAGCCGACGATCGAGCTGTTGGCGGGGACCGATCGCATTCGCGCGGAAATGACGATGGCTTGCCTGGAGCGACCGGCTGCCGATCGTTCGCAGGCGTTGGTAGCGGTCCCCAGCCCCGGCGCGTGGCAAACGCTGCCCGTGCCGGAAGGGGCGGACATGCCGACCATCGAGTCGATGGCGCGGCACGTCCCGCCGGAATGTTTCTATCTGCGCTTCGGTAGCTTTTCCAACGCCTTGTGGTTTCAGGAGATCAACAAGGGGAAAGGCGATGGGCTCGCTCAAATGTTGATGCGGCGTGGACTGGATTATCAAGCCCATCAGCGGTTGGAAAAGATGCTGAACGCCAAGACCACGCTGCTGGCTAAATGGTTCGGCGATTCTTTGATCAGCGACATGGCCTTGATCGGTTACGACCTGTTCCTGCAGGAAGGCCCGGCGGTGGGGGTACTCTTTGAATCACCCCAGCCTGAATTGTTGCGGCGGGCTTTGGATGCCGATCGCGAAAGTACCCGCCGCAAGTTCGCCGCGCAGGGGATGCGTTTGGATCGGCTCACCATCGGCGATGCCGAGGTGTCGTGGCTTTCATCACCGGATCAGTCGGTGCGTTCGCTGTTGGTCCAGCAGGGAAAGTACCTGCTGGTCACCACCAGCCAACAGTTGGTTCGGCGATTCCTCGAGGTCGAACGTGGGCAACCCTCGTTGGCCGACCACCCGATCTTTCGCCAGATGCGTCGCGTTATGCCGCTCGCTCATGACTATGCCGTGTTCGCCTTCTTCTCGCCGGAGTTTTTCCAGTCGCTGCTCTCCCCGCAATATCAAATCGAACTGCGTCGGCGGTTGCGGGCGGTCGCCCGTCTACAGCTTGCCGACATGGCTAGCCTGTGCGCTGGCAGCGAAAAAAGCGACGCCCAGTCGCTGGAAGGCTTGATCGAGGAAGGCTTCCTGCCACCATGGTTTTTGGAAGACAGCCATGATAGCCGGCCGATCCGCAGCGGTGATCGCTGGGTCGATTCTCGCCGCGGTGGTCGTGGCCATTTGATTCCGATTCCGGACGTCACCGTCGAGTCCTGCACGGCCGAGGAAGCCGAGGAATATCAACGTTTGTCCGACTACTATACCCGCGACTGGCCGCAGACCGACCCCTTGGTGCTGGGGCTTCGACGTTTTGTTGACGAAGCGGATAAGGATGTCGAGCAAGTGGCGGTGGAAGCCTACGTGGCCCCCTTTGGTCGCGAGAAATATGGCTGGCTGTCGTTCTTCCTTGCCCCGCCCGTCAAGACGCAGATTACCTTGCCGTCGGACGATGTCCTGCAGTTCCAGGCGCACTTGTCGGGGAAAAATATCCTGAACCCGACCCCTGTCCCCGACCACGTCCTGTTCGGCGGCGTCAAGGACATGAGCCCGCCGCCGCCGGATGAGGATCGGCGATGGATCGAGACGCTGATCATGTTGCAGCGTACCCCGGCCTATCTTGGCGCCTGGCCTTTGCCGGGGTACCTCGATCGACTTCCGCTGGCGCTGGGAGGAGGCCCACCCGACGCCCTTGGCTTTTCCAAACTGCTGATCGGAGCCTGGCGTTGGCAGGGGAGTGGCTTCAGTGTTCTTTCCTTTGATCGCCAAATCCTCGAAAGCTGCATGCTGCATTTGAAACCCAGTTTGGCCGAGGACCCGGCCCAGGTTCGCCTGCGTTTGGGTGATCTCGAACCGAGCCAGGTGAAAAGCTGGTTCAACACCTTCTGGTTTCGTCGCGCTCTCCAGGCCTCGCGCGGCAACCTGCTGTTGATGGATACTATCCAGTCGCAGTTTCATCTTCCGGCCGCGGAAGCCAAGGCAACGGCCGAACGACTTTGCGATGGACGCCTGGTCTGTCCGCTCGGCGGAGACTATGAACTCACGGAGGATTCGGCTCGTCCCCGTTGGCGCACCAGTTACGCGAAAGAGCTAGCGGCTAGGGAGTCCTCGGAGGAAGGGGGCGAGCGACGACGGCCCCAACTCGCAGAGATGGGGTTGGCGTTAGAGATCCAGCATGCCTTGCCCCCGGCGGAGTACCAGGCCCCATGGTTGGGCTGGATGCGCGGGGCGGAATTGCACCTGACGCAACTCCCGCAGCAGTTGATCCTGGTCGGCAGGTTTCGGCTGCAGAAACTCCCCCCGCCGC
>JBILTQ010000286.1:0-7475 GCA_044371435.1 Pirellulaceae bacterium | reverse complement strand
TGCGAGTCTTGATTACCTGTCCACCGATGCTCCGCGCAATCGAGCATTTCCGTTCGTTGTTTGATGCACGCGGGATGGAGATTGTTACGCCCGAGGTGGTACAGATCTTGACTGAAGAGGAATTGGTGGATTTAGTACCTCAAGTTGATGGCTGGATCATAGGCGATGATCCAGCCACTGCCCGAGTGTTTGAGGCGGGGGTTGCAGGCAAACTCAAAGCGGCGGTGAAGTGGGGGGTGGGAGTCGATAACGTCGATTTTGAGGCTTGCCGCCGTCTAGGTTTGCCGATCAGTAATACTCCAGGCATGTTCGGCCGCGAAGTTGCGGATATCGCCATGTCTTTTGTCACCGCCTTAGCCAGGCATACATTTGTCGTCGATCGCGAGGTGAAGTCGGGAAACTGGGCCAAGCCGCGGGGGATTTCCTTGGCTGATCGCCACGTAGGTTTGATTGGTTTCGGCGATATCGGACGCCAGACGGCAAAAAGACTTTTAGCAGCCGACATGCGGGTCGTGGTCTACGATCCCTGCTTTCAGCCGCACGCCGGTCTGGAAGGGCTGGAGGTGGCTGCTTGGCCCAACCGACTAGGAGAAGCCGACTTCCTAGTTTTTACCTGTGCCTTGACGAAGGACAACCGTCGCATGCTGAATAAGGAGACACTCGCGGCGTGTCGACCCGGGGTGAGGGTTGTCAATGTAGCAAGAGGACCGTTGATCGATGAGACGGCCTTGGCGGAGGCGCTGGGCAGTGGGCAGGTGGCGTGTGCTGCCCTTGAGGTATTCGAAACTGAGCCCTTGCCAGCCGAGTCGAGGTTGAGGCAATTCGGTGATCGCTGTTTGTTCGGATCGCATAATTCATCCAATACAGAGGATGCCGTCCGCCGTACGTCGCTCAAGGCTATCGATTTGATGGTTGATTTCCTCGGAGCTTCCTTGGACAAATAGGTCGATAGGAGGAGACCATCACCGTCTAGTTTGGATTGTTCCTCCAGTTGATTTTTTCCACACCGGCTGATGAAGCCAGATCTTTACAGACAAGCTTGATGATGAATCCAAGACTCCAGGCAGAAGGGAAAGCGAACTGCTTGAACCAGCGCCCGACGATGAATCCTTATCGTTTCGCGATGGGCGTGATACTCGATCGATTACGGTGGGATCTAACCATGGAGTCCTTTCGATCACGACGAAAAGTGCGAGCTTGGAAAGATCGTTTCCCAAATCAAAAGGCGGTTATTGTCTGTAACGGGCCAAGCCTCTTGCGGACGGATCTTGACTTGCTTTCAGGCTTATTCGCTTTCGGGCTGAATAAGATTAACCTGCTGTTCGAAAGGAATTCGTTCAGGCCGGATGTGATTGTTGCTCTCAATCAACTCGTTGTTGAGCAGAATGCGGACTTTTTCAATGCGACTGAAATACCTCTTTTTATCAGTAGTTACTGTCGCAAGTTTGTCCGCTCGCGAGAAAACGTAAGTTTCGTGCATACCGCTTTCCAATCGAAGTTTGTACGCGACTGCTCTGTCAGCATCAATGAAGGTTCCACGGTAACCGTAGCTGCCTTGCAGCTGGCTTTTCATATGGGGTTTCGCGATGTGGCGGTCATCGGTTGTGACCATAACTTCGCTGTGCGTGGTCCAGCTGGAGCCACGGTGACTTCGGGCAAGGTAGATGAAAGTCACTTCGACCCTCGTTATTTTGCAGGGGGCCAGAAGTGGCAGCTTCCAGATTTGGCTGCCAGTGAATACAACTACTCCATGGCAGCCGAGGCTTATGCTGCCTTTGGTGGCCGCCTCGTTAATTGCACTATCGGCGGAAATCTTGATCTGTTTCCACGCATGGAGCTGGCGGAATGGGTCCAGGATCGCCATACGGTCCCGAATTAGCAGGCCCCATCGAAGAGCTGACGCATGCGTGTGCCACCCGAGTTGAAACTAGGTCTTTTCCTTTGGGGCGTTGCGATCGTCGTCCCGTGGGTGCGGGCGCCGGCCTTTGGTCCGCCCTATAGCGTGAATGCCGTCACGATCGCTCTATTCCTTTGCGGGTGCTTCTTTCTGCCAGCTTGCTCCCGCATTGTACTCCCGTTGGAAGTCGTTTCGTTGCGCTTCAAGTTGCCGGTCATCGCAGTCCTGGCCGTAGTATCAGCAATTGCTTTAGCAGCTTTTTATCGGTCTTCGGGAGTCCGCGATGAGGCTTCTATCACGGAGATCCGCGAGGCGCATGTGAGCGGGGAAGTTGCTATGGATGCCGAGCAATCACGCCTGTTTAGCCTTTGTTCCCCAGCCTTGGCCTTTCTGCTTTTTGAAATTAGTCTACGGGCGAAGTCGTGGCGATGGTTGATAACCGGAGTGTTAATAGTCGGGATCGTACTGGGAATGTCGGTCATCAGCTTTGGTGGACGCTTCGACGCCTTGTGCTGTGGTTTGCTGTTGGTGGTGGGGATCGTCATGCGGTATGCGGCGGCAATCCGATCGATACCGCGTTGGCGTTTGGTGACGGTGGTTGGTGTTTTGACAATCGGTGCGGCGGTCTTCAATGCTTTCTTCGCTGCTTATCGCCAGCGGGATGGGCTCGAAGGAGCCTCTACCGATATTTATTATGGGATAGGCGAGGAGATTCTTGAGCCCTATGGACTGTCGCGGATGCCATTTGCGTTTATCCTCACCGTAGGTATGGTCGACGAATATCTTTGGCGATCGGTAGAGCGATTCGGAATGTATCTTGAGGAGGATGACCTGGATCCGGCATGGGGGCAGCATAATTTCGGTATCCTGACACGGCGTCTGGGCTACAACGATGGCCCGATTTTAAAAGTAGCTGTCGATGACATGTATGCCCGCTATGATATCGATCATAACGTATGGGCCACATTGTTTCGCGAGTTATCTATTGACTTCAAAGTAGTGGGTACCGCGGTGGTATGTATTGCAGCCGGATTTCTCTTTGCTTACTGTCGCACGGTGTTCTGCTACTCCTGGTTTGCGGGATTCGTGGCCGCGATCATCGCTACCATTGTGACTCTCTCACCTTTCACGTCGGCCATCAAGAGCGTTTACATTCAAGCTGGACTGATTGTCGGTGTGTTACTGCTAGCCTTAGATGTGATGAGTGGATATCGACTGACTGGGCTATTCTGCCAGGCAGGAGATACCGGTGATATGGAAGAGTCAGCTCTGAACCACACGTATGTTAGGAATGAATATTTTCCGGAAGTAGAACCTAACCGTCCCGAATTTGGCCGAGAGTGGTCTCGCTCGAGAGGCGATTGACCTTCTTTGTTCGCGTAAAACGAAATTAGTTACTCAAGTGAGGAAGATGCAAGACACGCTGATCGTAACTCCAACGCTTGGCGAGCGAGCGTCGCTTGGCCGGACGATAGAGACCGTTCGGACAATTGGTGGCGAACGGGTTCGGCACGTGTTGGTTTGTCCGTCTAGCCAGGTGATGAAATTGGAACAGCAATTCCCTGGCTTGGAGGTGGTTGCTGAGCCCGCCAAGGCCGGTATTTTCGCAGCCGTCAATTTCGCTCTGCGTCGATCAGCCGGTAGCTATCAGTATGTAGGATACATCAACGATGATGATTACTGGCTTCCGGGGTTTGAAGCTCTCTTCACCACGCTGGATCGCTCACCACAGATCGACATCGCTTATGGTCGGGTTAATTTCATCAATGAAAGAAACGAGGTCTTGTTCGCGTCTACCTCGTCGTCGCGATACAAGGCGCTGAAGCGGCTTTTTGCTCGCGATATCGTATTGTTCACCCAGCAAGCTACGTTGATAACCAGCAACTGTTTTCGGCGGTTGGGAGGATATGATGAAAGTTACCAACTTACCGCCGATACCGAGATGTGGATTCGTGCTCTCGAAATCGGTTGTGAAATGCGATACTGCAAGCAACTTTGTGCAACCTTTACCATACAAAGCGATCAGCTTTCAGCCGACCAGGCGAAGGTTCAAGAGGAAAACACGCGGATTCGTCGTGAACATGGGATCCACAAGGATTGGCATTCGACGGTCGAGTTCCTCAGTTACCGCCTGCAGAATCTACCAGCCTATACCCGTCGCTTTATGCACGGGCGATGGACAAAAGTTGGGCAGCTTTTCGGGAAGTGAGGTAGTGATTCCACGCGTTGTGACGGTCGATTCTGGTGCCAGCGGGACGGCCGTCGCTTCTGGGCCATGGCGACCGCCCTGGCAGGTTATCCGGGCGGTGACAAGTAGCGTGAGTCACGAATCGTTGAGAGGGCTTGGGTATCAGAGAAGGATTGCGGGATACGGCTTGGGCCGGAGTATCCATTGGCGTGAGGCGATAGAGTTATTTCCAGCGATCAGCGACCCGTACAGCGGGATGACCACGATAGACTCCGTTATCGGGCAAATCATTAAGGACGACGCTCCCGAGGCTGATAACCGTATCTACCCCCAGAGTAGTGCCGGGGCCAATGCTGCTGGTGGCCCCAACCCAGACGCCATCCATGATCGTGATGGGGGCGTTTCGATAACCCATGGCAGGATCGCGGAAGTCATGGTTGCCCGAACAGAGAAAAGCTCGCTGGGATATACAGCAATGATTTCCGATCGAGATCGGTTCGAAATTGACGATGGTGACTTCCTCACCGATCCAGGAGAAATCGCCGATTACCAGTTTCCACGGAAAATGAATGCTGATCCGCGGCTTCAGATAGACTTGTTTGCCGACCTTTGCTCCGAACAGCCGTAAGAGCCTTACTTTGATGGGACTAGGCCAAGGGAAAGAGGTGGTGAAAAACAGCCAGCGGATGATCATCCAGGCTGCGAAGACACTGAGCGGACGCTCTCGGTTAAAAGATCGCTTAGCGTCGAACAGATCATTGCGAACCTTGGTTTCGCGGGTAGAAGCCATATTCATGCTAGGTGGATCGAGACAGAGAAATTGCGGATGGTTCAAGTTTAAGCTAAATAGACTAGCCAGGTACGTTTTTTATCTGTTTTGGCAAAGGCAAGGTAGCGTGCGGTTGGACGAAGCCGCCTCTTGGGAGTAGTAAAGTGGTTGGCTGTAGCGAGCGTTTTTCGAGCATCGGTTTCTTGTCCAAGGTCATGGATCTAGGTCGATGAAGGTAGTCATTCACACCTTAAATTTCTGGCCGGAACCGGTAAGCACTGGGAAGTATACTGGCGAGTTAGGATTTGCCTTGGCCGAACGCGGGCATTCCGTCGGGGTCGTCACCTCTCCGCCTTACTACCCGAATTGGAAAATCTTTGATGGGTTTCAGGCGATACGTTTTGAAACACAGGTGATCGACGGGGTAGAGATCACGCGCTGTCCCTTGTGGGTTCCGGTACGACCTACCGGGGTGAAACGGATTCTACACCTGGCTTCATTCGGCCTTTCAAGCTTGCCGGTAATCATCAAGAAGGCTTGGGAGCGGCCCGATCTCATCATCGTCATTGAACCAACTTTGTTTTGTTTGCCTGGAGCATGGCTGGCCGCCCGATTATGTGGGGCGAAAGCTTGGTTACATATTCAGGATTTCGAGGTCGACGTGGCTTTTGAACTCGGCATACTCAAGCGAAAGTGGTTACAGCGCTTAGTATCTACCATCGAGGGCTTTTGGATGCGGCGCTTCGATCGAGTCTCGACCATTACGCCGCGAATGGTGGAGCGACTAAAAGATAAGGGTGTCAAACCCGGCAATTCCATTCTTCTTCCGAATTGGGTCGATTGTACAGCGATTTTTCCGATCCTTGATAACGGTCCGCTGAAAGAGGTTTTGGGTTTGCCAAGCCATAAATGTATTGCGCTCTACTCCGGGAATATCGGGGAGAAACAGGGCTTAGAAATGATTATCGATGCAGCTCGCCAGCTTTCCCATGCAGCGGACTTGCATTTCGTGATCTGTGGCCACGGGGCAGCCCTCGAGAGACTGAAGGACTACGCTGGGCATATGGAGAATCTCACTTGGCTTCCGGTGCAACCAGTCGAAAAGCTAAATCAGTTACTCAACGCGGCCGATATCCATCTGCTCCCCCAACGCGCGGACGTGGCTGACCTGGTGATGCCTTCAAAGTTGACCGGAATGCTGGCAAGCGGTCGACCGACGGTAGCTACCGCTTACCCCGACACGCAACTAGCAAAGGTCTTGGATGGTAAAGGCAAGGTCGTTCCTCCCGGTGATGTCCGACGATTCGCAGAGGCTATCTCGACTCTGGTTGCTGATCCGGATCAGCGTTACTTATACGGCAAGGTAGCGAGGCGATATGCGGTCGAGCATCTCGGGATGGAGCAGATCATCGATCGATTCCTGAGGGAAGCGGAACGGCTTGGCCCCAACGCGTTAAAGTTCCGAGGGCATGCCGAATGGACGGATCGTCGTGTCCCTTAGGGTCGGTGAGCAAGCATCGAGGGCGGTAGATAGCCGAGCCCGCAGACAATAGTACCGGGTGACGGTCGAGTGAGGCAGTCCCAAGCAGTGCGCTCGGTCGAACCGAACGCGGCCGTGGGGAAAAAGCAGGCAAAGCCAAGTATAGCTGGCAAGCGAGCGGTACTTTTAGCCAAGACGGCGCTTGGATGGACAGAGCGGCAGAAGCCCGCTCCTGATGAATGCAAGGAATTCAGCTTCCACGGGGGAGCGACGGGAATGGACAGCGGCGGCCGATTCTTTGGGCAAGGCATCCCGGGCGAGAGGTGCTGATAAGGGGCATTAAATTTCCTTGAGGCGACTTTAAAGGGGGGGATGCTTTGCCACCATCCCTAGCCACGGGGGAGTGGCGGACTGTAGCCGTTTCCAGGGTTGCGAGCCTCCAAAGCGGTCCTGCGCCGGCGAATAGGCAAAGTTCCCGGACGAAAATGGGTTTCGCCGATCGCGGAGCAGGCTTGGGATATCAGGCCTTTTCGGAGAAATCCCGTTCCAAATCGGGCATGCTGAGCGATACTAAAAGCTCACTGGGATCCACGCGATATTGCTGGCAACAGTCTGCGGGCCTCTGGCGGTCTGCTGTTTCGGGGCTTGGATCGTTTCTTCACTAGATTGAAATTCGCAGATGATCTTGTCAACTTCCTCGGCTAGACCGGTCCCTTCCCGTACGCAGGCGGCCCACAAAATGCCTGAGATGCTACAGATTGATTTCGTGCAATTGCTTGAACGTCATTTCACGAAAATCATGCTGTCCATCCTTGGTTGCTGGGTTTTAGGTGGGCTGTATTACGTTGTTGCCAACCCTGATTACGAGTCGTCAGCCGAGATTCTCCTCGAGCCAAAAGATCAGGCTGCCGCCGTTGGCTCGCTGGAGAACTCTAGTGTAGCGAATCGAACGCTTGGGGATGATAGCATGGCCAGTCACCTAGTGATGATTCAGTCAACACGCTTGATCAATGAGGCTCTCGATCGCGCTGGCTTAATGGATTTGCCAAGTCTCTTGGAGAAGATGCAGCCTCATCACCGCTCGCCGGCTGAATATATTCAGGAAAATTTGACGGTCACCAGAGGCGGTAGTGGGGCTGGG
>JBILTQ010000028.1:0-25361 GCA_044371435.1 Pirellulaceae bacterium | reverse complement strand
TTCTTGAGCTCTTGATATAATCGTAGGGAAAGATCGTGGGTCATGGATGGACTTCTCAAAAATTTGCGGAAACGGCTGGGGGTGGGTTAGGATAGACCCTTTGGAGGATACTGAATAAGTGCTCGTCGCATCTAGCCGACGGGCAAACCAGACTCCTCGTGAGGGCCGGTGTGGGGCTGATCACGGTGTTCGCTGCAGGCCCCCTGAAGCGGCCTAGGACACAACTTGGGACGCGTTTAGATAATACCCAACCGAGGAGAATCCGGGTATGACGGGAGCACCGCCGGAAGAGCCATCTCGAACCGATCGTAGCCCTGCCTGGCGTTGGGACGGGCCGCTGGCCAGTCTCGGCTCGACCTTCATCAGCCTCCTCCTCGTCACCGCTGCCCTGCTGGTCGTCCGCTGGCTGTTGCCGCCGTTGCTGGAAGCCTCACGCTATGCTTGGTATCGAGGGCAACTTCGGGCCGAGCATGAGGCAGCGACCCACCAGCTCCAGCAGGTATCGCTGGATGGGTTGTCGCGTTTGTCGCAACTGGTAAGCCAGCGCGTGACGCCCAGCGTGGTGCATATCGATATCAAGCAGTCCTCGCTGAATGAAGAAGAGCTCGAAGCCCTTCGCAGCGTTTCGCCGGAGGCATCGTCCCGGTACCGCATCCATGGTCAAGGGAGTGGTGTCTTGGTCGATGCGGCCGGTTACGTCATCACCAACTTCCACGTGCTGGAGGGGTGCGAATCCATTGAAGTCCGATTCAGCGACGGTTCCCGCGAGGAGGCGACCCTGGTCGGGATCGATCGGGCTCGGGATTTAGCGGTGCTCAAAGTCCCCCCAGTAGCCTTACCGGCCGCCAACTGGGGAGATAGCGATGCCGTTACCGTCGGCGCTCCGGTATGGGCCGTCGGTAGCCCCTTTGGCTTGGCGGGTTCGGTCACCTTTGGCATCCTCAGCAGTAAACATCGAGTCGACCTGGCCGAGTCGCAGTACGAGGGTTCGCAACGACTTCAAGCCCGCTACAGCGACTTGATGCAAAGCGATGTCGCGGTCAACCCGGGGAACAGCGGCGGACCATTGGTGAACGGCCAAGGCGAAATCATCGGGATCAACACGGCTATCGTCGGCGAAACTTTCCAGGGGGTAAGTTTTTCGATACCCAGCCGACTCGTGCGGGAGATCTACGAAGATATCCTGGCCGCCGCCGCCCAGGCCCGCGGCTGGTTGGGGGTGAGATTGGACCCCGTATCCGGCGACCAGCCGCGGCCGACGAAAGGCCCTCAAGCCCCTGCTGAGACCAGCGGTGCAATGGTTGTTGATTTCGTCAACTTTGGCCACTCGCCAGCCCGCGCTGCCGGCTTGCGGCGAGGAGATACCATCACGGGAGTCGATGGCAACGGAATCCAGGACCATCGCGACTTGATCACGCGAATCGCCGCCGTCGAACCAAATACCAAAGTACGCTTGCAAGTGCAGCGTGGGTCAACCTCTCTGGAAATCGATGTCATGCTCGGCGCGCGCTTCGTGGAACTCGGCCCCCCCTAAAGCAAACTCGACGCCCCGCCGGCTTTGGACTATGATCCAGGGAGGATTGAATCTTCACCTGAATAGCGGTTGAGCGCAACAGAGCAGTTACTATGCAACAGCATGATTTTCGTCGGGTTGATCGGCTTCGACTCGTGGCTTGGATTTTCTGTTCGACGCTGTGTCTGGCCGAGGGTCTATTCGCCCAAACCGGTAGCCAGGCGATGCTGGGGATTGTCGGTCGCCAGCCGGAGTCGGGACCCTATGTCGCCACCCCCGATGGGAAATTCCTCGTTCCCTACGCCGTCACCATTCCGGGCAGTCGAGCTTCCTTCGAGATGATCCCGGTGCCGGGTGGCAAATTTTGGCTGGGCTCACCTGCCGCTGAAGCCGGCCGGAGCGATGATGAGGGGCCTCAAGTCGAAGTCGAGGTTCCACCTTTTTGGATCGGCAAGACCGAGGTGACCTGGAGCGAATACAAGGTATTTATGTCGTTGTACGACGTCTTCAAGAAACTGCAGGTGGAAGGAATTCGCAAGATCGACGAGGACAATCGGGTCGACGCTATCACGGCCCCGACTCCGTTATATGAACCCAGCCACACCTTTGAGTTCGGTGACGACCCCCAGCAACCAGCCGTCACCATGACGCAATACGCGGCCAAGCAATACACCAAGTGGATCTCTGGGATGAGCGGTTATCAGTATCGTTTGCCCAGCGAAGCCGAGTGGGAATTTGCGGCTCGCGCTGGACAGGCCACCGCCTATTCTTTCGGTGAGTCGGCCGACAAACTCGGAGACTATGCCTGCTTCGCCGAAAACAATTCCGGTGGTCCAGCCAAGGTCGGCAGCAAGAAACCCAACGCCTATGGACTTTATGACATGCATGGCAATGCCTGGGAATGGACCGTCGACGCGTATTCCGCCGAGGGTTATTCGGCTGTCGGACAAGGTCCACTCACGATCCACCAGGCTTTGCAGTGGCCCAAGGCTGCCTACCCGCGTTGTGTTCGCGGCGGCGGATGGCAAGATCCGGCCGATCGCTGTCGCAGCGCCGCGAGGATGGGCTCGAACGACGAAGAATGGAAAAGCGAAGATCCCAATATCCCGCTGAGCCCATGGTGGTACACGACCGATCCGGCGCGAAGCGTCGGGATGCGGCTGGTACGTTCTTGGAAACCGCTCGATCAGGAACAAATCAAATTGTTCTGGGAGATCGACCATAGCGACATCGATCAGGATGTCACCATGCGGCTCGATGAGGGACGCGGCGTGCTGGGGTTGCCGGTACCCGAACTGGCCGATAGTTTGCAGCAGTAAAACTAGCTGCCGGCTACTCGACAAAAACATGAATGAAAAGCTCTATTCCAGGATATTTCCTGGAACTCGCCGGTGAGCGATCGGCAGGATCGTCATCATCGTTACGAACCCCGTAACTGGTCGGTCTCCGGGTCAATCGCATCATTTGTTGGCTGAAATTTCCCGCCGCGCACCTAATCGTGCTTCACAGTATGGGTGAGGAATTTAGGCATCGGAAGCCAGTAGTCGTGCCCAGCATGACCATCTGTCGACCGCGGGCTGGTCTTGGCGAGATATCTACCAGCCAGGTAGCACGGAAGTTCGAGGCCGTGATTTCGGATGCCTCTGCGAACAAGTTACTAACATTCACGTACGGAGAGTATTTTACATGCGTCGCTTAATCGCTATCGCCTTGGTTGCCGTTGCCTGTTCGAGCCTGGTTGCTCAGAACGCCTCGGCTGGTTTCGGTCTGCTGCATCGCGGCAGCTGTGATGCAGCCCCGAGCTGTGGCTGCGAAGCCCCAGCTCCGACCTGCTGCGAAGCTCCCGCTCCCACTTGCTGCGAACCGGCTCCGGCTTGCGGCGGGTTGTTGAAGGGGATTTTCGGCAAATTGCACAGCAAGCTGCACTGCAAGAAGAGCTGCGATGCAGCTCCTAGCTGTGGCTGCGAAGCTCCGGCTCCGACCTGCTGCGAAGCTCCTGCCGCTCCTAGCTGCGGGTGTGAAGTGGCTGCTCCCAGCTGCGGTTGCGAAGCTCCGGCTGCCAGCTGCGCCGCTCCGCGTCATCATCGCCTGATGGACTTGCTCGGCAAGATCAAGTGCAAGATGAAGTCGCACGCTGCTCCTAGCTGCTGTGCTCCAGCGCCGAGCTGCGGTTGCGAAGTTGCTGCCGCACCGAGCTGCGGTTGCGGTGCTTAAGCTTGTCTCGACTGGCTCGCAAAGCCTCTTCTCAGCGTAACTAGATCGACATCGTGTAACTAACATCTAGACTTTTTGCGAGCCGTGACGTTGTCCTCGAGAGGCGGTCCGAGAAATCGGGCCGCCTTTTTTCGTTGGCGATGCCGCCTGCATTGAATCGCCCGTCACTCGAACGCTGCCGCAGGCAGCCGCCGCCGTTTATGGTTCTATTTGAACCATCGTCCGCTGCTGGGCCAGTTGCAAGAGTTGCTGGGGGGTGATAATCCGCCGCCAGGCCAGAAAATCAGGCGCGGCCAACTCGTCGCGAGGTGGCTCTTGGAGGACGAGTGCATCCAGCTGCGGGGAGAAAAGGCTAGCCAGGGTGACCACTTCGGTCATTCCCGTAGTCGCCTGCATCCGCAGCCGGCGTTGGCCGCCGCCGTCCAAGGCAAGCGTCTGCCTGGCGGCCTGCAGGCAATCCCACACCTGCATACTAGCCAAGGTTGTGCCCAGCAGCATGAAGCGGCGACGAAGGTGGGTCAGATATTTGGGCTCCGCGGAGAGGGCCGACAAGCCGATGCCGCGCGGGGCGAAGAGGATATGGCGGGACCTCCCCTTCCTTACTTCATCCAACCAGCCGACAGCCGACGACTCACCGCCGGCGGACGAACGCAACGCCCTGCCTGACCGCTCGAGCATCGCGTGTTCGGACTGCAGGATCGAACCAAAAGCCCCCTGGCAGGCTCCCATCCGAGCGCCCCAGGTCGGCTCGTCTAAAATCTCCAGCGTCGCCGCCCGAGTCGGCTCGATGGACGTTGGCTCGAAACAGTACAGCCGCAAGCCGATGGCGGGTGATGACTGCAAATCGTAGATGGTCAATTTCAAGCCAGCATCCGCGAACTCGGCGACCCGGCTGGCGGCCGGAACACTGCTGCCGTCAGCGGCCACCGCATCCGGCCAAGCCCCAAACGTTTTTTCGCGAAGAGCTGCGATCGCCGCCGCCGGCTGCAGCTCGGCTTGATCGTCTGCCAACACGGTAAAATTTTCGTAACAGCGGCTGGTGATCTCATCAGCCGGGATCTCCGACAACACCTTCAACTCCGCGGGCTCGAATAATTTCTCGGCGTAGTTGGCCACTGGCGTTTCGTCCCGTTTGAGCCAACGATTGAACCAGCGCATGACCGGAAGCTGGAGCTCCTGGGTATCCTTGTGAGGTCCCTCGGTGATAACCAAGCCCAGCTTCTCCGGGGCATCGTAGAAGTCGTAAATCCTTCGAACCCCGGCGTGCAAACGCACCACGCCGCTCAGGGGAAAAATCGAATCCTTATCGGTATTCAGGATCAGCAGTGGGCGTGGCGCGACCAGGGCCGCAACCTGCTCATAGTCCCAACGGTAGAGATTGACCATGAACATGCAATCGCAATGCCCTTCGACACAACCATCCACCACATGATTCTGCAGGTCGGTAATGCCGGCGACCGGGCAAGCCGCCTGGATCCGCTCATCGATGGTAGCGATCCACCACGCATAGGCACCTCCACCGCTGCGGCCGGTAACCCCCAATCGCTTGCCGTCGACCTCAGGACGCGACTGCAAATAGTCCAAGGCCCGCACGCAATTCCAGGCTTCCGCGCCGGCCGCCGTGTAACCGCGGGAATTCCACCACCACATCTCCTCGCGGTGGGTACCGTGATGGATCCCTTCGATCTCGCCCAGTTGAACGCTGTCGATGATCAAGCAAACATAACCGTTCCTCGCAAACCATGCCCCATGGTGCTGGTAGTTGACCTTGTTGCCGTAGCTGATCCCGTCGATCTTTACTTGGCCGTGGCCGCACACATACAAAACTGCTGGCAAAGGCTCGGCCACCTGCTTGGGACGGTAGAGGTTTGCGGTTACATAGAGCCCGGGACGCGATTGAAAATGCAGCCTCTCCACCACCAGGCCATCGCGCTCGATCGTGCCCGTGATCGTGGCCTTCAAATCAGAACGCGGCGGCAAGGGATCAAGCCCCAGCATTTCGAGAAGCTGCCGACGAAACTGGGGCTTCTTCGCCTCCCAATCAGCCAGGCTCTCGATATCCTGCAACGACCGAGCCGCCAACTGCTGCGTCTCCAGTCGCAGGCTTTCAGCCACCATCCGATCGCCGGCAAGCGGTTCCTGAGGGAGCTTGCCAAAGCGGTTACGGTAGGCTGCCTGCTCGAGGGGCGGACGCTCCGCGCCGAGAGGTAGGTTCTGGGCGGGAAGGGTCGAACCTCCCAGGAGGATGAGGACCGTGATCGCACGAAAAGCCTGAAGCATGGTGGTACTCGTTCAAAATCTTCTGCTGAATTGAATCATCCAATCGCCGCTGTCCATTGTTAAGGATCAGCCATCCACTCGCAAGCAACGGACGTGACAGTGGTCGCCTTTGGGCTACAATAGGGCTCGTTCCG
Organism: Pirellulaceae bacterium; assembly: GCA_044371435.1. Classification (GTDB taxonomy): domain Bacteria; phylum Planctomycetota; class Planctomycetia; order Pirellulales; family Pirellulaceae; genus JAIYDQ01. The sequence continues at coordinate 19,220 of JBILTQ010000028.1, read as the reverse complement.
CCGCCCGCGCCTGCCGGCCCCGATCTTCCCGCCTTGCCGTGGATGCCCTCCCGATGACGAACCGCTGTTGTAGACTGGCCGCGAGTCCTTGGCTTCCACTGGTTTGGCTAGCTTGCCTTTCCTGGCCGATCCGGTTGGAGGCGGTGCAACCTGCCGACGCTTCGGAGCCGACGGTCTCAGCCAAGCTCCGTTTCCAACGCGAGATCCTTCCGTTGCTGGCGGATAAATGTTTCGCCTGCCATGGCTTCGACGCAAGCAGTCGCGAAGCGGACCTTCGTTTGGACCTTCGCGAAGCCGCCACGGCAACGCGTGAGGCAGGCGCGGCGGTGATCCCAGGTCAGCCGGACAACAGTCAAATCATCCTGCGCATCGAGGCGGAGGATCCCGACTTCGTCATGCCCCCGCCGGATACCGGGAAACAACTCACGGCCGAGGAAAAACTTTTGCTGCGGCGTTGGATCGCAGACGGGGCCCTCTATGAAAAGCATTGGTCATTTACCAGGCCGCAGCCGTCCACGCCGCCCACCATCGCCGGCGTGGAGCATCCTATCGATCGCTTCATCCAGGGAAAGCTCGAAGAACATCGCTTGTCGCCGGCCGAATTAGCCGATCCAGCCACGCTCATCCGCCGCGTCAGCTTGGACCTGATCGGCCTCCCCCCCACCCTGGAAGAGATCGATGATTTCTTGCTGGCGGTCAGCCGCGATCCAGACGCGGCCTATCGCGCGCTGATCGAACGCTTGCTGGCCAGTCCCCACTACGGAGAACGCTGGGGACGCTGGTGGCTGGACCAGGCTCGCTATGCTGATAGCAATGGCTATTCGATTGATGCACCGCGGCAGATCTGGAGTTATCGCGATTGGGTGATCGAATCCTTGAATGGGGATATGCCCTTCGATCAGTTCACCATCGAGCAACTCGCGGGCGACCTGCTTCCCTCAGCCACCGACAGTCAAAGAATTGCCACCGGCTTTCACCGCAACACTCAAATCAATCAAGAAGGCGGGATCGATAAGGAACAGTTTCGCATCGATAGCGTTTTCGATCGCGTCGCTACCACGGGAACGGTTTGGCTGGGCTTGACCGTCGGCTGCGCTCAGTGCCACGACCACAAGTTCGACCCGATCTCGCAGCGTGAGTATTACCAACTCTTCGCCTTCTTCAACAACCAGGACGAACCGACCCTCCGCGTTTACGATCCCAGCCTGGACATCGCCGCTTTGAAGTCGGAATTGAAGAGCGTGCAGGCTAGGATGAGCAAGGTCCTCGAACGGCGGGCGGAGGAGATGGCAACCTGGGAAGCGGCCATCACACCCGAACTTCGCAAGATCCTCTCGGCGGAAGCCAGCAAAGCCCTGAAAGTCCCGGCCGACAAACGCAGCTTTGAGCACCGCCGCTTGCTCTTCATCGCCGGTATCGGATCGGGAGATGGATCCGGCGAATCCTTCCGGGCTTTGAATGAGCGTTATCTGGAACTCGATGGGATCCTCAACCGCGGCACCACCACCTTGGTCATGGCCGAGGCGGAAAAACCGCGGGTCACGCACCTGCTGATCAAGGGGGATTTCACCCGCCCTGATGAAGCGGTCGATCCCGGTACCCCCTCGATCCTGCACCCGTTGGAAACGGGGGCTTCTGCCCCCAACCGCTTGGATTTAGCGCGGTGGATCGTCAGCCGTAGCAACCCACTGATGGCGAGGGTGATCATGAACCGCGTCTGGCAGCAGTACTTCGGACGCGGCCTGGTGGAAACCGACAACGATTTCGGTTTTCTTGGTTCGCAGCCGACGCATCCTGAACTGCTCGACTGGTTAGCTCTGGAATGGATGGATCGCGGCTGGAGTCTCAAAGCGATGCACCGATGGATCGTCTCCTCGCGTACTTACCAGCAAAGTTCCCAGTTGCGCCCCGAATTACAGTCGGCCGACCCCCATAATTATTGGTTGGGCCGACAGAGTCGCTTGCGGTTGGATGCCGAGATCGTGCGCGATGTAGCCTTGACCGCCAGTGGCCTGCTCTTTCCGAAGGTAGGTGGCCCGCCGGTTTTTCCGCCGATCCCCGAAGGAGTGATGGGGCAAGGGCAGGTCAAGCGGGAATGGAAGGTCAGTTCAGGCGCGGACCGCTATCGGCGAGGCCTGTACACTTTCCTTTATCGCGCCACGCCCCCCCCATCGCTCAACGTCTTCGATTCGCCGGATGGTTATAGTCCGTGCACTCGCCGGAATCGCAGCAACACGCCGCTACAATCGCTGACGCTGATGAACGATGCGGCCTTCGTCGAATTCGCGGTCGCCTTGCAGCATTCGATTGAAAACGACGGTGCGGCGATCGCGTTTCGGCGTTGCACAGGTCGATGGCCGAAGGCCGAGGAACTGGCGATCCTGGCCAAGGTGGATCCATTGACGGCGGCCCGTGCCCTGCTGAACCTGGATGAAACAATTACCCGCGAGTAACCCTGATGGACATGCAGCCCTTGGAACGTTTAGCCCTGCGTCGTCATTTTTTTAGCCGCTGTTCGCTCGGCCTGGGTTCCATCGCCCTCGGCTCGCTGTTGGGGCACCAGTCGACCGGTGCCGCCCCTCTCGCCAAGGTCAAGAACCCGCTCGAGCCGAAGCCGCCGCATTTTCCAGCCAAAGCCAAGAGCATCATCTTCCTGTTCATGGCTGGCGGGCCATCGCAATTGGATCTCTTCGAGCACAAGCCGATGCTGACCCGCTTGAATGGCGAACCGATTCCGGATAGCTATGTCGCCGGCAAACGCTTTGCTTTCATGGATAGTAGCCATCGCCGAAATTTGCTCGGGAGCAAGCGTTCGTTCCAACAGCACGGTCAGAGCGGGGCCTGGGTCAGCGACCTGCTTCCCTACACAGCCAGGATTGTCGATCGCTTGTCGATTGTTACTACCTGTAAAACCGAGCTCTTCAACCACGCCCCGGCCAAACTTTTCATGAATACCGGCAGCGGGCAATTCGGTCGCCCCAGCATGGGATCGTGGGTTACCTATGGACTAGGGAGCGTTTGCGAGGACCTTCCCGGCTTCGTCGTTTTGCAGAGCGGGCCGCGCGGGCCGCGCGGTGGCGCTGTCCTGTGGGGGAGCGGTATCTTGCCCAGCACTTACCAGGGAGTTCCTTTGCGCAACCAGGGCGATCCGATCCTGAATTTATCGACCCCGCCCGATGTCTCCCCACGCCAACAGAAACAGTTGGTCGAGACCGTCCGCGCCTTGAATCTCCAGCGATTGGTCGAAACCGGCGACGATGAGATCGCCACCCGGATCAATGCCTATGAGATGGCCTATCGGATGCAAGCCAGCGCTCCGCAACTCATGGACATCAGCGATGAAACGGAAGAGACCCTGAAGCTTTATGGAATCCAAGAGCCGCGCGAAGCGACCTTTGCCAGGAATTGCCTGCTCGCTCGGCGTCTCGTCGAGCGCGGCGTCCGCTTCGTGCAGTTATACGATACCAACTGGGATCATCATGGCGGTCCCACCGAGAATCTCGAGCGGCACTTGCCAGAGAAATGCAAAGATATCGATCAAGCCTCGGCGGCCCTGGTCGTCGATCTGCAGCAGCGAGGGTTGCTGGATGAAACGATTGTGGTCTGGGGCGGCGAATTTGGACGAACCCCGATGGGTGAAGTCCGCGAATCGACGGGCCGCAATCATCATATTGACGCCTTCACCATGTGGCTGGCAGGTGGAGGCTTCCGCCCCGGTCTGGTCTATGGCCAAACCGATGAATTCGGCTTCGGCCCGTTGGAGAATCCAGTGCATGTCCATGATCTGCATGCAACCCTGCTGCACCAGCTAGGACTCGATCATGAACGTCTGAGCGTACGTTTTCAGGGACTCGATTATCGACTCACCGGTGTCAGCCATGCGGAAGTCGTCCGCGGCTTGCTCGCCTAGCGAGCGTCGAAAACCACCCTCGCCGGCCTACCCTTTGCTTTACTGTTTCCCACGGAATGAATGATGCTTGTTAACCACCGTTCTCTTTCTCCTCGTACCTTTGCCCGGGCTACCGGCAGCGGAGCGGATCGTCGATCGATCAGCCGAAGCGTGATCCTCCCCTGGCTCGCAGCCTCCCTTTTTGCTTGTTGCTATCTCGAAGTTCAAGCCCAACCATCGGCTGAGAGCCAGCCACGCTGGTGGAAAGGTAACCTACATACCCACTCTTTGTGGAGCGATGGTGATGATTTCCCGGAAATGATCGCCGATTGGTACGAAAAGCGTGGTTACCACTTCCTGGCACTGTCCGACCACAACGTCCTGAGCCAGGGAATGCGTTGGATGAGCTATGAAAAGATCGTCGACCGAGGCGGCGCGCAAATCCTCGAAAAATACCTCCGTCGCTTCGGCGAGCATTGGGTAGAGACCGAAGGGGAGAAAGGCACCCCCGCCTACCAGGTTCGCCTGAAGCCGCTCGACGAGTTTCGTTACCTGGTGGAAACCCAGGGAAAGTTCATCCTGATCCCGGGCGAGGAAATCACCGACAAATTCGAAAAACGTCCAATCCATATGAACGCTACGAATGTGGCTGAATTGATCAAGCCCTTGGGTGGTGGTTCCGTTCGCGAAGTGATGCAAAATAATCTGCGATCGGTGCTGGAACAGGAAAAGCGACTCGGCCGCGAAATCCTCCCACACCTCAACCATCCCAACTTTCAATATGGGGTCTCGTATGAGGATTTAGCGGCGGTGGTGGCCGAACAATTCTTCGAAGTCTACAACGGTCATCCTGGCGTGAATCATCGCGGCGACGCCGACCATCCAGGGATTGAAACCATGTGGGACTTGGCCAACGCCATCCGTTTGGCGGTCTTGGATGCCCCCCCGCTGATGGGCTTAGCAACCGATGACAGCCATGAATATCATGGGGAACCCGGTTCGCGGCCGGGTCGTGGCTGGGTCATGGTACGGTCGCGTTTTCTGACCCCGGAGCACCTCATCAAGGCGATGAAGGCTGGCGATTTCTATGCTTCCAGCGGTGTGACGCTGAAGGATGTCCGCTACGAGCCAAGCCAACGGCAACTGCAGGTGGTCGTCGATCCTGAGCCAGGGGCTACTTACCGCATCGATTTCATCGCCACCCTTCGCCCCTCGTCGTCGAACCCATCCGACGCTACCGCCGTCAGCGATGAGAAAAAGCTTCCCGCGCGGGAGGAGACCGGTCAGCTCGTCGCTTCCGTCGAAGGCTTGTCGGCAACCTATCAATGCCAAGGCAATGAACTCTATGTTCGCGCCGTCGTCACCAGCAGTTTGCCGCCGGCCGACCCGGTCTGGGAGGAGCAGAAGCAACAGGCCTGGACGCAGCCCGTAGGCTATCGTCTGGGAACTGCCGAATAACCGAGATTATCGCTAGACCGATCCAACAGGATGAAGACGTATGTTGCTCGCGCGCTCCTCAGGGCTCCTCGCCAGCTTGTGCTTGAGTTGTCTGTTCCCGGCGATACCCGCCTGGGCGCAGGTCAAGAGGAATGTCACTCCCGAAGTCCCCGCGGATTTGGTTCCGCAGGTGGAGACACTGCAGGCCGGAGTGAAGCTTAGCCTCATCGCCGAGCATCCCGCGCTGGTCACACCGACGGGGTTAGATGTCGACGACGAAGGTCGTATTTGGGTGATCGCCTGCCATACCCACTTTCGTCCGGAGGAATATCCGGGCCCGGTCTTCGATGAAGTTTTGATCTTCGATGCCGATGGAAGCAATCGCCGTGTTTTCTATCAGCAGACGACGGCTACCATGCAACTGTTGATCGGGACTGATGGCTGGATCTACCTGGCGGAACGCGACCGCATCCTGCGGGTTCGCGATAGCGATGGCGATGGACGCGGCGATCGCGAGGAAACATTGGTGGAGTTGATCACCGAATCGGACTACCCCCACAATGGACTAAGCGGGATGGCCTGGGCCCCCGATGGCGACCTGATATTCGCCTTGGGGGAGAACTTCGCCAAGTCCTGGGAACTCAAAAGTGTGGATGGCTTGAGCCTGGAGGGGCGCGGTGAGGGAGGAATTTTCCGTTGCACCCATGAGGGTCGAGGGCTGCAACGGATCGCTTACGGTTTCTGGAATCCGTTCGGTATCGCCGTCCGGCCTGACGGTGAAATTTTTGCCGTGGACAACGACCCAGGCAGCCGCCCGCCCTGCCGGTTGCTGCATATCGTCGAGGGGGGAGACTATGGGTATCAACGGGCTTACGGGAATGCGTCGGTACACCCCTTCGTGGCTTGGAATGGAGAACTCCGCGGAACGCTTGGGATGATCCATCCGGTCGGCGAAGGCCCGTGCGCCATCATCAGCCTCGGTGAAGGCTTCATCGTCCCTTCCTGGAGCAACCATGCCATCGACTACTTCCCGCTGCAGACGAAAGGGGCCAGTTATGCCGCGACGCGGGTCCCCTTGCTCAAGGGTGGCGAACATTTCCGACCGGTGGCGATGGCAGCCGGTCCCGATGGTGTCTTCTATTTTACCGACTGGGTTTTCAGCTCCTACCAGCTTCACCAGCGTGGTCGGCTCTGGAAGCTGGAAATCGATCGCCAGCAAGCCGGGTGGATCTCATCGTCTCCCATGGTTCCCACCGCTGCCCAGCGTTTGGCTCGAGCCCTGCTACAGGGCTCGCAAGCAGCGAGCCTCGACGACTGGCTATCGTGGATGCAGAGCGACGATCCGTTCCTCGCCCACGCGGCGCTGGTTGCTCTCCGACCGGCCGTCGAATCCTGGACGATCGATCGCGTCCAGGCTTTGTCAGACCGCGATCGTCCGTGGGCGATGGTTGCTTTGCATCGCTGGCGTCCCACGGAAGAGCAGTGGGTCCGCCACTTCATCTTCGACACAAACCCCGAAGTGCGCTTTGAATGCCTGCGTTGGATCGCCGATGAAATCATGAAGCCATGCCGCCCCCTGGTCGAAAATTTGCTGAGTGATCCCCAACTCGATTTTCGTCTCTTCGAAGCCGCCCTGGCAACGGTGAATACGCTCGACGACCATCCAGAAGCCGGAGTCACCGATATCGAGACCTTGCTCGGGAAAATCGACGACCCAGCAGTTCCTGCCACCCATAAAGGATACGTCTTACGTCTCCTGCCTCCCAACCCCCCTCGCATTTCGCTGAAGCTGCTCGAAACCCTTTACGCCTCGAAAGACCCCATGCTCCAGCGTGAAGCCTTGGCTTCGATCGCCGCCAAGCCCTCGGAGTTGTCTTACCAACTCTTGGCGGCAGCCGCCCGAGATGCGAATCGTCCCGCGGAACTGCGAGCCGACGGCGTGATGGGTTTGGGGCTATCGCCCCGAGTTGAAGACCGGCAGCTTTTGCTGGAACTCACCCGCCATCCCGACCGACTGTTGCGTGAAGAAGCCCTCCGCGCGCTCCGCTTGCAGCCCTTGGATCCGGCAGCCCGACCGATCCTCGAACAGTCAGGGGTCGAATTCCCTGACTCGGCCTCGCTGGTCGCCGCGATCCTCACGCCGGAAGCCTTGACGACCGGTCGCCCTCCAAGCCACGATATCGAGGCTTGGCTACGTTATTTGGACGAACTGCCTGGCGAACCTCGCCCGGAACTTGGACGTCGCATCTTCTTCCATCCGAGGGCAGCATGTGCCGGATGCCATCGGCGATTCGGCCGTGGCAACGTCGTCGGTCCTGATTTGAGTTTCATCGCGCAGCAGGGAGATCGGGCCAGTTTGTTGCAGTCGATCCTCGACCCGAACCGCGAGGTGGCTCCGCAATTCTATACCACCGTTCTGGAACTGGAGGATGGGGAAGTCTTCAGCGGTTTTCTCCTGCGCTCTTCGAGCCAGGAAGTTTTCCGGGATGCCAGAGGACAGGAACGAACCATCCAGAAGCACCAAATCGTGGGCCGCAAGGAATTGACCACCTCGCTGATGCCTGGCGGTCTGGAAGCCCAACTGACTGCCGAAGAATTGCGTGACCTGCTAGCGACCGCTAGCGGGTAGCGGCTGCGACTCGGGGGCGTCTCACCGACAGGGCGAAGATCAGCAATCCGCACCAGACACAGGAAAACCCCAGCCAACGGTCCGGATCGACCGGCTCAGCGAAGGCCAACCACCCCACCAGGAACTGAATCGAAGGAGCAATGTATTGAAGTAAGCCCAACTGGGAAAAGGGGATTCGCTGGGCACCATAAGCAAAGAGCAACAGCGGGATAGCCGTGGTCGGACCACCACCCATGATCAATAGATCGGTCCAGCGATCGATGGCCCCGAACCGCCCCTCGCCAGTCATGGCTAACCAGGCCAGGCTGCTCAAGGCGAGAGGCAGCAGGATGGCTGTCTCCAACCACAGGCCAGGTAAAGCCGTCAAGGACATCCGTTTTTTCACGATCCCATAGAAGGCAAAACTGCTGGCCAACGTCAACGCGAGGTAGGGGATCCTTCCTAAACGGATCGTCAAGTAAGCGACCCCGATGGCAGCCAAAGCGATCGCCAACCATTGGATGCGGGGTAAACGCTCGCCGAAGATCAGCACTCCCAAGGCCACGTTCATCAACGGAGTGATGAAGTAGCCCAGCGCGCTTTCAACCACCGCATTATGATGAACCGCCCAGATGAAGACCAACCAGTTGGTACCGATCAAAACCGCCGCCAACAGGCTCGCCAAGTAATTGCGACGGTCCCGACGAAATTGCTGCCACTGCGGCCAAATAGCTCGGCGGCTGACATACACCCCCAAGCTCAAAGCCAGAAACGACCAGACGATCCGGTGACAGATTACCTCGAAGGGTCCAACAGCCTTGAGTAATTTCCAGTAAAAAGGGAAAAGTCCCCACAAAATATAGGCGGTGATGGCCGCCAGGTGTCCAGCGTTCAAGTGTCGTGACTTTCTCGACAAACGTTCAAAGTCGATACTATAGCTGAACCAGTTCGATCTTCGGAATGCAGCGGGCAAATCGGGCCGATTCGCGGTCGACGATGGCGCGGTCGATCGCCTCCTCGAACGAATGGACCTCGGCGACCGGGCAACTTTTGAAGAGGACGCAGCGATCGGCCTGAAGCTGGTAGGCCAGCAGCAAGGCCAGGCAATCGCTGGTAGTCTCCCAGCCTTCAGCCGGGAGCAACGCTAACGGTACCGGTCTGGCCGTTCCCTCGGGTCGATAAAAACTGGCGATCCTTACCCAATACCCGCGTCTGTCTAGCAAACTGCCGGGCTCAGGAAGAGAAGCCACCTCCTCGCGCAGCAGCAGTTCCGGAAATTCGGGAACCAGCTCCCGCGCGATCTCGAAGGTAGCCTCCAGCAGTCGAATGCACCGCCAATGCATGGCCGCTGCATCAAGCGAGTGAAGCTTGTCCAGTTGCCGCATGGCTTCGACCAACTCGCCTCCCCCGACAACTCCCAGATAGTCACCGACCGGTTGTCGAGCCAGCCATCGCCGCAAGCGTGCAGGCCAGTCGGGTTGGGTCAAGAGGCTGCCACCGACTTTGAAGACACAGCGATTAGCGGGTGCTGGATGGGGCACGATGCCATTGCTCCTGAGCGAGCGTCGCCACGGCGAAGGCCGGCGCACAGCGCGAAAGCTCGCTCCCTAGACAAGTGGCCAGATTGATGCGTTGGCCATGCCAACCCAGGTCGGTCAGGGCATCCTCGATCACCTGAATCCCGTGCCCGCTCAGGATGACTCGCTGCCATTGACGTTCGGGGAACTGCTTGCTGACCCGTTGGATGGCCTGGACAATCAAATTCAACTGGGCCTGGTAGACCTCTTCCGCCATCTGCTGGATCTCCTGGCTGCCGAGGGTCGTTCCGTCCTCACCGATGGTACGAGCTAAACGATAAGCCGCCCACTGCCGGGTTTTGGGCCTTTGATCCGCCGTATCCCTATCCTGGGGCGACTCCTCGCAATGCCCGAGGATCAGCTGAACATCACCGGTCGTTGCAAAAAATTCGTTGATGATCGGGCAAGCTTTCCCGTGAATTTTGAGCTCGCGCACCAACCCCGTGATCGAGGAACGTTCGACCCCCGTGTAGACAAGCTCCCCCGAAATCAAACGTTCGCGGTCCGTCTTGGCCTTCGATAGCACGCGTCCATCGGCCATGGCGATGATATCGGTTGTCGTCGACCCCATGTCGATCAGGAGCGTCGAGTCGTTTTCGGACCAACGGGTAACATAATTGGCCAGAGCCAGCCAGTTGGAAGCCGCAACCTCCCAAGCCGACCTGGCTGCCTGGGATACGCTGAGCCACTGACCACCGACACTATAGACGCGGATCGAACCAGCCGGTATTACCCGGGTCACCTGTTCGAGGATGCGGCAGACCCCTTCTTCACGAGTCGCATAGCAATCAGCCATCTCGCCGGTCATCGTCAACGCGACTTCGTCGAAACTGTCCAAACGCGGCAGCATACGTGCCAATTCGAGATGAAGCCGGTCGGGAAACTTCCACAGGGGGAATGGGGAATGGGCGGAACTACCTTCGCAGGTGGCCAGCTTGAGATTGGCGCCACCGATATCGATCCCCAACCAGCAACTCATCGATACCTATCCATCGGCTCGAGCAAAGGCCCCGAGAGCATCCAGCACCTGCTGGACTGTCGCCGGGGTGATCTCGGACCATTCCGCTAGACGATGACGAACAATGGCCAGTTTGAACAGTTCCATCGCATCGGCGATATCTGCAGGCAACGGTGGTAAATCGGCGAAGGGTGATTCTTCAGCCACGGCCGGCCGGCGAGGCTCCTCGTCGTCGGCATCTTCATACTCGACTTCAGCAACCGCGGTCTCGCCCGTGGATTCGCCTTCGCCGAAATCCGGTCCTTCCGCTAGCGGCCCCGTGGTCCCGATACGATCCTCCGATTCCCGATCCATTTCCGCTTGCTCCTCGGCCTCGGCCAAGGGGACAAAATCCTCGTCGGCGTCGGCGGCCACTACCTGGTTGGCCTGGGGGTGCTGCTGCGGGTCTTGGCCGGTCGCCTCCCAGCGGGTACGACGCATCTCCGCCACGCTCCACCGACTTTGCACCGCTCCCTCCAACCACAACTCCGCATCCGACCAATCCAAGGCTGCCAGGAAATGGGTCCAGTACAATCCGCCGTAGGTCTGGTAACTATCCTTGAAGCGATCGTAGACCCTCCGCAGACGCCCGACGTGCTGGGCGGAAACACCTTCCACCGATCGCGACCAGGCATCGTCGCTGTAAACCCCCACCGGCAACCCCTGGGCGATCAATTCCTGACGCCACTGGGAGATGATAGCCCCCTTCTCCCAATTGGTCTGACTGATCAGTCGATTCCAACGCGTGACAAACGGCGCTGCGGCCACCGCAGCATGCTCGTCGTGGATAACTTGTTCAGAAAGAGCCGCGCCGTCCGTTTCGGCGGTTGCCACGTTGACATCGAAGGGTATTTCTTCGCGTTCAGGTAGCGAACCGGCCGAAAGAGGATTCTGACCATCGAGAGCATCGGATCCGGATAAATTAGGGCGAATCATAAGTTTCTCGGCAAATCGAAGCAGCGATCTGCCCTTCCGTGATAAAGGATCCGGAGCGAGCAGCAGAAAGAATCAACCCTCCTAAGCTTAGCGTCGTCCTGGCTGTCGAAAAGCGTCGTCGCCCCTTGCCGGCTGAAGGCTGGCGAAAGGCTGTCCGTTTGTTTCCGTAGCGCAAACTGTGAGGATGCCGCGGTTTGCCCACCATCGTTCGAATTCAGCCAACGTCGGTCGCCAACTCTGATGGCCTTGCTGGCTGATTCGTATCACCAGCCCGGCGACAACTGGCCTTGGTCGCAGCGCGATCAGCGGTCGACGGCACGCCGCCCCAAGTCGGGAAAATCGGTGAAGAAACCGTCGACCTTCAAGTCATCGATCAAGAACGACTGGAGCCGCTCGACCGAAGGTGCCCAGGCAGGAAGCGAATCGCTGCGGACGGTGTAGGGATGCACCAGCAACCCGGCGCGATGGGCAGCTTCCACCAACCCGCTGGAAACCACCTCGCTCCCGCGGCCATCGACCAATAAATCGATGGAGGGGCCGATTCCTGCAGCATAGGACCGCACTTCACGCAGCGTTTCCGCCCAACCTTGCCCCCCCTCGTTCCCCGTCGGCTGAGGTCGATCGCTCATCAACTGAATCAACGGAAGAGGGCACTTCAACTCATGACGCAAACGCTGCAGCGACTCTCGTTCGAAACATTGCAGGAAACATTTTTTGGTGGTGTCTGTGTAACCTAACTCTTGAAGATGCTTCCAAAACAACCGCTCGATATCGATTTTCATCTGGTCTCGATGCCAGGCCGGTCGCTTCAACTCCACATAAATCCCGACCGTCTTGCCCAAGGTTTGGTTCATCCCCTCCAGCAGCCGAAGCTCATCCTCCAATCGCATCAGCTTCTGATGAAAGCCGCCGGGAAAACGGTTCGGGAAAGCAGGCTTACCTTCCGCCTTGAGACGCTCATGCACGGACAAAGTCTGGATTTCAGCCCAATCGAAATCAGCCGCATAAAACTTCCCATCGGCTCGCCGTCGCTGCGGATATCGCGATGCCACATCGGTGGTCCCCTCGAGAGTGATATCATGGCAGACAACGAAAACATGATCGCGGGTCAAAACAACATCCTGCTCGACGTAGTCTGCCCCCTGAGCCACGGCCAAGACCTTGGCCCCCTCGGTATGCTCGGGGAGATACCCGCTGGAACCGCGATGAGCGATCACTATCGGCAACGGACTAGCCGCTGGCTCCGCTCCAAGCCTGCCGGACGGTGGGAGGAGAAAGTTTGCGACGGAGACCAACCACAGGAAATAAGCACGAGTCATCATCGATGGGACCATGGGGACGAAAGCGGGAAAGACGCAACCTACCGCATCCGAGTGACGGAGGCAGCCGATCGTCGATCATTGTAGCATCGATGACCAGCTTGTCTCGCTTACCGAACCCGGGTTGGGCATCGCCGTCTCTGGCAGGTCGGCTCGCCCGGGGCTGCTGACCGCTACTTCCCCGGCACCGCAATCAAGCTCCCGGAGCGAAGCTGTCCACCCCCGCCCAGGTTGGGTCGAACGTCGACGCGGGCTTCACGACGGGTTCCGCGTGGATCCGTAGCGCTGCTGATCGAGGCTTCGACTATTTGGGCACCCGGAATACTGAGTTGCAGTTCCATCGAAAGCTGTACCGACTCACCCGCTCGTAAAGAACGAATCGGTTCCAACTCCAGCTGGCGGCCGTCGTCACTGTAGGCTTTGTTGATCGGGGTCCCATCAGCCGCATTCACGGAAACCACCTGCGCTCCAGCCGGGATTCCCAAACGGATTACCACATTTTGATCCGGTTGGGCTTTATTGTTTCGGAAACTGATCACCCATCGAGCGCGTTGGCCTACGCTGAGCTGTTGATCCAACGGTTGGATCTGCAGCGACCACGGATCGCCCCCCCCAGTCGCTTCCGGTACCGGCCCAGCGCTGCCGGCCGGCGGCAGCACGTTCGAGTCACTGGGTGGATACGGCAGCACCGGTGGTTCGGTTGCAGCATCGGTATTGAGATCGAAATTGAGGGTCCCTTGATCCGAGGTCCCCTCGGCGCTCCTAGCGGTAATACGGACGGCTGGGCGAGGAGAAAGGGCCACCGCCCGGAAGGCCGTCTCGACCGAGAATTGCTGTCCCGGCTCCAGGACTGGAATCAACCACTGAGCAGTACGGCTCGACATACGATGATCGACCCCGGCCCCCGCTTGCGTCAGCGCCAGGGATGGTTCGTAGTCGATCGTCGTCAGGATGTTCGTCAATCGCACCTGCCCACGATTCTGCACCAAGGCCGAAACGCGGATCTCTTCATTGGGAGCAAGGCTCGTCTTGTTATTTTGTGGGACCAACTGGACGCTCATCGCCGGTAAGCGTGGCACCGGCTCGACGCCACGCACAAACGAGGAGCTCTCAGCGATATTCACGTTATTGACCTGTGCGACCAACTTCGCCGATAACTCTCCGGCCTTGCGCACCAGGTAACGAACGCCGATACGTTGCGACTGCCCCGCCGGCAGGTAGGGGATCGCCAGCGAAACGCGAGTCCCACCCGTTTCCGCGTGTTGCAGTGCGGGATCGGAATCGATCAGCAAGGTCAGGTTGCTCAACGTTTGCCGTCCGGTATTGGTAGCGATCACATCGAAAACCACCGCCTGCCCAACCTCAGCTTGGGCACTCCCCTCGGCTGGAGCGAACTTTAATTCGAGTTGCGGACGGACAGCCAGGAGGGGCATGGTCGCGATCTCGCGCAAGTTCGGGGAGGCCGAACCGTTGAATTCGATCCGATGATCCCCCTCCTGCGTAGGCTGGATGCGGACCACGGCTTCGAAGACCTGCCGCGCGGGGATGACACCGATGTTCCAAGTTGCACCGAGGTTGCTGCGATCAGAAGGTTCCGACCGTAAATAGGCGGCTTGCAGCGAGGCGTTCTTCAAGTCCATCACCAGCTTGACATTTTCAGCCGGCAAATCGCCGGGATTGGCCAGGGAGATCAGATAATCCACCGGCTGATTGACGGTGGTCGTATCGTTCCCAGTGACCTTCAACTCCAATAGCGGCGCACTCCAGCTGATCATGGTCTGCCCGCGAGCTATCGGCAGCTCCGGCATATTCTCGGTCCCCTTCGCCGGACGAGCCACTTCGATGGTGACGACAGCCGTGCCGGGGCGGTTGCCTGGATTGGCCAACTGAGCGATCGCTTTGCCATCTGCGTCCACCCGCACATCGACGCCGCCGACAATGTTCGGGTTGGTGCTGAGGAACTGGCCGATCCCTTCGGTAGCCAGGCGATATTTGACAATCCAGCCCTCGGCCGGAGCAAAACCTTCGGCTTGTTTGACGTGGGTCACTAAAGTAGCCGACTCCCCGACGCGGACGCTTTGCGGTCCGGGAAATTGCCAACTGGCATCGACCCAGTAAATCGTTGCTGTCTGACGACGACGATCCCAGATATCGCTGTCGGGGGCTAAGACGGTAACTCGCGATAAGCCTTCGGTAGGGCTGGTCAGGCTAACCCAGGTTTGTCCTTTCCTGATGATCAGATCATCCGTCTGACGCGACGACCCACGGGTAAGCCTCCCGGGCACCGAACTCGTTCGTCCCCGAGCATAGTCGACGTCCAGCTTTTCCACCGCCGGCTTGCCGCTGGTCTTCCACATCGTCGGGCGCTTCCCTTTGAGGTCGTCGCCGACTTCCACGATTTCCCCGACGCTCTCGGGAGACAGCATCCATTCGATCGCTTCATCGGTGACCAGGTAACCATCCTGGCCACACAAGCCTGCCAGCAGTACCACTTCGCCCCCCACCGGTGCTACGATCCGCGTCGGAGTCAATAGGATCTCACCGGTACGCCCTCTTTCCTGCTGCGCTTTGGCGCCAACGGCCTGAACGGTCGGAGGCGGAGCCGGTTTCGGTGAAGGCGCCTTGACGCAGGCTGCCGGTGGCGGCGGCTCCGCGAAGCTGGGCTTGGGAAAGAATCCATGGCCGTTGGGACCATGATGAGGCAATGTCACCTGGGTCGGATTACTGGAGAAAACACGATTACCGCTGGGATCAAACGTAGGGATCGTCAGCGTTGCACAACCGGCAGCCCACAGCAGACAAAGGGCTGCCCCCCAGGCAGGTAGCGACGGCCACGCCCCGCGGTCGCGGTCGTGTCGATCAGCTTCAAGCTGAATCGGGACATCATGTCGCACAGCCTGCATCCTTCGGCAGTCGTTCCAGGAAATCAGTCCAGGGAAAGAATCCCTCACCGTCAGGAAGGGTAACCGATAGTCGAGCCACTGCTGGCAAATTCCCTCAAGAAGCTCCCTTAGACTCGAGGCTGACTTGCCGTTCGCAGCGACTTGGTAAACTTTGCGCGGTTGCCAGTCCTCCAGGTTGCCGGCCGCATGTCCTTGTTTTGACGTTGCGTTCTTTGGCTTTCGTTGGTCCTCGTCATCGACTCGAGTCCGGTGAGCACGCTCACGAGCCACATCCCAACCCGGAGTGTCAGCGAGGGATGAAGCATACGAAAAAGCCAGCGATAAAGCCGATTGGCAACTCGAGATCATCGGAAACCCACCTTCCACGAGTGGGAACGAGAGAGAACGCTACCTCATCGATGACGTCCAGCTTCATTGGTCCCTCGCTGACGCTTCGGGTTGTGAAAACGCGGTAACAACGCCGATTTCGACCGCGATCCATTCAAAAAGCGCAACTTCAAAATGTCCCGGCGCTGGTCGCGGCCTTCGGTCTGCCGACTCCGAGGTCGCCCCCGCCTCCGGCATGCTTCGCCGAGGGGGGAGCCATCGCACCGCCCGTGCGTTCCACCACTGCGGCGGTCGGTAAGCTGTCGGCGATCGTCGCCATCGTTCGACCAAGCTGCAAAGGCCACGGTAAATCGACAGCCCCGCCGATGGTAAGCGGGAGGAACCTTGAGCTCTCTGAGTTTCGCTCCTCCGAAAAAAGGAGAAACGTCCCAGTTTTGCATCAAGCAGCGGGGTACGGAGGACCGAATTAGAAGAGGCTGGTAATTCCGTCTGGCGGTGAAGGGTTGTTACCCCTCGGTCTCGCTGCGGCAGAGCCGCAGTCAGTCAAGCTTTCAGGCTGTGTCCATGGCTCGAATATATGCTGCTCAACTCGGATGCATCGCGATGATCTTCGGATTATTCAAGAACATCCTGCTGGGGCGGAGCTTGTCGAGCGGGATCACCGACAGCCTGAGTTTATTGGCGGTTTTCGCCTTGCTCGGCTGGCTGGTGGGAGCCTTGACTGAGGCTTTGATTCGTCAGTCACTTGAGGTCGACTTTCGCCGGAAAATCGAGAATCATCGAAGCCGGGCGAAGGCTGATCCGGCCAAGTCGGGCTAGATGGACCACAGCACCCTTTACCCATTTCACTCAAGGATTGGCATGGCATCGATCGTGAAGAGTCGCTAGAGTCCCCGCTCGTTGGCGAGGCCTCGGCATCGATCCCGTGCCGTTGCTACAAGTTTCATGGAGGTTTGGATGGCATCGACGACCGCGTCGGACGTGGATATTCAGGAAGTCTGGGTAAAGTACAAGGAAGATCCAAACAATGTTGACTTGCGGAACATTCTGATCGAACGCTACATGCCGCTGGTTCGTTATAACGGCGAGCGGATCCGCTCCCGCCTGCCCGAGGGTGTCGAGTTGGACGACCTCACCAGCGCCGGCATCTTTGGCTTGATGGATGCCATCGACGCCTTCGATATGTCGCGCGGGGTCAAGTTCGAGACCTACTGTGTCCCGCGCATCCGCGGTGCGATGCTGGATGAGTTGCGGACGATGGACTGGGTTCCACGGCTGGTCAGGAGCAAAGCCAGCAAGCTGGGCGAGGCCAATAAAACGCTGGAAACGCGTTACGGTCGTGCCCCGACGGACAACGAACTATCCATCTACATGGAGATTCCACTCGAGGAGTTGGAGAAGATGAAGAGCGAGGCCGCCGCCGTCGGCTTGGTCTCGCTCAACAAGAAGTGGTACGAGACCGACAGCTACAAGGATGTCCGCGAAATCGACATCCTCGAAGACAAGCGCGGCGAGGACCCCACCCATCGCGTCCAGAAGGGCGACCTGATGCGACTGGTGACCAAAGGCCTCAATCGCAACGAGCGGCTGATCATCATCCTCTACTATTACGAAGAGTTGACGATGAAGGAAATCGGAGCGACGCTCGACCTGAGCGAGAGTCGGGTAAGCCAAATGCATACCAGCATCGTGCAACGTTTGCAGGAACAGCTGGGACGCCGCAAGCCCGAGTTCGGTACCTAAGCCTCAGTCTACAGAAAGTTTGCCTTCATGTCGCGCATCCAAAATAGCTTGGAATCATCGGCGGCGGCAACCAACGCATCGGCTCAGCGAGGTCCAGGTCTGCAAGACCTGGACCTCGATCAATTTCTGAGTCTGATCATTACCGAATTGCAGAATCAGGATCCCTTGTCGCCAACTGACAATACCGCCCTGATGGAGCAGATCGGTCAGTTGCGGTCACTCAGTGCCAATGACAAGCTGACGGATACGCTCACTTCGTTCTCGATCACGCAGGAACTGACCACGGCCAGTGCCTTGATCGGAAAGAAGGTCGACGGCTTAGATGAGGCTGGCAAAGAAATCAAAGGGGTAGTTGAGCGAGTCTCGGTAAAGATTGACGAAAAAGATCGTAACAATCGTCAAGTCAAGGTGCACGTCGGGGACAAGATGGTCGATATCAAGAATGTTCGCGAGATCAATCAGAATTAGTCTCGTCGGAATCATTCGATCGATTTCATTCCTCCATCGCCCCGGGCGATGCCTGCAACCTTGGGAGATCAGGAACGATGGGCCTCACATCGTCTCTCAGCACTGCCTTGACCGGCATGAATGCTGCCGAAGCTCAGATCGATGTTCTGGGTAACAATCTTGCCAACTCCCAGACCGTCGGCTTCAAGGCATCGGAAATCGCTTTCGCCTCGCAATTCTTGCAAACCCTATCGCTGGGTTCGGCCCCGACCGTCGATAACGGTGGGACCAACCCTCGACAGGCCGGCTTGGGGGTGCAGGTAGCTGCCATCAACCAGAGCTTCCGCCAGGGAACGATCGAGATCAGTAGCAACAGTTCCGACTTGGCTATTCAAGGGGATGGATTCTTCCAGGTAGAGGCGGCCCAAGGCGAACGGCTGTATACCCGCAACGGGATGTTTCGGCTGAACAGCTTCAACGAACTGGTGACGATCACCGGCAACCGTGTCCTCGGCTATGGGGTCGATGCCAAGTTCAATCTTCAGCCTTCGGTCCTCACCCCACTGACCATCCCCTTGGGAACCGAAGCGGTCGCCAAGGCCACCAGCCAGGTCACCCTCCAGGGGACATTGACGCCGCAGGGCGAGATCGCCGATACCGCCGAGATCCTTCAGAGTGCGACCCTCGGCAACGGGGCGATACCCTACCCGAGCGCGACCGGGATAACCTTAGGGGCCGCCGACAGGCCGGCTGCTGCCGCGGTCACGGTGACGCAAGCTGACAGCGGTGGGAACCATCCCGAGGGGGCCGTCTACCAGTACCGCCTGGTCTATGTCGATACCTCCGGAAAAGAGAGTATGGCGAGCGATCCAATTTCGGTAACGGTACCGGCGGGTGATACCGTAGCCAACAACCGCATCACGCTCAATACTCTCCCTAGCGGCGGTACGCAGTACAGTTCGATGAAAGTCTACCGCACTGCGGCCGGTGGTTCTGACTTTTTTCTACATGGAACGGCGACCCCCGGCGGCAGCTAC
>JBILTQ010000283.1:0-7517 GCA_044371435.1 Pirellulaceae bacterium | reverse complement strand
AAGGACGGGGCGATGCCGTGTTCCCAGACCAACGGCCTCGGGGTAAAGAGGAAACCTCAAGCCTCGGCGAAGGGCTAACGGCCCGACCGATGGGAAACCAAGGATGCACTGCCTCCGACAACCCTGCTCCCCTCGAGCCCGGGCGGAAGGGGAACCCGCGGTCGCTGATCGGGTTGCTCAACCGAGGATGGCTTGCTGAAGCAAATAGACGACGATGCCGGAAAAGTAACCGAGCAAGGCCCACGGAGCAATCTTGCGCAGATACCAGACAAAGTCGATGCGCTCCAGCCCCATGGCGGCCACCCCCGCCGCCGAACCGATGATCAGGCAGCTTCCACCCGTTCCGGCGCAGTATGCCAACATCATCCAAAAAACGTCGTTCTCCGGCATTTGGTACATCTCGATGCCGGCTGCTACCAAGGGAACGTTGTCGACGACCGCCGAGACCAAGCCGATGATGACGGCGACCACGGTGTGCGAATTCACCGTCTTATCCAACCATTGCGCCAAGGCTTGCAGCACGCCGGTGGCCGAAAGGGCTCCCACCGCCAATAAAATCCCGAGAAAAAAGAGGACGCTCGACATGTCGACGCGCTGCAAAGCAGCGAGCACGCCCGTCGTCGTTCGCGTCTGCTCGTCCAGGGTGTGGCTGACCAATTCCGAGGCGATCCACAGCACGCTTAGCGAAAGCATCATCCCCATGAAGGGAGGGAGATGGGTATATGTTTTGAAGATCGGAACGCTGAGCAAGCCCAATAAACCGAGGGACAAAAACAGCGCCTGATGCCAAGGCTGGATATTCTTTTCCAGAGGATTGGGCTGATGGTCAGCCGGGGTGGGAAGTTGGCCGCGCATGTAGCGGGATAAGAACAAGAGCGGGACCAGCAGGCAAGCCAAGCTGGGTAGCAGCAGTTGCTGCATGACCTCGACTGTCCCGATTTTTTGTTTGATCCAGAGCATGGTGGTGGTGACGTCGCCGATCACCGTCCAAGCCCCTCCGGCATTGGCGGCGATGACCGTCATCCCGACAAACAACTTGCGGAGTCCGGTATCGTGTACCAGCTTCCGCAATAACGAGACCATGACGATGGTGGTGGTCAGGTTGTCGAGGACGGCCGAGAGGAAGAAGGTGAGCCAGGCGACGACCCACAAGAGCACCACGGTGTTGCGGGTGCGAATGCGATCGGTGATCAAGGCAAAGCCTTCATGGCCATCGACCAATTCGACGATGGTCATCGCACCCATGAGGAAGAAAAGGATCTGCGCGATTTCGGCAATGGCATGCAGCAACTGGCCATCGAGCAGATATTCTCGACCGAGATGCTCAGCATGCGCCCCACCGATTTTCTCGGCAAACCAGGCGGGGATCCTGTCGACCGACACCAGATGCTCGACATCCAACACATACAGCGTCCAACAGACGACGCCGATGAACAGGGCCGAGGCCGCTTTGTTGATGTGCAGCGGATGCTCGAGAGCGATCGCCAAATAACCCAGGACGAAGACGATGATAATGGCGGTTAACATGGGTAGCCGAATCCTCCGAACAGCTGTCAGTCGGGCAAAGACTACAGAAAGCCACCCCGGTTGCCTAGCGGTACTAAGGCTTGGCGATCCCTAGGGGCTGGCTAGAAGCAGCAAGCGATCGATCCGCCGCAAGCTGGCTTCCCGGCCCAGGACTTCGCAATAATCGAGCAAACCCAAGCCGACGGACTTGCCCGACAAGGCTAACCGCAGGATGGGGGCGATCTGCCCGAACTTCAGGCCGCGGGCTTCGAGGAACTGCTTGAGCAGGCTTTCCAGGGAAGCCGCCGAGAAATCCTCGGCGGCAGCCAGCAGCTGGCGGAATTCGCCGAGCAAGGCGACCGCGGCCGGGTCCTGACGGGCACGTTTTTCGAAGATGGCCGGATCGAGCACCAATCGGTCGTCGGCTACGAACAATTCATCGAACTGCAGGATGTCCCCGGCTACCTTGATGCGGTCGCCGGCAGCTTTCAAGACGCGTGGCAGGTAATCCGCAACCTCGCAGGGTGGGGGCTGCGCGACCCAGCCCGCCTGCTGCAGGAAAGGCAAGACCATGGCAACTTTCTTTTTCAGCTCGAGCCCATTCATCCAGCGTGTCTGGAAAGCTACCAGCTTCTGCGGGTCGAAAGAGGCCGGGGATTTGTTGACCCGATCGAGCGAAAAGACGCGGACCGCCTCCTCCAAGCTGAAATGCTCGGTGGAATCATCGAGCGACCAACCCAGCAGCAGCAAGTAGTTCAGCAAGGCTTCGGGGAGGAAACCCATCAACTCATAGAAATCGGTGACCACCGGATTGAACGATTCCTTGGTGGTCGGCCGATGCAGCCGCTGGGCGATGGTCGCCCCATGCTCGTTCAAGGCCGCAAAATCCTTATGCTTGAGGTACTGGTCAAGCTTCCGTTTGCTGAGTTTACTGGTTCCACCGGGTTCGGCCACGTAGGGCAGATGAGCGTAGTAAGGCAAGGGATAGCCTAAACTCTGAGCGATGAAAATCTGCCGCGGGGTGTTCGGCAGATGCTCGACCGCCCGCACCACGTGGGTGATCTGGAAATCAGCATCGTCGACCACGCTCGCCAGATGATAGAGGCAGCTACCATCTGCCCGCTGAATGACGTGATCGGCCTCGCCCCCCCATTCAAAGGAGACATCGCCGCGCACCAGATCGTGGAAGTGGCATTGGCCGCTCCGCGGCATCTTCAATCGAACCACTGCGACCCGGCCCTCGGCTTCGAAGGCGGCGGCTTGAGCCGCATCCTCGGCCATCCACCGTCGATCATAGACGAAGGGCTGCTTGGCTTGCTCGGCCGCCTCGCGCAGGGCTTGCAGTTCTTCGCTGCGGGCGTAGTCGCGATAAGCGTGTCCCGACGCCAGCAGCTGCGCGACGGCCGCTTGGTACCGAGGCAGCCGCTGCGACTGGAAGTAAGGGGCATGCGGACCATCGACCCCGGGGCCCTCGTCCCAGTTCAATCCAAGCCAGCGGAAACCATCGAGAATCGGCTGCAAAGCGGCTTCGACATTCCGCTGGGCATCGGTATCGTCGATGCGCAGGATGAACTGCCCACCCGCTTGCTTGGCCAGCAAGTAATTAAACAGCGCCGTCCGCACGCCACCGATGTGGAGATAGCCAGTCGGACTGGGAGCAAAACGCGTACGCACCGTCATAGTCGAGCCATTACCAAAAATTGCGGAGGAGTGGTCTCGCCTGAGCGAAACGCTGGGCCGCGTCCGCGGGGCTTCCCGAGCTTTCTCGGGAATACCACTAGAAATACTTGTTCAAACAATCATTTTGCATGCAGGCGGCCGCAGCGCGGACCGCCCCAGCGTGATTGGCCGTTCGGCTTGGCCTTGAAGTCGCCGGCGGTCGCGATCACCAGCCCCTCCGGATCCACATACTCGCGGATGGCTTCATTGACCTCGTCCACGGTCAACTTCCCGATCCGGGCTTCGAGATTCCTGGCGTAATCCATGGTCCTTCCGGCGAATAGATTCTGGCTGAGCAAGTCGATCAGTCGGGCATCGCTGCTCCTGGCGACCTGCTGTGACTTGAGGTAGCCTTCGCGAGCCGCCTTCAATTCCGCGGCGGTCACTCCTCCCTCGATCAGCTTCTTCAGCTCTTCATCGATGGCCGCCATCACCTTGTCGCGATTCGCCGGATTGGCGATGGCAAAGATGGTCAGGCTACAGCGTTCGTCGATGGGATGGGCCGTCAACCCGCTGCCGACTCCGTACGACAAGCCTTCCTCCTGGCGGACGCGATTTGCCAGTCTTGACGACAAGCCACCTCCACCCAGGATGTAGTTGCCGATCGCCAAGGCCGGATACATCGGGTCATCATCGCGCATCGCATACTGTTGGCTAGCGTAATACACCGAGTTGGCCTTGTCGGGCGTTTCGATGGTTTCAATCTGCCGCTTGATTTCGGTGCTGGCTACCATCCCGGCCCGATGGTACGGTACTTTCGGCTTCCAGTTGCTGACAATCGCGTTGAGCTTGGCGACGATTGCCTCTTCGTCGAAATCCCCGACGACACTCACTTCCCCAGCCGTGCCTCCGACCATGCCGCGATAGACCTCGACCACATCGGCAACCTTGAGTTGCTGGTAATCCTCCAGCTCTTCTTGAATGCTCGGCTGGTAACGGATATCACCTCGCTTGTAGGGATTGAGGGTCCGCGACACGGCGGTTGGGGCCAGGGCTTGGGGATCGGACAACTGGGTCTCGATGTTCACCACCTGCTCCGCCCGAATGACTTCGAACTCCTTCTCGGGAAAGGTTGGACGACGAAGCATGGACTCGACGATGTCGAGGACCTCGGCCAGTTTGTCGCGTTTGGTCTGAATCCGTACCTGGATCAATTGCGGACGGCTGTCGATGGCCACCGCCGCCACCAGTTGGTCGAGACGATCTTTGATTTGCTGGAACGAATACTCCTGAGTGCCGCGCTTCAACATCGCCCCCAGCATTTCGCAAGCTGCCACCTTACCGAAGAGCGTCTTCTCGTCGCCGAACCGCAGCGTTAGGGAGGCGTTAACCGTCGCCCCACGGGTCTTCTTGTTCAAAAAGCTGTAGGGGATTCCCGATTCCAATTCCCCGCGTTTGGTCCGTGCTTCGATATTCTGCGGGGTCGGGTCGAAATCCTCGCCTTCCTGGATCGGCTCTCGTCCTTGGTAATCGGCCAGCAAGGCTTTGAAATCGCTGCGTTCCGGCACCTCGATCCGCTCGGCCTGCTCGGCCGGGATGAACAGACCTACCGTTCGGTTGTTCCGAACCAGATATTTGTCAGCGACCGCTTGCACATCGGCCGCCGTCACTCCCTCGACCCAATCGCGGAACAGGAAGTACAAACGCCAGTCTCCCTGAGCTGCCCACTCCGAAAGTTCGATCGCCAACGACGATGGGTTGGCAGCCCGCAATTCGCGCGATTTGAGGATTTGAGTCTTGGCCCGCTGGACTTCCTCGTCGCGCACCGGATTTTGTTTGAGTTCCTCAAGCGTCTGCAGCAGGGCGAGGCGAGTATCTTCGAGCCCACCGGTCTTGGGGACTTCGGCCATAAAAAAGATGACCCCCGGATCATGGAGGGCAAAACTGGCTCCCTGCATCGAGGTCGCCTTCTTGGTTTCAATCAACGATTGATACAATCGACCGCTCGGCTCATCCGCCAAAACCATGGCTAGGATCTCGACCGCCGGGAAAGTCGGGTCGCTACCGGCTGGCACGTGATAGGCGGCGCCGACCAGCTGCGAATCACCGACGCGGCGGACGACGGTGGTACGCTCGCCGTCCTGTGGCGGTTCCAGGGTATAGGTCGGAGCGAGCGGGGTCTTCGGTGGTTCGAGCACGCCGAAGTATTTCACAATCAATTTCAGAGCTTGCTCGCTGGTGAACTTCCCGGCGACCACCAGCATCGCATTGTCTGGGCGGTAATACTTCTTGTAGAATGCGCGGAGGGCATTCACCGGAACGCGTTCGATATCGCTGCGATTGCCGATGGTCGATTGCCCGTAGTTGTGCCACTGGTAGGCGGCGGACATCATCCGCTGTTGCAAGACTTGCTGGGGGTTGTTCTCGCCGCTCTCGAATTCGCTGCGAACAACCGACATTTCAGTCGCCAGGTCTTCACCGCGAATCAAGCTGTTGACGAGCCGATCGGCCTCCAGGCGAATGGCGAATTCGAGATTATCGCCATCGGCTTGAAGCGTTTCAAAATAGTTGGTCCGGTCGTACCACGTCGTTCCATTGAATTGAGCGCCGCGGGCTTTGAGCAGCTCCGGGATTTTCGGATGGTTTTCCGTCCCCTTGAAAAGCATGTGCTCGAGGAGGTGGGCCATCCCGGCCTCGCCGTAGCCTTCGTGCCGCGAGCCGACAAACACGGTCAGACTCACCGTCACCACCGGCTTGCTGCTGTCGGGGAAAAGCAGGACTTGCAGTCCATTCTCCAGCCGATATTCCTCAATCCCTTCAATCGCATGAAGCTTCGCGGGTAATGCGTCGTCGGCCGTCACGGCTCCTCCTGTAGAAATTCCGAGTAGCAGGCCAAACAACCATGCCAAACGCCACGCCTTGTACATTCGATCCCCTCGATCGGAGCTGATGGATAGACCAAGCCAATGAGAAACGCAGATTGTAGCCTAACAGGCCAAACTTGGTCGAGCGGCTCTCGGGGAGCGACGGCCGGGGCGGTGCGGCTAGCGGCCGGCGTAGGCCGCCCAACCCGGTAAGGCGGTCAGCTCATTGCGGGCGGCTTCCGGAAGCGGATTGGCGAATTCCCGCGGTCGGCCACCAACGATCGGCGGCCCGATATCGTTCAGTGGGTAAGGATCAAAGGTAACGGCCCGGGCTTTTTGACGATCGATACTCCCCTGGCCGTAGGGGCCGCCCCCCCAGCGATGCGTCCCGGCCGGCGTCCCGCGGCAGCCCGTCATCGCCAGCGTCATCGCCAATAAGATCGCCAAACACTGCAGTCGACCGGCTTCCATGCGGTGTATCCTTTGTATGACCGTGGGCTACAGAGAAGCAAGCCTTCCCCCTAGCCCTCCAAGATCGGTCGATTACGAGGTGCGACTCATCCGTTTTAGCCAGCGCTAGCCGCCACCGCTTTAATCCACAAAAACTACGGCTGGACCGTCCCGATGACGTTGGCCTCTTCTTCCTCGGGGATGATGATCCGCGGGGTAACGGTCATCATCAAGGTATTGGTCTCGCGGCCGATCCCGACGTTCTTGAAGAGACGATTGATATATGGAATCTTGCTGAGGATGGGGACGCCTTCTTCGGTCCGCCCCTCACGCAGCCGCTTGATCCCACCTAAAAGGATCGTACCACCGTCCGGCACGTTGACCGTCGTTTGAACCGAGGTGATCCCCAAGGTCGGCAACTGTACGGTCGAACCTTCGGTCACTTCTTCCTCGTCATCGCGATCGTTGGTAGGTTTGCCATCAGGACCGATGACGGTACTGCCGCTCTTACTGGTCTTCCTGCCGGTGAAGGTAAAGGTTCGATCGGCATCTTCGATGCGGGTAAAGGAGGGATTCAAGGTCAACCGGACGTAGCGTTTGTCTTGGGAAACCACCGATTGCACATTGAGGGTCGTGCCGTCGTTCAGCACCACGATGATCGGCTGCTGGGCCACGGCGAAGTCGCCGACGACCGGTTGCAAACTGATCACGAAGGGACGCTGGGCGAAGTCATTGACGCTGGCAAACTGTCCATCGAACATGGTTACCTTGGGAGCCTGAAGGATGTTGGTGCGGCGATCACCTTGCGTGGCTTGCAAGAAGAAGAACAACTCCAAATCGCTCAGGATGGCGAAGCCCAACTGCGCTGCTCCCCCAGCGTTGATGGCCCCAAAGGGTGGCGCCGAGGCCGAAAAGTTGCCTTGACGGAACTGAAGGTCGAGGGTCGGTGAGAGGGTGGGATCGGTAGAGGTTGGCCCCGACAAACCGACCGTACTGCTCCCTTCGTTGCGACGCAGCAAGCCATCACCATCCACCAGC
>JBILTQ010000282.1:0-7525 GCA_044371435.1 Pirellulaceae bacterium | reverse complement strand
CTCGGCATGGATGTAGCTGATCTCCTTCAACTTCAGGGCCCCTTCGAGGGCCGTCGGGAAGTTGTAGTTCCTTCCAAGGTAGAGGAAGTTCGATGCTTCCCGATACTTTTCCGCCACCCGCCGCACCTGAGCATCGCAACCCAATGCTTGCTCCACCAGCTGGGGCAGATTTTCCAACTGGTCGATAATCCGTTGGCCGGCTTCAAAGCTTAGGTGCCTTAAACGCCCGAAGTACAAGGCCAACATCGACAGGACGCAGATCTGCGAGGTGAAGGCTTTGGTGGAAGCCACCCCGATCTCGGGCCCAGCATGCAGGTAGATCCCGCCGTCGGCCGTCTGAGCGATACTGCTGCCGACGACATTACAGATCGCCAGCGTGTGATGCCCTTTGCGTTTCATCTCGCGCAAAGCTGCCAGCGTATCGGCCGTCTCCCCGCTTTGTGTGATACCGAATACCAAAGTATCGCTATCGATCGGGGGATTACGGTAACGCAACTCGCTGGCATACTCGACCTCAACCGGCAAGCGAGCCAACTCTTCGATCAAGTACTCGCCGACCAGCGCCGCGTGCCAACTGGTCCCGCAACCGGTGAGGATGATCCGGTCGACGTTGCGAAGTTGAGCCGGAGTGAGATTCAAACCACCGAACTTGGCGGTAGCGTTTTCGCGATCAAGCCTGCCACGCATCGCGTTGCGGAGCGACGTCGGTTGCTCATGGATCTCCTTGAGCATGAAATGCGGGAAGCCGTCCGAGGAAACATCCGCCACTTGTTCGTCGAGCACTCGGACATCCGGACGAATGCGCCCCTGATCGCGATGCAGGACCTGGATCGAATCCTGGGTGATGGCCGCGAGCTGGTGATCGGCCAGATAGATAATGCGATCGGTGTAACCGACGAGCGGCGAAGTATCGCTAGCAATGAATTGCTCGCCGCGTCCTACCCCGAGGACCAGCGGGCTGCCACAGCGGGCAGCGATCATCAAATCCGGGCGATCGCGGAACAAAACCACCAAGCCATAGGTACCGCGGAGCATCGGCAAGATCTCGCGGACCGCATCCAGATAGACAGCGTTGCGGCCATCCGGTGTCGCTTCTGCCGGTTGGCTAGTCTTCAAAGCATCAGCGATCAGGTGGGCGATGACTTCGGTATCGGTATCCGACTGGAACACGTATCCCTTAGCCATCAACCCCTGCTTGAGGATCTCGAAGTTCTCGATGACACCGTTATGGACCACCGCCACCTGGCCGCGACCGCCGGTGTGGGGATGGGCATTCTCCGTCGTGGCGGCGCCGTGGGTAGCCCAGCGCGTGTGGCCGATTCCGGTCGAACCGCTGATCGGAGACTTTAACAGCAAATCAGCTAAGCGGTCGATGCGACCGACCGAGCGACGAATCTGGAAGCCGTGCACCGAGGAACTTGTCGGGAGGGTAGCCACTCCGGCGCTGTCATAGCCACGGTATTCGAGCCGCCGCAAACCGTTGAGCAGGAAAGGACTGGCATCCTTGGTTCCAACGTAACCGACAATTCCGCACATGTGATCCACCGCTCCCAAACGTCGAGTTTTTCTTCAGCGATACGGATAAGTTAGCTCGAAATCCGCTTCCGGGCTCGCCTGGCCGCAACCAGAGAATCACAAAAGCCGACAAATTCGGCCAACCGTCGCCCTCCGCCCGGAGCACCCAACCGCCGCATCTCCAGGCATTGACGATTGTATCAGTTACGCCGACAGGCGTTGGCCAGCGGTGGAAACCGGCAAACGGATATAAAAAGCGGTCCCTCTTCCAAGCGTACTCTCCACCCGAATTTTGCCTTGATGTTCCTCGATGATCTCGCGGCAACTCGCCAGTCCCAACCCGGTCCCCCCTTTCCCACTCGCGTCCGGTCCCCCTTTCGTCGAGAAGAAAGGCTCAAAAATTTTAGGCAGCAAATCGGGGGCGATCCCCTTACCGGAATCGCGAACCATCAAGACCACCTGCTGGGTTTCCGCATCATGGCTCAAGCGTAGCCGCACCGTCCCCGACTCGCCGATGGCTTGACGGGCATTGGTCAACAGGTTGATCAGTACGCGTTGGATCTGATTGGCTTCCACCATCGTCAACGGGACCGGCTCGAATTCCGTCTCGATGGCGATCCGATATCGTTGTAGCTCGCGCTCCATCAGCACCAAGGTATCGCGAATGATGGCCGCCAAATCGGTCGGCTCGCGCTGGCCGCTCCGGTTCCGAGCCAACCCGAGGATCGTCTGCGTGACTTTGGCGGCCCGGTTGGCTGCTTCCAGGATCTTCGTCAGCGACTTGTCGCGTGTCGGTTCGTCCTTGTGCCGCAACCCGAGCTTGGCATAGTTGATGATCGTCATCAGCAGATTGTTGAACTCATGCGTCGTGGTGCTGGTCAGCTCACCAATGGTCGCCAGCCGTTGCAAGTGGCCAAGCCGCTGATGCAGCACGGCCAGTTGCGTGTCGGCATCCGACAGTTCGGAAGGATCGGACATGACGGGCGGGATGGCGGACGATGCAGGAATGGCGGATGGCATGGGTGTCTCGAGAACTCTCAAACAGCGGCGGGCGAGCTTTTCCTCTGGCGGCCATGGGCAGGCTTTGCTAGTGAACCAGCCAGCAATAGTTACCTACCCTCGGATGTACATCGGAATTCCAACGACCGTCCACCTGAGAAAAAAGCCGACAACGATCATTCATCGCAGATTCCCCAAGACCCATGCCCATCGCCGAGAGCCCTTCGATGACCCAAATCTCCAATTCGGTGGAGTTGCTGGAACAAGCCCTCGCCATGGCCAAGGCCCGGGGCTTCGTGGTCCGCAGCGAGCTTCTCGAAGGAATCGAAGGAGGACATTGCCGGATCGGGAGACGCGACGTGATCTTTATCGATCCATCGACCACCGCCGCTGAACAATTGTCGGTGCTCATGCCAATCCTGCAGCAAACCGCCCAGCCCACGGCGAAAGGGAAATGCTAGCCTTGATCCAGGGCTGCCAGCACGCCTAGGTACCGTCCCTCAAGCTTTCGCGTCGCTCGGGTTGCATGGCGCCGTCGAGATACGTTATACCCTGGCTGATCCGTCGCTGCGTCTCGGCGGTCCATGAGTTGGCTGCCTCCCGAAACGCCTCGGGGGGGCTCCCCCAGCTTGCCGGATTTGGGCGGCGGCCGGGTGAACCGATGGCAGGGAAGGAAAGCTTGTAGTCGATGAGTCCACGTCTTTTTCTTTCCGCCGGTGAACCCAGCGGGGATTTGCATGCCGCCAACTTGATCCGAGCCATGCACGCCTCCGCTCCAGAGGTATCGATCCGTGGTTTCGGCGGAGCAAAGATGCTCGCGGCTGGGGCTCGATGCGACTTCGACCTGACAAGCATGGCGGTCATCGGTTTTGCCGAGGTCCTCCCCAAGTTGCGAGAGTTCTTTCAACTGGCGGACATGGCTGAGTCGATCTTTCGCCGCGGCGATTGCGATGGAGTCGTCCTCATCGATTTCCCCGGCTTCCATTGGCACCTGGCCAAGCGCGCCAAGAAACATGGGTTGCCGGTCTTTTACTACTTGCCACCGCAACTGTGGGCCTGGGGAAGCTGGCGGGTACGCAAGATGCAGAAGTATGTGGACCGGGTCTTGTGCAACCTTCCGTTCGAGCCTGCTTGGTATGCTCAACGCGGGATTCAAGCCGACTACGTCGGCCATCCATTCTTCGATATCGTCCATTCGCAACCGCTCTGCCCAGACTTCCTGGCCCAACAACGGTGCCTGACCGGCATGCCGGTCGCTGTCCTGCCTGGTTCCCGCGATCGCGAAGTCCATCGACTTTGGCCGCTGCAACTCGAAATCATTCGGCGCCTCCATCGACAGTTTCCCGAGGCTCGTTTTCTGGTAGCTACCTTGAAGGACGAGCACGCAACTTTCTGTCGCCATTCGCTGCAGCAGGATGACCATCGCCTGCCGCTGGAGTTCTTCGTCGGTAAGACTAGCGAGATCCTGGAAGTAGCCGAATGCGGGCTGATCAAGAGCGGTTCGGTATCGCTGGAGATGATGGCCCGTGGAACTCCCGGGGTGGTGATTTATCATGCCTCGCGATCTACCTATGCGATCGCTCGCCTGTTGACGCAGGTAAAGAGTTTCACCCTACCCAACCTGATCGCCGGACAGACGATCGTCCCCGAATATCTAGCGATTGGGAAATCTTTGTCGGCCGTCGACCAGGCCACGGCCGCCATGCAGCGATTGCTGGGTGATGCCACCGCGCGCGAACAGCAAGCTCAGGCGTTGAGAGAACTGTC
This sequence comes from Pirellulaceae bacterium, assembly GCA_044371435.1. Classification (GTDB taxonomy): domain Bacteria; phylum Planctomycetota; class Planctomycetia; order Pirellulales; family Pirellulaceae; genus JAIYDQ01. The sequence goes on along the minus strand of JBILTQ010000282.1, from coordinate 3,244 downwards.
CTCCAAATATGCCCAACCGGGGGCTAGTCGTCAGGCTGCGGCGTTGATCGTCGAGGCCATGCGAAATCATCAGCCCACCCTAGCGACCTCGAAGCCATCCCAAGCCGCCTGATCGCCTCCGTCGCCAACGCCGAGCGCAACGCTTTGGAAAAGCCCCAGGCAAGCGGACTGATGGCGGGTCGATGGCTGACGAACGAGATGTGTCGAGCGTTTCTCCTCTCGATCCTCATCAAAGGTTGGCCGCTAGCTGCCTTGAGAACCTGCCTCGGCAAGGTAATTCGTCCACATCGTTTGGTAGGCGGTCTCCAGTTTCCTCGCAAACGCGGCCCCATCGAGGAAATCCGAGCGCTGCAAGGCATCCCGCAGTCGGCTGCGGATCGCAGCCAAGCCTACCGGATCGTGGGCCAGGCGAAGCGCAACCTGTTCATAGGCAGCATGGCTGTCCGTAATCAGCTCGGGAAGTTCCAGGGTGCGGAGGATGCTGCCGGCCACGCGCGAAGCAAAGGTTTGACCCGACAAAGTGACCATCGGCAATCCCATCCGCAGCGCGTCGGCCGCAGTCGAATGCTGGTTGTAGGGAAAGGTATCCAGAAAGAGATCGGCGGCCCGATGGCGAGCGAGATGTTTGGGCATCGGTAGCCCCGGCGCCAGAACCAGGCGGTTTTCCTCGATGCCGTAGCGTTTGGCTTCATGCTGTAAATTCTCTACCGCGAAACGATTGCTATCCCTCAGCCACAACACGCTTCGAGGCGTAGCCTGCAACAACCGCATCCAAACCTCAAACATCTCGCGGGTCATCTTGTGATTGCTGTTGAAGGCGCAGAAGACAAAACCGTCCTCGGGTAACCCCAAGCTGTCGCGCCGAGGAATGCGCGGATCGATTTCGCGGCGGCTGTCGTTCACCAGAAAGCAGCCTGGCAGGTACATCAGCTTCTCGGTATAGCAAGCTTGCTGTTCGGGTGGCACGATATAGTCATCGACCAGGATATAATCGATGGCACGCGTCCCCATCGTTCCTGGAAAGCCGAGATAGTTCACCTGAATCGGTGCTGGCCGCAACAGCAGGATCTCGGTGCGGGACCGCGCGGTAAACCCTTGCAGGTCGACCAGGATATCGATTTCATCCTCCACGATCTGCTCCGCCGTCTCACGGAAGGACCGCGACTGCACGTCTCGAAAAACATCAAACGACGAGCCCAACCGCTTGCGCAGCGGGCTGTGGTCTTCGATACCGTACGAATAGCCGTAAATTCGAAAACGATCGCGGTCGTGCTCTTCGAAAAGCTCGCCGACCAGATATCCGACCGGATGCTGTTGGAAATCTCCCGAAAGATAACCGATCCTCAGTTTCCGGTGGGGAATACCGACGGCAACCGAGGGGGGACGACGGTGCAGCGGTGCGGTCGGCAGATCGCGACTGCGAACATACTTGCGGGCCGCCTGGTATTGCTGGGAAGCCGTCGACGGCTTCGACAAGCAGATGACGATGAAGGGTGCGATCTGATCATCGGTATCGCGGGTTACCTCCTCTTCGATGTGCGCCAGCAAGCGTTCCGAAAGCTCATACAATCCGTCCCAATGGCAGATGGTCTGCTTCTGATGGATCAAGGTAGCCAGCACATGCGGCGCCTCGGGGGAGATCTGCAAGGCCCGCTCGTAGACCTTCAGCGCCAAGTCATGATGCTGCTGATCGCGATAGCAACCGCCCAGGCGAAAATAAGCATCGATCAAGTCGGGGCAGAGCTGGATCACCCGTTCCAACGCCAAGACGGCCTCGTCGAATTGCTGGAGTTGGCTGGCCGCCGCTGCCAGTCGGCTCAAGGCCTCGACATGGTTGGGATCGTTCTTGACCGTCTCCTTGAAGTAGTAGAGGGCTGTTTCGAACTTACCCTTGGCCAAGAATAGATTGCCGATATTGAACCAGGCGTTGGTGGCTCGCGGGTCGACCTGGAGGGAGCGTTGGAACCAGGCCAAAGCTTCGTTTTCCTGGCCCAACTGCTGGTAGGCGGCTCCAAGATTAGTCATGGCCTGGCTATAGTTCGAGCGGCTCTCGACCGCCCGCTGAAAGCAAGGCAAAGCTTCCTCGTATCGCCCTTGCATCACATAAAGATTACCGAGCAAATAATGGGCTTCCGCAAAGTCTGTTTGCGTTCGCAAGGCTTCGCTGCAAGCCGCCTGCGCGCGTTCGATCTCACCCAACTGCTCCCAGGTAGTGGCCAGGGCATACCGCCAAAGCGATTGCTGCGGCTGCAACGCCAGGGCCCGTTCAAAAAAAGGAATCGCCAAATCAGGCCGTTGCCCCTGATAGTAGCATTGCCCTACCGCGAAGAGGACCTCAGCCGCATCCGGGCATCGCTCCAAAGCCGCTTGATAAGCCTTCAAGGCCGCCTCCAAGCCCCCGCTGATCCGCTGGGCTTCCCCGAGCTGGTAGTAGGCGTCAAAGAAGGTGGGATCCAGCTTGATGGCCTCGGTGTACGCGGGAATAGCGTCCGAACAACGTTGTTTCGCCATCAAGGCGTTGCCGTAAAGCCACCACGTCCAGGCATTGCCTCGGTCGCGCTGCAGCCCCTGCTCGTACGCCTCCAATGCCTGATCGAAGCGTTGCAGGCTTGCCAAGGCATACCCCAGATGCCAGTGATACTCGGCCGGCAGCGGATCGCCGTGGATCGCCTGCCGGAACCAATGGACCCCCTCCAGGGCCTGACCGCTTTGCAGGGCGATCACCCCTAAAGAAAAAGCTGCCCGAGGCTGAAGCTGACTATCGCCCAGGAGTCGCCGGTAGGCCTCCTTGGCCGCCTCCAAATCCCCCGCCTGGTGCAATTGAAAAGCAGCTGCAAGCTCGTCCACCGGTGCGGTCATCGGTAAAAAATTCGGGTTACGACCATGGATCCAGTTGCAAGAACACCATATCTCGTCGCATCACGCGACGACTCCCTCCATGGCTTGAGAGCATAATCGATGAAGCCGACCGATGATATATTCCTCAGGGAAGATCGCGATTGAATACTCGCGGCTGTGGCAAATCAGTTGCTCATGCTCGGCCTGCCTGGCCTGGCGAGAAGCTTCCCGAAGTTCGGCTTCAAGGCTTGGGAAGGCCTGCCGAATACCTTCATTGATTGCATTCAGACGATGATGCCAAACAGCTTTGGCCGAACCCGCTGGGATACTCGCCAACAAGGCCCGCTTCTGCTGGAGCAAGTCGCCAATCCCCAGCTTGTCCCTTGGATCCAACACAACGCGGTCA
>JBILTQ010000280.1:0-7553 GCA_044371435.1 Pirellulaceae bacterium | reverse complement strand
AACTAGTCTTTACCCACGCAAACATGATTCCGTGCTGATGCATGTGATCGGGTGGCATGGCGTCGGTGAGCATCCTGCGAGAAGGATCGAAAACCGGATGAATGAAGCCGCTGCGAGCGAAATATGTCTGATTGGGATCAGCCGACGGCATACGATCGCGTTGGTAATCCAGCACCGGCAGGGAATCGATCAGCAGCGAGACTTTACCCGCCGCCTCCCTTGCCAAAGCTGGCTGTGCATCGCTCACCGCTTCATTGCGATTGGGGTGAAGTCGATAGCGTCGGCGTTCGCCGGCTGCCAGGGGTTGCTCCAGCATCCAGACTAGCCGCGATGGTTGATGACTTAGCGACTGGGTCGGGATCAGTTGCTCGTTATCGATCCGCAACAGGCTGTAGGATTGCTCGTTTTTCCAGCCCGCGGGCAAGTCGAAGGCGATCGGGACTTGATCCCTGGCGATTCCACCAGCTTCGACTTCCAGAATCACTTCCGCCTGGCCAAAACAAGCTTGATCAGGTGCTTCAGTGACCGCCACACTGAGTCCGAGAAAGCCCAAGAGTTTCCACCATAAAAATTTCATCTGTCGATCGCTCCCACGCTAAAGTGCACCGGATGGTAGCCGTCGTATTACCGTAGATTCCACCCGAATCCACCGCAGAAGGTGGCTTGTCCCTTCAGGCTTGAGGGCGGGAGACGGATGCCGTGCGTTTGTACCGGCGACAACACGAATCGTGCTCGATGTAAGCCCTGCCTGATTGTAACAATCGTCATGAACGCCTGCGACAGTTGGCTGGGCTGCATGGTGATTCTCTACCTTTGCCGGCGGCTCCTGGTTCGAGCACCCGGCAACGCCCAATTCCAGGCCGTGGTGGGCGAGTAGGCACTGGCAAGCTGGTCCGTTGCGCCATGCGTAGAGGTCGCCCATCGAGGGCGGCTTGCCCGTGGTAAGATGGGCAGTTGCGTGTGTGCGATCTCAGGGTGGCTCGCGGTTCACCGCAAATCGGGACATGGCCAACGAGTGTTCGGAGCCCAACCTATTTCAGGGAAAGATGGATGGTTCAGCCAGAGATTCTTAATTTCGGCGGCAACGTCGCGCTGCGGCCCGTGGGGTATCACGCACCGCGCAACCTGGAGACGCTGCTGTCGCTCCTGTCTCAATCAGCCGGTGTCAAAATTCGTGCGATCGGTAGTCGGCACTCCTGGTCGCAGGTGATCGAAACCGAAGGGCTGCTTGTCGACATGCAGTATTTCGACGAGGTCAGTATTCGGCATGATGAGCGTGGTCCGGTGGTCAAGGTTGGCGGCGGTTGTTCCATCCGACGACTGCTACGCTTGTTAGCCAAAGCGGGTATGACCTTACCCGCGGTCGGGCTTATTTCAGAACAAACGATCGCTGGGGCCATTTCGACAGGGACCCATGGATCAGGACGGGCCTGCTTGTCGCACTATATCGAGACGCTACACGTCGCTCATTTCGATTCAAAGACTGGTGAGGCGAAAGTTTCACAAATCACCCAAGGACCCGAACTGCGAGCCGCCAAGTGCGCTTTAGGATGCTTAGGAATCATCGTGGCTGTCGAGTTGCGTCCGCGTTCCAGTTATCGGATCGAGGAGTTTATGGCGATCTACGAAAGCCTCGATGAGCCCTTGGCTCAGGAAGCCGCCTACCCTTTGCAGCAGTTCTATTATCTTCCATGGCGGGACTGCTATCTCGGACAACATCGAAAGGAGACCGATGCTCCGCGCAGTCTCCTGGCCGGTTTGTACCGCTGGTACTGGTACTTGGTGATCGATATCGGTCTGCATGTGATGCTTTCTGCGATCGTGAAGGTCTGCCGTCGACCTCAACTGGCCAAGCCTTTTCTTCGCTACCTCGCCTCCAATTCCTTGCTCCTTCATTGGCACGTGGTCGATCGTTCGCAGGACATGCTGATTATGGAACATGAATTGTTCCGTCACATTGAAATCGAACTCTTCGTAAAACGGCGACATCTCGCGGGGGCGATGGAATTAGCCAAGGAATTTATTCACTATTGCGATTCTGGGGAACCTGTCAGTCCAGGGACAAGAGACGGCTGTTTTGATGCCGGCACGGCCGAGTTGCTGGCTAGTTGCCGCGGCCGTTATACCCACCATTATCCTGTTTGCATTCGACGCGTCGTACCCGACGATACCTGCCTCTCGATGTCCAGCGGTGGCGACGAGGATTACTATGCGTTGAGTTTCATCAGCTATGATCCGCCAAGGCAGCGGGAGGGCTTCCTGCAGTTCGCCAGCCTCATGGCTCACACCATGTTTCAACGGTTTCAGGCGCGTTGCCATTGGGGGAAAATCCAACCGCATCTCGCAGCACAGCTTGCCCAGCTCTATCCTGAGCTGCCCACCTTTCGCGATGTCTGCCAACGCTATGATTCCGGCGGAGTCTTCCGTAACCAATGGCTTGAGTCGTTGCTTTTTGACCACGAGCGAGGTTCAAGGAAAGGCGAACTCTTGGGCGATGATCGCAGCTACCAGTAACCGGCATGGCTGTCTACTGTTGGGAACGCGATGACCCTTCGCGGCAACGGCTGGGCGGCACTATCGCGGACGAAAGACCTGAAACAAGCGATTCGTGTAAATCCTTTCAAATCGACGACTATCGGGTTTTCCGGCGATCGCCCGTGGACAAACCAGTAGATCCAAGCGGTAACTTGGAAGGTTATCAGGCAAAGCCTGAAAGGCTTGGGTTAGCCGTTCTTCTTCGCTCCGAGGCATCGCGAAGAGATTGGCCTCGATGTAACGCGTCTTGGGCGAGCTCAGACGCCACAGGTCTTCTTGGTGGTAATCCGAAAGATTGCTGGCCAGAAAATGCTTGGTTGCTGCATATCGATGGAGAAGCAGGAAATAGACAATATTGTAGGGATCTCGTATCCACCGACGAAATTCGGCTTCCGTCATCCCGGTCAGGTTGGCAACTTCGAGAACACGTGCTTCGAGATGTTGATTGCTGGCCAGGGAATTGGTGGGGTCAGGATTATAGACAAAACCTCCACCATAGCATGACCACCAGGCATTGACTTGGGTGTCGAAGGAAGCGATCACCTTATCTCCGGCTGCGGCACGCGTTTCGAGAAAGCGGGTAAGCTTGGAAAACTCCTCGCGGTAAGCTTGACCGTCATCGCGAAAAGTAGTGTCCCAAACACCATTATGCGGAGCCGGAGAGACGTGAAAATGATGCCAGAGATGAGCCGGGAACAGGAATGCGATGGCCAGTCCCAACGCGGCAGGAATCCAGGCCATCCATGACGGCCGGATGGATCGCGATTGCAACAAGCCGAAGAGCATCAAAAGTCCGGCAAGGAAACCGTAGGAGCAGAGCGCGATCAAGGCTTTCTCAAAGTGATGCATCAGTAGCATTTCATGGGTGAGCAAGACTACCAACCACGGGCCGATGGCTGCGACACTTATCAAGAGGAAAAAGAGACCGCAGACCCTTCGGTAACTACGGGTAAGTTTGGCATCAGGATGATGCTCGACCCACCAGGCGACGATCGCCAGAACGCCGGCGGCCAAGGCAAAAGCCAGGAAAGCGTTGTTCTCGTGGTTATCGCCATAGAACTTCTGCAAACCAGGCATCGCCTGCCACTCCATGGGGATCAGCCCCATCCGAGCTGGAATCTCATCGTTCTCACAGGCTCGCTGAACGATGAACGGTAGCACTACCAGCAAGCCTACCAGGCTGGAACACCACCACGTGATCAGTACCGGACGCAGGCTGCTCCACGCGCGGCCGTTGTCTAGGAAAGTCAGCCAGGCCACGGAAACGGCTGCAGCGACCAAAGGAAGCAAAAAATAGAACTGGGACTGGGCGACCAGGCCCATGGCTACCGCTAACCCAAGCCAGCGTTTGCGCGATAACCGGTCGGGCTGTAGGATCAAAGCCAGCAGCAAGCACAGCACTGCCAGAACATAGAGCTCGGCCAGGAAAGGCCTAGGAATTTTATTCCCCCAGATCATCGGGAAGGCAAACCCGGCCACCGCCTCCAGAATTTTATGCATTCGCAGCGTGCACACCACAGCGAAGAGACGAGCGATGATCATGTCTCCGCTTAGCAGGGCCGCGAACCAGCGGGCAAGGTAATAGAAGGCGACTGGCAAGAGCAGGTCTGTCGCGATAAAGCCGGTTGGTCCGAGGATCGCGGTCATCAAGCCGAAGGGCAGTAAACTCGGGATCGGCATGTAACGAAGTCCCTGTCCATAGGACTCGTAGAGTACTGTCTCGCCAAGGGTCGGGAGAGTGAAAGCATGAATCAGCGGATGATAACCTGGCTCCATCCGATAGATGGCGATCACCGATAGCGGGTCCAGGGGGTGTTGATAATGTTGCCCTAGCCACCAGAAGCCGAAATTCAGCACCACGAGCGATAAACAGAAAAGATCACCCCACGCGCTGTCGCAGCAGGATCGCACTCTTCGAGGCCAACGGTTCGACAGTCTCGATAACGACTCGGGCGCAAGGCACACGCGGTGAGCTATGGTGTGGGGGGCAGCCGAATCCATTTCGGTTTCTGAAGCCGCATCCGGGGGAGAAGTTTGGGCTACGAACAGCGACTCGCGAGGCATGATCTTCAACGCCGTTCGCAAAGAGTTGCCGTATGCGGTAAATCCAGTCCCGAGTTGCGGTTGCACTTCCGTTGCCAGTCTTGGTGGTCGCAGTCTTCACTCGACATCGTTTACCCTCCCCGTCTCTGAGATGGAAGCCACGTCGCTTGTTGGTGAACGGACCCGAAGGGTGGCAAGCGACTGTCGGCTGACTGGCCTGCCGCTTGCCGTAGCGAGGTTTCGCCATAGCTACCTGCAAAGGTGTACGGCTTCGCTATCCCCGTCCATGAGACTCCCTAAGACTCATGGACAAACCCCTGGTGACATTCTCCATCGACGGTTATTTCGATGGGACAAAGACGTTCGGATCGAGAGGTTCACCTGGAAGAAGCCTTCGGCCCTAAACGCCGACGCCATCTCTTCGGAAAGCCCATGAACCCCTTCGATTCTCCTGCCATTTTGCCCCGCGGCAATTTCTGCCAACTCCATCAAGATAGTCGCCAAATATCCTCTGCCTACCACCCGAGACGTGGGCGTAGACAGGTGTTCAGCTGGGGGCGGGTCGCCATTGGTCCGCCTGGAGGCTGGAGTCAAGCCCGCGGTCTGTCGCGACTGCCTTGCGAGGTGGCGCTCGTTGGACGGCGTTCCTGAATGCAATCGATCAGTTCACCATGCAGCCAACGGCAATCGCGGGGCTGATCCTCCTTGGCCGTTGCGAGACTTGCGTCGACCCGAGCCAGGTAGGGGACGGCCTCGAGCCAAGCCGTCGTCGGCCGCTGGCTGTCATTCTGGATTGCTCCCTGGTTCTCTCGCGGGCCGCTTTGCAGCCGTTGTTTTGCCAGGAACCTGGCCCGCTGGCGAACAGGCACGTCGAGGATGGATTCCTGTCACCGGGAAAGATGCCATATGGGGGGATGCAAGGCCTTCACTTTCCCGGGATCGGGTGTAGGAGTCGCGTTCATTCCTTAGGTAGGTTGAAGAGCCGACCAGCCAATCGTCAGAAGCCTCCCAGACCTGTTTTTCTTCGGGATACCTACCGTTTGTCAGCGAGCCTCGCCCGCACCGGGCCTCCCCAGGAAAAGTTCATTCTTTTGGTCGGTCGACGCTTTGCCTGTGCCCGAAAGAAGAATGGTCAAGGATGATTTGTATGATGCCATGCTCCCGCTACCTCCCCTTTCAAGACATGCTCGTGCGGTTGGGGATGGTCTGGCTTGGGCTGGTGGTGGGGTGTCAAAATAATCCGGATGCGGCAGAACGCTTCGCCGATCGCCTGCGTACCCATCGCTCCATCGTCCACTGGAATTGCCGAACGGCATTGGGTATGCCATCGCCGATTTCCAGTCCCCGTGCGGTCGAACTGCTGACGCAGCCTCGGCAGCAGTTGGATGGTTGGCTAGAGAGTTGCCCGGCACCAACGCCAGCTGCCCTGCACGGCCAGTGGCAAGGAATCAATCGCGGGATGGGCCTGAGCCTAGCCGGGGTCGGGCAATTCATTAAAGACTTCGATACCCAGGCGTCGGGCTGCGATTCCGTCATCGGACGCGGTTCGAACATTCTGGTTGAACAAGTACCGATCGAGCAGCTAGCCTGTCATGGGTGGCAACCCAGGATCGATCGACGAACGGGCGATTTTCACCGGCGGGGGGATTTTGCGATCGTGGCCCGCGAGGCAACCGTCTTGGACTACTCGATGGGCAGTAATCCTGGCTGGGATCCGGCGCGGTGGCTGGTGGATGACCTGGTGCAGGTAGACGAAGACCTTCTCCTAGGACGAGCCTACCTGCAATGGGGGCGGCTGCGCGTGCCGGTTTCCTACTTTACGCTCCAGCGAATTCCCGCGATGTCCGCCGCATCCGCGGAGCAGATGGGGGCAACGGCAGTGACGGCCGACACGCGGCTCCATGCCGGGGAGTCCTTACCGATTGGGTTTTGAGGCCAAGGCCTACCGCCGGGTCCTGTCGCGGAACGCTTCCTTTCGTGGCCTGGGACCTCGATGGAACGCATCGTCATGAGGGTGTTCATCGGGGGGGCCAAGCGGAGTCGCTTTCAAGTCCTGTGCCACTCGTGCCTGGCCGAAGGAAGCGTTTCTTCGCGGTCAATGGCTCCGCTAGCCGATCGTCGCTACCATCGCTAGCCGCGTGGAATTCACCCGTGGAGGGGCGAGCGTCTCTGGCTGGGGCTAAGAAGCCGCTGACTTTCGTCGGCGTTTTTCCTGCCGGTTCTGCCCCTTGATTTTCGGGGTATTCTTATCGACTCCGTTGGGGGTGGGCATAGGAAGCTTTGCCAGGATGCTGTCGAACCGCGCGCGGGCTTGCAAGACCACTGGATCCGCAGAGGCGGTGACATCCCGGTAATTCGATCCATCGCGACTGGTGCCACAGTCATAGAAGACTTGGCCTTGGCCATGCATACCGATCTGCAATAACCATCGTTCATCGCGCAATAGACGGCCATCATCGAGATGGCTGTAGATCCAATCGCGGTGTTTCTCTTTTTCCCCGCGGAGGACCGGCATCAAATCGTAGCCGTCGAAGGGACGATCCGCGGGTAGTGTTGCTCCCGAAATCGCTGCCAGGGTAGCCATGATATCCGTCAGGTCAGCTAGGGCCTTGGTCACCAGGCCCCGGCGAATGCCCGGGCCGACGAAGATTCCAGGAACACGGGCCCCCAACTCGGTGACTGTCCCTTTCCCATCTCCCGCCGTCCCGTTATCACCGATGAGGAAGAGGTAGGTGTTGTCGGCTAACCCCTCGGCCGCTAAGCCTGTCCGTAATTGACCTAGGATGAAATCCAAATACTCCAAGTTGGACTGGAAGCCGGCCGGCCGACGCTGTTCGGGTTTTTCGGGATCAGGTGTTTCTACATGCGGTCCGTGCGTTAGTACCGAAGTGTAGTAGATAAAGAACGGTTGCTGCTTGTGCCGCCTGGCAAAATCGAGAGCAAACGCGTTGAACAGATCGGGGCCATATTGGTCG
>JBILTQ010000025.1:0-25674 GCA_044371435.1 Pirellulaceae bacterium | reverse complement strand
GGTCCCATCAAAAGCCAGTGATTCTGCCGTATTGTAGCTCGATCAGCCTCCGCCGGGCGGTGAAAAATCTATGACAGGCTGCGCAACTTCTCCTGGATTTTAGGGGCTACCGGCGGGAACATAGGGAAGCGTGGTCGGCCTGGCCCGACGCTGTTCCTGGAGCGATTTCCCGCCGCTGCCCGGACTCTGCGGAAACCGATCAAGGTCCATCGGGCGCCGCCCACCCTTTTTCGCTCGGCGTTCCTCCATACAACAAGGATCCTCCCATGTCCGCTTTTCCCGATGTCCCCAAAATTCCTTACGAAGGCCCTGACTCCGACAACCCGCTGGCCTACCGCTGGTACAACGCTGAGGAGGTCATCGAAGGGAAGACGATGGCTGAGCACCTGCGATTTTCGATCACCTACTGGCATACCTTCCGCGGTACGGGGAGCGATCCTTTCGGTGGCGAGACCATGGAGCGCCCTTGGGATGACGGCAGCCCGTCGGTAGAAAACGCTTGCCGCCGCGCCCGAGTCGCCTTCGAACTGATCGAGAAATTGGGGGCGCCCTACTATGCCTTTCATGATCGGGACGTCGCCCCGGAAGGGGCCAGCCTGCGCGAGACGCACGCCCAGTTGGATGCGGTGGTGCGCGTCCTCAAAGAGGAGCAGGCCCACACCGGCATCAAGCTGCTGTGGGGCACCGCCAACATGTTCAGCCATCGGCGTTTCGTCCACGGGGCGGCCACCTCGTGCAATGTCGAGGTCTTCGCCTACGCCGCCGCTCAGGTCAAGAAAGCCTTGGAGGTCACCAAGGAATTGGGGGGGGAAAACTATGTCTTCTGGGGAGGTCGCGAAGGCTACCAGTGCCTGTACAACACCCAGATGAAGCGCGAGTTGGATCATCTGGCCCGCTTCTTTCACATGGCGGTCGACTATGCCAAGGAGATCGGTTTCACCGGGCAATTTTTGATCGAGCCCAAACCGAAGGAACCGACCAAGCACCAGTACGACTCCGACGCGGCGGCTTGCCTTAACTTCCTCCGGGCTTACGGCCTGACCGAGCACTTCAAGTTGAATATCGAAACCAACCACGCCACCTTGGCCGGGCACACCATGATGCACGAACTGGAGTATGCCGGGATGCAGGGAGCTTTGGGGTCGATCGATGCCAATACCGGCGACCTGCTGTTGGGTTGGGATACCGATCAGTTTCCCACCGACTATTACTTGACGACGCAGATCATGCTTGTCTTGCTCAAGTATGGTTTGGCTCCCGGCGGGGTAAACTTCGATGCCAAAGTCCGACGGGAAAGTTTCGAACCGATCGACCTCTTCTACGCGCACATCGGGGGGATGGATGCCTTCGCCCGCGGGCTGAAAGTCGCGGCCGCCATCCGCGCCGATCGAGCTTTGGACAAGATCGTGTCCGAGCGTTATTCCAGCTGGGATAGCCCCTTGGGGCGACAGATCGAAAGCGGCGTCGTCGGCTTCAAGGAGTTGGAAACCTTGATGCTCGAGAAGGGAGAGGCGGCGCCGAACCGCAGCGGCCGGCAGGAGCTGCTCGAGGCGATCGTCAACCGCTATCTCGATCGCCGCTAGGCCCGCTCGCTAGCCCGTCTTCCCGCCAGTGGCCCGGGTGGTCCGAGCCCCGACAATTTTCCACGATGCGGCGCGTCCGGCTGCTGGCTCTCCCTCGGAGGCTAGCCGCCTCGCCGCGGAGGACTTACCGCGAGCGGTGATGTTCGTCGTCGGTTGGATCCTGGGAGCGATCGCGGGGAGAGCTTTCGATCGCTCGGTAGGAACGCAGCATCATCCCGACCCCAGCCGCAAAGGTGGCCAGGACCAGCAGCAGGTAGGAGGCCCGCAGGTTGAAAATGAAGGTCAGCTGGCTGAGGATTTCCACCACCAGGATCCCCAGCCCGACCCACATCAGGTACCAGGCCCAAGCCGGTCTGGCGTCATAGAACAAGGCGATGACCCCGAGGAAGAAGGGGAGGAAGACCAGGCCCATCGAGGCGGTGCCGAAAGCCCCATCCCCCACCGCCCGGTACATCATCCCGGTGAACAGTCCGTTGCCGCGGGTGGTGACCTGCACCGAGTCGAAGAAAAAGTAGAGCGAAACGATGGAAAGGACAAAACCGATGGTGAAAAGGCCGACCCCACCTTCGGTGCCACCTGAACCTCGCATGATGATCCTCGTTGTAATCCTCGGGGCAGGGGCTGAACGGCTTGGTCCGACTGGGCGAGGCTGACGGGCCATCCGTCAACCCGGCGGCAGCCAACTTCGATCGCTCTCCGAGCGTCGGGCGGCCGCCAAGCGTTTGCATTCCCGACAAGCTCGCATCATAGCCTGTTCCGAGTTCGTTCACCACTCGACCGGGGCCTTGCCAAAGACTCAGCAAAGGCTTTGGTTCCAGCCCATCTTGGTCCAGCAACCGGCGGTGGGGGAGTTCGCGGGCACAGCCCGTCGACGTCAACCTGCAGACGTGTTTATCGACGATCTTAGCGCCGGCGCCTTGTTGGGAGCGCAGGGCCTTCCTTCGCCCAAGCTAGCGCGTCAAGCATGGCTTTCCGCATGCGGGACATCGAGAAGCATCAGATACTTGCGTTCGGCGGCTTTCATAGCGCATTGCGCAGCTTCGTCTTGATCGTCGAATCCCACCAGGTGCAGCGCGCCGTGGATGACGTACAGCAACAGTTCGTCGTCAGCCGTCCAGGGAAGGTTCGCGGCGATACGATCGGCCGTCTCGCGGCTGACAACGATTTCGCCTTCCAACCAATCGCCGTCATCTTCCAAGGGGAAGGTGATGGCATCGGTAGCCCAGTCATGCTGCAGGTAGTGCCGGTTGAGTTCCCGGATGGTTGCGTCATCGACGACGGCGATACTGATCTCACCCCGACCATAGCCATGATCCTTGGTGATTCGTTGAACCGCCAGTTGCAGGCGGGCGGCCAAGTCATCCTCGAGCGGGCGGGCGGTCTGCTCATCGGCGATCAGGACTCGAAGCGTCACGGTTGACGGTCCCCCTAGGCCGAATGGATGGCCCGTTCGTCCACCGCCAAAGCAGCCTCGTGGAAGATCTCGGCCAGAGTGGGATGGGCATGAGAGCAGCGGGCGATATCCTCGCTGCTGGCACCGAACTCGATGGCGACGGCAGCCTCGGCGATCAAGTCGCCCGCTCGAGGGCCGATGATATGCACCCCGAGGATCCGGTCCGTGTGGGCGTCCGCCAGGATCTTGACCCGACCTTCGATTTCCCCCAAGGTTCGAGCGCGGCCGTTCGCCGCGTAGGCGGAAACCCCTTTGCGATAGGCGATCTGGCTTTCCTTGAGCTGCTCTTCGGTCTTGCCCACCATGGCGATCTCCGGATGGGTGTAGACGATGGCGGGGATGGCATCGTAATTGAGATGGCTGTGGATTCCTCCAAGCTTCTCGACGCAAACCACCCCTTCCTCCATCCCCTTGTGGGCCAGCATGGCGCCGCCGATGACATCGCCGATGGCGTAGATGTTTTTGACGGCGGTTCGATAATCGTTATCGACCGGGATGAAGCCGCGGCGGTCGGTTTCGATACCCAGGCTTTCCAGCCCCAGGTCCTGGGAGTTGGGGACGCGGCCAGTTGCCAGCAGTACGCGATCGCAGACGATCGGTTCCATGCCGCGGCAGCGGACGACGCACTTGTCCTGCTGAGTCTTCGCCTCTTCCACCCAGGCACCGGTCCGAAACTCGAGTCCCTGGCGGGTGAAGGTGCGGTGAGCCAGTTGCCCCAATTCCCGATCCAGCCCTGGCAGGATGCGATCCATCGCTTCGAGCACGATGACCTTTGCTCCCAACCGCGACCAGACGCTCCCTAATTCCAGGCCGATGTAGCCGCCACCGATGACCACCAGCTGTTCAGGGACCGCCTCGTACTGCAAGGCCGAGGTGCTGTTGCCGATACGCTGGCCATCTTCCTCGACGCCGCGCATCGAAGCCGGGCGTGACCCGGTCGCGATCAGGAAGTGCTTGGCCTTGAGCAGCGTCGGTTCACCAGCCCCCTCGACGACGATGGAATCGACATCGCGGAAGCGACCTCGCGCCCGGTAGGCGGTGACCTTGTTCTTTTTGAAGAGGAGGTCGATGCCACCGGTTAGCGTCTCGACGATCTGGTTTTTGCGGCCCATCATCGAGGCTAGATCCAGCTTGACCTCGCCGAGTTGAATTCCATGCTTGCCCAACCCATGCTGCGCCTCGTGGTAGAGGTGGCTCGACTCGAGCAGCGCCTTGCTGGGGATACAGCCGACCCGCAGGCAGGTCCCGCCAAACTTAGGGTTTTCGTCGATACAGGCAGCGTTGAACCCGAGTTGGGCGGCGCGGATAGCGGCCACGTAACCCGCGGGTCCACCCCCCAAGACTACCAGATCATGCTCTACGGTCTTCATCGCCGACTCGATTCGGGTAAAGGGAAGGAACACAGGAAGGCGCTTGCTCTCATCGACGTAATCTAGCCGAGAGTCTAAAGTATTTCGAGGCTAGCCGTCGGACAAAACACAGCAGGGCTTGGAGAGAGGAAGTCGAGCCGGAGATGAAGGATAAGTCGGAGATCGTGCGGGACTGGCTGCCGCGTTACACCGGCCGGGACTTGGGTGATTTCGGCAAATACATCCTGCTGACCAACTTCTCGCAGTATGTGTCGTTGTTCGCCGTGCGGTTCGGGGTGCCGATTGTCGGCGAAGGGTTCCCCATTCAGTCGGCTACGGCGGAAAATATCACCATCATGAACTTCGGCATGGGGAGCGCCATGGCGGCGACGGTCATGGATCTGCTGGCCGCGGTCGAACCCAAAGCGGTTTTGTTCCTCGGGAAGTGCGGCGGCCTGAAGAAGACGAAGATCGGCGATTTCATCCTGCCGATCGCCGCGATTCGCGGTGAAGGGACCAGCAACGAATATTTCCCGCCGGAGATTCCGGCCCTCCCGTCGTTCCGTTTGCAAGCGGCCGTGTCAGCCACCATCGCTCGCCGCGGCTTCGACTACTGGACCGGGACGGTCTACACCACCAACCGCCGGGTATGGGAGCACGATGCCGCCTTCAAGGAGTATCTGGTCAAGTCCCGCGCGATCGGGATCGACATGGAGACGGCGACCTTGTTCGTCGTCGGTTTTGCTAACCATATCCCCAAAGGAGCCCTGCTGCTGGTTTCCGACAATCCGATGACGCCGGAAGGGGTGAAGACCGCTCGCAGCGACCGCGATGTCAACCAACGCTACGTCGACGCCCAGCTGGCGATCGGCATCGATTCCCTGATCGAACTGCGGGACTCGGGTGAGTCGGTCAAGCACCTACGTTTCGAGTAGTTGAGCCCGCAGCGTTCGCAGGTATTGAAGCTGTTCGGTGCGGAAAGGAACAGCGGTTCCGGCTGGCGGGTCATGACCGACGAGCCTGGCCACCATAGCCGCATACAGACCTTCCAAACCCTCCCCCCGCTGGGCGCTGACCGAGACGGCCTGACACGCCAGGTCCGGTAGCGACGGTAGCGGCCAACCCAAATCGGACTTGGTGTGGACCAAGAGCAGCCTGGTGCTTGTCTCCCGCGCCAGTTGGTCATGCCAGCCAGTCCAGCCCTCGCAGGGGTCGATGAGGCAGAGGGTCAGGTCGGCGGCGACAATCGCCTGGTGGGCCTGCTCCAGCCCCATCTGCTCGACGGCATCCGCGGTGTGACGTAGCCCAGCGGTGTCGATCAGGCGAAAGGGCCAGCCGAGCAGGCTAACCTGCTCGGCTAGCAGGTCGCGGGTCGTTCCGGGCGCGGGGGTAACGATCGCCCGCTGGTAACCCAGGATGGCGTTGAGCAGGCTGCTCTTGCCGACGTTGGGTGGGCCGGCAACCGCGATCTGCCAGGGGCGAGTCAGGTGCTGTCCCAGCTCGGCGAAGGCCAGCAGGCGATCGATAGCCGGCAGGGCTTCCGCCGTCGCCCCCGCCGCGATGGCGGCCTCGATCTGAACACGGGCAGCCGCCAGGGCCCCACGCGCTTGATCGAGCATGATGGCGGTGGTCCGTGGGGTGGTGGTCTCCAGCAGCTCCCGCCAGGCAGCGCGGGTCCACGGATCTTCGTGCTGGCGGTCGCGGCTTTCCAAACCCGACAGCGGCACAGCCCCGCAACGGATGAGTTCGTCGATAATGCGTTGAGCAGCCATCCTCCCGCCATGGGCGTGGATCTCCAGCCGCTCGGGGCCCGTTTGGCAAACGACGACGTCCTCATAGGCTGCCGCTTGGCTCACCCCTCCTGCTCCCTTCGAAGCGAGGTTTGCCCGGGGGATGGGATCGGCGCCTCGCCACTGCCCATAGCGAATTTCGTCGAGATGGAGGGGACGGGGATGAGCGGCATGCCAGCAGCGTTGCAACCACTCCAAAGCTTGAGGGCCATCCAGCTCGATGACGGAAATAGCCGCGGGAGACTGGCTGGTCCATCGGGTCACGTAGGTCGGTCGAATCGTTTTCAAGGCTCCGTGGATCCTGTCGAGGGGGCCGGCTCCAGGTTCGCCAGGAACTGGGCTTTTTCCAGCCATGGATCGTTGACGGCGATCCGCAGGATGCCGGCCCGTCGTAGCTCCTCCACCAGCGAGTGGTGCTCATCGAGCAGACGCTGCGAAAGCCGATGCAATTTCGCGCGATGGAGGAAGGTGGCCAGCACGATCATGGCAAACAGGAGCAGGGGCAGGAAGGAGAGCAGGCCGCTGGTGAGCAGCAGCGTCGGGCTGGGGTGCGGGAATGCATCGAGCACCGCTTGCCGCTGGATCAAGGCGTCGTAACAAGCGATGAAGTACTGGCGGTAGATGGAAACGATCGGGCCGAGCATCAGACTCCAGAAGAGCATGGAACCGATCAAGGCGGGGATAGTCAAGAGCCATCGCGGGCTGCGATGACGAGCGGCAAACTGCTCGAAGAGCTCCTGGCACCGAGACTGAAGTTCCTCGGACCCGTACAGTTGGACTGAACTCGACGTGACCTTCGGCTGCCCGTGGCTGGACGCGGGGAGGTGGGCCAGCGTCCGATGGAACTGTTCGAGGCGAGGGTTCAGCTGTTCGTGGACCTGACGCTGCAGGCGTTGGTGAAGGCCTTGTTGAACTTCCCAGCTGGCTTGTCGCGCCTGATGCATATTCCGGGCCCAGGTCACCAGGGTACCAAAGAGCGAGGGTAAACTACCGGTCATGGCCAGCAGCAACCGATCCCAGGCGCCTTGCGTCAAGGCGAGCAAGGAAAGGGTGGTTCGATAGGGAAACCATAAGGGACTGGTATCGTTGACGAGTTGGGTTCGTAACCGTGCCCGCACCGCGGTTTCCAGCACCAGCGGCGAACCGAGCACCGATTCGATGACCTGGGTGGGGAGGCGATCGGCTTCCGCAGTGAAGCGCTGGACCGCCAAGGCAAGTTGTGGGGTTTGTTCGGTGATCAGTCGATGGACTTGATGGCGAAGCCGACCGGCGATGGCAGCCAGCCGCCGCTCCTTGGTCTGGCTCAAGGCAGACAGCGATGGATGACGCAATCGCCGCGCCAGCTCGTAACGCAAACGTTCGCCGGCCATCGCTTCATCGCCGGTTGCTTCGAAATCCTCGAGCAAGATCGGCGGTAGGACTTTGGTCAGAGGTGCGCTTTCCCGCAACATCCGCAACCAGCTTTCGAGGTCGGCGGCCAAGTCAGGAGGTAAACCAGGGGGCTGGTCGCTCGCTTCGGGACGAGGCGGGTCCAGCCGGTATTCGCGCGGCGAGATCCCGTTGATGATCGGGACACACAGGACCCCATCGCTTCGATTGACCAGTGGGCTGGTGACGCTCGATCGCAACTGGTCGCGGCGAATGACTAGCAGCTGGATCGGGGTCATGCTGAGGGCTTGATGGGCTAACTCGGCCGCTCGCGGATTGGCATCGGTGATCCCCGGCATGTCCAACAGCAGGTAGGGGGTCGACAGGTCGAGCAGGGCGGGCTCCGGGCAATGGATGAATTTCTCGCAATGACGATCCAGTTCCAGCGGCGGGGTGGGACCGATCCAGTAGAGTTCTGCGGTCGCTTCGTGGGCCAGTACTCCGCTGGGCAGTTGCTGGCGGATGCGCTGGTCGAGGATCCACTGCCGCAACACCCAGGATTTGCCTTGCCCTTTCCCGCCGATGGCGGCGATGGTCAGCGACGGCAGCCCCCGGCCCAGCAGGATATCGCGGCTGCGCTGCTCGTATTCCAAGCAGGCTTGATGGATGCCGGAGAGCACCGGCTGGTCGACCAGCACCAGATCGGCTGCCTCGCGAATGCGGGCGGAGAGGGTCGTGGCTTGTGCAAGCTCGCGAGAGCTATCCATGATTAAGTTCCTGAAGAGGCTGGCTGGTCGAGTGTCGAAAGGACAGTTTCCAACCGTGCGCTGAATTCGGGATGGAGGATGAAATGGCGATGCTGGAGCGCCCCGTGGCCTGAGGGCAGCGGCAGGCGACTGGGAAGCAGTGGACGCGTGGTCTGGTCGACGGTCAGCCGAGGCAACTCGTCGGCGGCTGGTCGCTCGATGGCGAATTCATCGCAGCTGATGGCAAACAGATCACTCACCTGCTGCCAAGCGGCCTCCTCTTCCGCGATCTTCGGCATCTGATCGCTGTTCATCATCGCCATCCCAAGACCAGCGACGCCGGCGAAGAGCAATTCCTTGAGCGAGGCGAAGACGAGGACGGTCGAACCGCCGAAGTCCATCGGCAGCATGACGACGGCCAGCAGCGGTGCAAACAGTAAGCCGGCCGGGGCCAGCCCGGTCCACCACCGCTGTTTCCAATCCATCCGCTGCCACAACTGCTGCGTGTAAGCATCCAACGGCTCGTCTTCCAGTCGGGTGCGACTTTCCTGTTGAAAACGCTCGAGAATCCGGTGCAGCTGCCCTGGGAGTTGCTGGCGGTAGGGAGCCTGCTCACCCACGAATTCCCCCGTCCGATCCACCCTCGCCAACTGCTCCTGGAACGCGCGGGCGGAGATGACGCGAGCCCCTTCGCCCGCACGCCAGCGGGCGCGAACCCAACGGCTGGTGGCTTCGAGCCGGTCGCTGACCCAGCCCGGCAAGGCCACCCATTGGGTGACTTGGTTCGTCCATTGGCGAAGGTTCTCCGACCAGCGTGTCAAGCGGCGGCCGGGCCAGGCCCACCAGGGAGCGGTCCGCTCCAAGCTCTCACCGATCTGCGACACGATTTCGCGGGAGACCTGCAGGCGCAGGCGACTGCCAGACGCCGCGGCGTCGGCCGACTCGACCAAGGAAAGTCCCAAACAGGCCTCCGCCAGGATCTGCTGAAGACGCTCCCTTCGCTGCTGCGATTCCGCGACGGCGGCTTCAATCAGCTGCAGGCCGTGGCGGCAGTCCCGCTGGAGGTTGGCCAGGATCGATCGCAGCAGGTCGTGCGACAATTGACCGGGATCCAACTGGCTTCCCAAGGCGACCAGAAAGTCGGTGGCGGGGACTGCGGCCGGGGGCTGGGCGGCGTCGGGATGATCGATACGGAAAAAGAGCGGGAGGTCCGGTCCGAAAGCTTGCTCGGCAAGGCGACCGAGGGTCGGGGGGAGAACCGGAAGGCGTTCCCGCCCCAGCGGTCCTTCAAAATGGTAAGCCAGGTAGCACCGCCAAAGCTGGAAACGCTCATAGACCCGCCGGACATCGGTCGCAACCTCACCGATGGCATAACGCCGCGGGACACGATTGACCGCCAGGATCGTTTTTAGGGTCGGCATTTCCTGGACAGCCAACGACAGCAGACGCTCGACATATTCATCTTGTAAGGCATTGGCCGAGGTAACGACGACAAAGGCCGAAGCGACATGCAACGCCCGCTGCAGGGTCGCTTGGCGTTGCCCGGCGATCTGGGTGACCGCCTCGCTGGCTTGCCAGGCATTGAGCGGCGGCGATGCCAGCGAAGCCGCCGTGGTCAGCCGGGGAGGAACAATCCCGGTCTGAATGTCGGGGCAATCCATCAAGCCGATGTTCCAAGCGTCCAGGGCGGGATCGGTGGCGATCAACGGGATTTGGAAAGCCTCCGTCGAGGGACGGGCCGTATCGCGGCTGTTGTATTGGCGAAGGGCTTCGGCCGGTTCTTCGGAGAGCTCTTCCGCCTCCTGACCGAAGATGGTCCGCAGCTGTCGGCGGACGTTTTCCCACAAGCCCGGCTGACGCCGCCAGCTTTCGGGGAGCCAGACGACGAAACGATGGGTGCCCTGCGAATTCGCCTGGCCGATCAAAAGCCGTCGGCGTCCGGCAGCCGAGAGGAACCCCGCCACCAGGCTCGTCTTGCCCGCATTGAGGATCCCGGCGATCGCCAGGATCGGCGAGGGTTGGGCGCTCGTCAGCAGCCGCGCCTGATGCCACGACTGCTCGATCTTTTCGGCGAGGTCCGGCGCGTCGCGGCGAACGGCGGCTGCCCCCCGATGGATCTGGCGTAAAATCTGAAGGAACGAAGAATCCTGGACACTCGCCTCGGCCGAGTTCGGCCAGCCAACGCAGGCCGAATCCCCGTCGCGATTGGTCAAGCAACGCTCTAAGGAATCCATCAACTCTTTCATGGGTGCGACCGCCATCCGTTCGGCTCGAGTCGGCAAGAATATCGGCAAAGTTTAGCCTCGGGTACCACCCCTCCCCAGTATAGCTGCGTCGTTTCCCTGCCGGGGCTACCCACGGCCAAACGACCGGTAGGCTAGGAACCATCCCGGCTAGGGCCACCGGAAGAGCAGCTCGATCGGTGGTGTGCCGAGTCCGACCTGGAGCTGGTCGGCCAGCACCGGTCGAGCGTGGACGGGGAGAAGGCCCTTCCCACCCACCGGAAACATCGAAAGTTTTCCGAGGGGCATCGCCCTTCGCACTCCCTGAAAACAACGAGCTCGGATATCCTGGGGCCCTTGAGGGTTGGTGATCGCTCGGATGCGAGACGCGTGCGAGCAAGGAAATAAGAAGTGAGCCTGGAATGCCCGAAATCTCGATCCTGCTGCTGGCGGATGTCAATATCTTGGGACAATCGATCGGTTGGCCAGACCTGATCGTCGTCGGCCTCTTGATCCTGCTCGAAGGGTTGCTGTCGATCGACAACGCGTTAGTGCTGGGGTTGTTGGCCAAACGGCTGCCGAAAGAACTTCGAACGCGAGCCTTATCCTACGGCCTGCTCGGGGCTTTCGTCTTTCGCGTGCTGGCGATCCTGCTGGCAGGTTTCCTTTTGCAATGGACCATCGCCAAGCTGCTCGGCGGTGGCTATCTAATTTTTATTGCCTTAAAACATTTGTTGGTCGAAGCCGAGGAAGAGGTCGACAACAAGGTGGTGTTGGATGCCGAAGGCCAACCGGCGCTGGTCGACGCCACTACCGGCGGTGAATTGGATCGCGAGCGCGAGAATTTGGAGATCGAGCAGCGGGTTCCGATCGGGGCCAGTATCGTCACCGATCCGGAGTACAACGAAGGCCAGGTGCAGCAGGCGACGTCGGGGGCGGCCAGTTGCAATGTAGCGGCTCACAGTCAGGCCGCTTTCTGGCGGACGGTACTGGTCATCGAGTTGACCGATATCGCCTTTGCAGTCGATTCGATCCTGGCCGCGATGGCTTTGGCTGGTTCGAAATCCTCCAAACTATGGGTGGTGATCGTCGGCGGGATCCTGGGGGTCGTCCTGATGCGGTTCGCAGCTGCCCTCTTCATCAAACTGCTCGACCGTTTCCCTCGCTTTGAAATCTCAGCCTACTTGCTGGTAATCGTTATCGGTTTGAAGCTGGTGCTCGATTGGGGATGCAACAGCGACTGGAGTTTCCGGCAGTCGACCTGGCTCCGGTCGCAGTTGGGGGGCTGGCAGCAAGCCTGCGATCAGTTCGAAGCGGAACGCCGAGAGCTGGCGGGGAACTATCATCACTGGCTGGAAACGCATTGGCCGTTAGGGGTGGCTCCTGCCCACGACCATCCAACGCTGGAAGCCGCCCCCGAGGAGTCGCTTGCCTCGCCCCCCGCAGTGGAGGCCGAAGCCAAGCTCCAACTTCCCGAGCATGTCCCGCACCTGCTCGATTTTCACGACCTGCGTCGTCCCGAGAGCCTGACCTTCTGGGCTTTGATGGCCTTGTGCTTCGGCCTCGGCTTTCTTCCTCAACGCTCGGCGAAAGCCGCGTCCCCAGCCTGAACGCCGCCGGCGGAAGCTCGAGGGGCAAAGGGTCCAAGCGGTTCGACTTCTTTGAGCGAAACACCAACACTGCTCTGCCTTGGCCCCTCCCTCGGCTGGGGGCGATCGGATGGGCGGCTGGAGAGGGTGAATCGCTATCTCGAAAATTTTTTCATTTTTCCTCGAATAAACAGCGGGCGGTTGCGTCTTCTCTCGTGCAGCCAGCGGAAGAGAGGACTTTTCGCGAAGTCCTCGACCGCCGGTAGGCTCCCTTGCCATGCAGGCCGAGCCGGTTCCAGAGGCCATGAATCACGCTTCCTCGAAGATCGCTCGAGGCTGAAGGAAACCGTTCGCTGACTTGCAGCGGAAAGCCCCGGGGGAATTTCATCCGGGGCCCTTACGGACTTGCGCCCGACGCTGCCGCAAAAGGTTGGGGCAACCGCTCGCGAAGGTGTACCGGTGACATTCCTGAGGTTCAGCCGAGAGGCTGGGCTTCGCCACGGGGTGCCAACCTTGGTCGGGTGAATCGAGACTTGCCGCTGCCGAAAGAAGGACATTTATCGGAGGAAGAGTATCGATGTCGCGCTCCAACATGGCCTCGCGCTGGTCGCGGCGCGACGATGGTGACGACGCTCCCGCTGCTGGCTTGGCTCAGGCGGAAAGCCGACGCTGGATGGCGTTGGTGAGCCTGGGGCTGCCGGAACGCGGACGAGCACGGCGGATGCACCGATGGCCGCCAGGGTTGAGCTGCAAGCTCAGGCCCAAAAGCTGTCGCTGGAGTGTTGCGTTGCTCGGGGGCATGTTGCGTCAAGCCTCGATCTGTGGGCGACGATCGCTGCTTCGCGATCACGAAGGCGAGCGGTAAGCCTTCTGCCGATGGCGATTGTCGACGATGACAGATGATTCATTCAAGCAAATAGGGATTAAACTCATGTCGGACCCAACGATTGAACCTCGGAAATGGCCTGCCTACCCCGGGGGGGAATGGGATCCCTCGCAGAGGGAAGGGCTTGGCCAGCGTCTGGAAACGGACTCATCTTTGCGCAGCGAATCCGAGCAGCAGGCGGGGGGCCTGGGGGAAGCCCCACGGACTCTCGATCAGGGCAGTCCGACGGGAGGTTCGACCGACACCTCGCCCAGCCCCCGTCGCTTCTTCCCCGCTTGGACACGCTCGGCCTTGGCCACCGGGGCTGGCCTAGCCGCCTGCGCTTGGCTCGTCAGCGGCCTGTGGTCTTGGTCGCCGATCCACCGCACCGCGAGCCCGACGGACCAGGCTATCGGCCCCGGATTGGCCGAAGTCGGCAAGGTGTCCATGCTCGGCGGAAGCTTGGAGACCGGCCATGGCGGGGTCGGGAAGGAGTTCCCGAGGAAAGACGAGCCTCCAGTGCTGGCGATGGCTGAAGTTCCATCGAGAGGTCGGCCGCAGCCGAGCGACAAGCATCCCAGCAACGCGGGGACGGTGAGTTCACCCGCCGAACTCGACGGGTTGGACCCACCGGCCATCGACCATCCCGCGGGCGATCCAGATTCCAATCCCTTGCCCGTTGGGGAGCGAGCATTGTCGCCGGGTGGCCGTCCGGGGAACGGCTCGCCGCAGGCCGAGGTGGGGATAAATCCCCCACGCCTGGCGGCGGTGGAAGCCTGGGCATCATCCGGCGGAGCGGAGGGCGAACCCGCCAACCCAGCCACCCCTTCGGCGGCCATCGGCCAACCAGGGCTCGATACCGCGGCGGGGGAAGCCGAGGCGGTGTGGCGGGGCCATGCGGCTAGGGCGAGCGAAGCGTCGGACAGGAGCGGAGAGTTTGCCTCGACCAGCCCACCCGAGCTTGCCTTCCGCCCACCGTGGGACCCACCAGCATTTTTTTCCGGGGGACCAAGGACATCCGGGGATCGGTGGGAAGCCAATAGCGAAAGTCCGTTCTGTCAGGTAACGCGGCAGCCGTTGTCGACGTTTTCTGTCGACGTCGACACCGCCTCCTACAGCAAGTTGCGTCAGTCTTTGATGCAGGCCAAGCGGCTGCCGCCGCCAGCCGCGATCCGCATCGAAGAGATGCTCAACTACTTCGACTACAACTACCCCAAGCCGCGGTCGGAGGAGCTCTTTTCCTCGTCGCTAGCCATGGCCGACTGCCCATGGAATGAGCGTCATCGCTTGGTCCGGATCGGTTTGCAAGGCAAGGATTTCGAGCGGGGAACGCGGAGCAAAGCCAACCTCGTCTTTCTCCTCGACGTCTCGGGTTCGATGGATGAACCCAATAAGTTGCCGTTGGTGAAGCAGACCATCGGGATGTTAGCGCGCCAGCTCGGCGAGAACGATCGGATCGCGTTGGTCGTCTACGCCGGCGCTGCCGGTTGCGTGTTGCCGAGCATCACCGGCGATCATCAGGCGGAGATCTTGTCGGCATTGGACCAACTGAATGCCGGCGGTTCTACCAACGGCGGCCAAGGGATCGCGTTGGCCTACGCTATCGCCCGCGAGCACTTCATTCCCGGTGGCATCAATCGGATCATCCTCTGTACCGATGGCGATTTCAATGTCGGCACGACCAGCACCGAAGGGCTGGTGCGGCTGGTCGAAGAGCAGGCCAAGAGCCGGATCTTCTTGACCTGTCTGGGCTTCGGGATGGGGAATTATAACGACGCGATGATGGAGCGGATCACCAATCGCGGCAACGGAACCTATGCCATGATCGACCACGCCCGCGAGGCCCGTCGGGTCATGATCGAACAGCTCTCCGGGACGCTGATGACCATCGCCAAGGATGTCAAGATCCAGGTCGAGTTCAATCCGGCCAGGATTGCCGCCTATCGTTTGATCGGCTACGAAAATCGTCGTTTGGCCAACGAAGATTTCAACCAGGATGCGAAGGATGCGGGCGAAATCGGAGCGGGGCATCGTGTCACGGCGCTGTATGAAATCGTACCGGCTGGCGTCGAGCCAGCCACGCCGCCGATCGACGACTTGCGTTACCGGAGCGGAAGCCGGTCGGAGGAAGGAGGGGAGCCGGTGGAAGCTTTGCCGGCGGCCGTGGCGTTGGCCGACGAGTGGCTGACGCTGAAGGTGCGTTACAAGTTGCCGGAGGTCGACCGCAGCCGAAAGCTAGAGTTCTACTTGAAGGAAGAAGGATTCCGGCAGGCGAGCGGGGATGCCGATTTCGCTTGGGCGCAGGCGGTGGCCGAATTCGGTCTGCTGTTACGGCGCAGCCCCTGGGCCCCGCAAGCCGACTGGGGGCGGATGCTTGACCGGGCCCAAGTCGCCGCTGGTGAGAACGCCGATCGTTTGGAATGTGTCGAGCTGATGACGATCGCCCGGCGACTGGCCGGTCACCGTTAGCCTAAGGCGGCGAAGGGCTGCCGAAGTGCGGTGGTTGTCCCGTGGATTCGAGAACCGTCATCCACAGGTCGCCGTGCGGGTCGACCGTGTTGCGTTGGCGGATGGCCAG
This sequence comes from Pirellulaceae bacterium, assembly GCA_044371435.1. Taxonomy (GTDB): domain Bacteria; phylum Planctomycetota; class Planctomycetia; order Pirellulales; family Pirellulaceae; genus JAIYDQ01. Next base: position 10,131 of record JBILTQ010000025.1, on the reverse strand, counting down.
CGGCATCGGGACGTGGATGAAACGCATATGCAGTCGGCTGACGATCATCTCGGTCCGACCGCTCATGGCGGCGTGCACCGCGTTATGCGCCAGTCGCATGCAGAAAACACTGTCGTAAGGATTGGCCGGGACGCTGCGAATAACGTAGCTGGGATCGATGTACTTCAGGTTGAGCTCGACCTCCTTCTCCTGGAAATATCCGGTGATCCGCTCGCGGAGGTAAACGCCGATGTCCACCAGCTTTTTATTGCCGGAGGCGTCGGTAGCCTGATGGCTGGGGAGTAAATCCTGCCCCGCGCCTTCGGCCACCACGATGACCGCATGACCACGTCGCTCCAGTCGCCGTTCCAGGATGGCCAGGAAGCCGTCGTTCCCCTCCAATTCGAAAGGGACTTCCGGGATCAGCACGAAATTGGCATCGCTCATCGCCAGCGACGCATAGCAGGCGATGAAGCCGCTATGCCGTCCCATCAGTTTGACCAGGCCGACGCCGTTGGGCGCCCCCTTGGCCTCGACGTGGGCTGCCCGAATCGCCTTGGCGGCTTCGCTGAAAGCGGTTTGAAAGCCGAAGCTCTGATCGATGAACATGATGTCGTTGTCGATGGTCTTGGGGATCCCGACCACGGCGATCTTGCTTCCCCGAGTTTCGATTTCCTGGACGATCGACATTGCGCCCCGCATACTTCCGTCACCGCCGATCACGAACAGCATGTTGATCCCCATCCGTTCCAGGCAATCGACGATCTCGACCGGATCCTGTTTCCCTCGCGACGAACCGAGGATGGTCCCACCATGTTCATTGATGGTGTCCACCAAGGCCGGGGTCAATTCGATCACCGGTCTACCAAAACGAGCGATGAAGCCTTGGAAGCCATTGCAGAATCCATAAACTTTCTGGACTCGATACAGCCTGGTCAATTCGACCACCAAAGCTCGGATGACGTCGTTGAGCCCGGGACACAAGCCACCGCAGGTCACGATCCCGGCCCGTGTTTTCGAAGGATCGAAATAGATTTTCTTGCGGGCTCCAGCCGGTTCCAGGCCAGGCATCTCGGCGATCGGTACCTGGGCAGCACTCAACGAAGAAGCGGTGGTGTCGATCATCACCCGATCGGATTCGTCGGCGTAATTGATCGAAGATTGCCGCTTCACCAGCAGCGGCATCAATGGCGAATCGATACGACAATTGCCAAGGGTTTTGACCTTCAGGTCTTCGGCGCAGAGCAAGACGGCGATCCTCGTGGAAAGAACAACGATGGCACGATCATGGCTTGACGCCAGTCGTACTGTCCAATCCACCTGAGACCGACCAGCCTATCGCATCCCGCGTCCTTTCACAAGAACCCTGTGGCCTGCCATGCGGAATGAGTTGCCGGATGGTGAACGCGGTGACACTGGTTCTGGGGGATCGTCGCCAGCTGGCGAGCGCGTTGCCGCGGGGACCGGCGAGGAAGGTGGGGAGCGACGGTCTTGGGAGGAATCTGGTCAGGTTGAAAAGTGGCCTGTCACCCTCCGAAGGCCTGCTACACTAACGTCCCTGCCACTTCGCCTGCTCGACGCCTTCGGCCAAGGCTGGATGGGGGCTTCGGCCAGTTGTTGGAAGTCGTCGGGGGCGTTGCCGTCGGCGGAGGTTGGCTAACCAGAGGATGTATCCCGTGAGCGATGTTGTTTCCGAGTTTATCCAAGCTAGCGAGCAGGCTTGTGCTGCGCAGGTATTCGTCAAGTTGACTTTGGGGAAGGCCCAGCGACCGTCGCTGCTGCGGAAGGTGTCCCTGAGTATCGTGACGACACAGAGCGGGCTGCGTCTGAAGTGTGTCGAGCAGGATGAGACCCAGGATCGTACGCGCATCTTGACCTTGGAAGAGTTAGCGCCGTATCTCCGCTCGCAGTTGGGCCAGGCTTTCCGCTACGGTCGGTTATTCACGGTGACCGGAGACCGAGAGCTCACCTTCAATCGCCGCGGGCAAGCCACCCTCCACGCTGCCAAAGCCGCCTTTCAGGAGTTGCCTTCACGGGATCACAATCGACGCAAGCAGCATTTGGTGGAAACCCAGCGTCCTTACCTGCAGGCGTTGGGAATCACGCAAGCCACGGGGGTGGTCAAGCCGAGCATGGCGGGAAAATTTCGGCAGATCGAACGTTTTGTCGAGATCCTCGATTCCCTGCTCGAGGAATTACCCGCTGGATCGCAACCGCTGCGGCGGATCGTCGACATCGGATGCGGCAAGGGGTACCTGACCTTTGCGCTGTACGATCACCTGGTCCGGCAGCGACCAGGCGAGGTCCAGGTACTAGGGATTGAACGCCGAGCAGACCTGGTGGCTTTCTGCAACCGGCAAGCCTCGGCGGAGGCCATGACCGGTTTGCATTTCCAGGCCCAAGCCGCGAGCGATACCGAGTTGCAGGGGGTGGATGTCCTGATCGCGCTGCACGCCTGCGACACCGCCACGGATGATGCGATTTACCTTGGGGTCCAGCAGCGAGCGCCGTTGATCGTGTGCGCTCCGTGTTGCCAGCATGAGTTGGCGGCCCGCTGGAAGAAAGAGGAAACACCGCTGCTCGGCCTGCAGCGGTTTGGTTTGGTCAAACAACGTCAGGCCGAGTTGCTGACCGATACGTTGCGGGCCTTGCTGCTCGAGGCGGTCGGCTATCGGGTCAAAGTCATCGAATTCATCGCCACCGAGCATACCGCGAAGAATCTCATGCTGGCCGCGGTCCGCTGCGCGTCGATCGATCGTCGGCGAGCCTACCAGCAATTCCTCGACTTGAAGAGCGCCTTCGGTTTGCCGGTACTTCGCTTGGAGGAGTTGCTGATGCCCGACCTTCCCAATGCGATCACCGCAGACGATCCCCGTTCGCTATCGCCGGAGGAGGGCGGCCTTTCCCCGGTGGTGGGGTGATCGCCGATGGCCAGCGCCCGACCAGGGAACGGCTGACAAGCCACGGGTGGACTCGCCTCCCTCGTCAAAAGCCGCGATCGTCTTACAATACAGGCTTGCGCCGACGCTCCCTCGAACTTCCTTCAGCCTCAGCCACCCATGAATCGTCCCCGGTCGGATCTTTCGAGTTCGTCGTTGTCGTTGGCCGGGGTTGCTCGGCAGGGCTTATGGTTCCATCGGCGGATGCTTTGGCCGGTGGCTCTGGGGGTGGCGGTAGCCACCGCGGTGATTGTCGGGGCGCTCTTGGTCGGCGATAGCGTCCGCGGCTCGCTGCATTTCCTGGCGACCGATCGCTTGGGAAAGATCGATAGCTTGTTGCTGGCGCCTCGCTTCTTCCAGCAGCAGACCATCGAGTCTTGGCCGCAAGCTCCAGGCTTCCCTGCATCGGCCGATCCTCACCCGGTGCCGGCGATTCTGTTCCCCAAGGCCAGTTTGGTGCGGAGGCTACCGGAGGTGGCCGGCAGCCCGTCTCGGTCGCTCTCCGGGAATGCGATGGTGTTGGGGATTACCGCGGCTTTCTGGTCGCTCGGCAAGGATTTCGACGAGCGCGAGTTAGGATTGGACGAGGTCATCCTCAACCAGGCGATGGCCGACGAACTCCAGGCGCAGCCGGGCGATAGTATTACGATCCGTTTGCCAGCGCAAGCCGCAGTACCCGCCGACAGTCCTTTGGGAAAGCGCGAAACCGAAACCTTCAGCCTTCCGGCTTTGAAGGTCGTGTCGATCCTGCCCAACCGTTCGGTCGCTCGCTTCGACCTTCGCAGCAACCAGCGGCCGGCGAAGAATGCGTTCGTCTCGCTGCAAGCCATCCAGCAGGCGCTGGATCGCGAAGGTCAGGTCAACGCTGCCTTCCTGCGGTCGACGGGGGAGGGACTGCTCCCGTCGTTGCCGGTGACGCTGGAGGATTTGGGCCTGCGACTCGAGGAAGTACAGCGAGTCTTTCCCGATGCGGCTCGAGCGGAAAAGGCTGACTCACCGCCGACGACGATCTACGATTACTACCAGCTAACGACGGACCAGATGTTGTTGCCGCCGGTGATCGTCGACGAAATCCATCGCGGCTGGCCGTTCCCGCAAGCCGCTGATATTTTGACTTACCTGGCGAACGGGATCGAAGTGGTCGGCAGAGGTACGTCCGCCGTCTCGGTCCCTTACTCCACGATCTCGGCGGTCGAGCCGCGGTTGTTGTCGACCCCGTCGATCGGCTTCGTCGGTCCGCATTTCCCGGCGGTGGAAGCCTGGGCTGACGATGAGGTCTACATCAACCGCTGGCTAGCGCGAGAGCTGGCGGCCGAGGCGGGTGATTCGCTGCGGATCGACTACTACCTCCCGGAGACAGTCGATGGGTTGGAGGTGGAGAAGTCGGTGACGTTGAAGGTGGCCGGGGTGGTCCCTTTGGCTGAGCCGGCGATCGGTTATCGGCGTCAGCGGCCGCCGCGTTTCGAGCTGCTCCCGACTCCTTTCAACGATTCGGCCTTGACCCCGGAAGTCCCTGGAATCACCGATCAGGCCTCGATCAGCGATTGGGATTTGCCGTTCGCCTTGACCCGTGAAATCCGCAAAGCGGACGATGACTATTGGACCAATCACCGGCTGACGCCGAAGCTCTTCTTGACGTTGAAGCAGGGGCAAAAACTCTTCGGTTCGCGTTTTGGCGAGGTCAGCTCGATCCGCTTCGCGAAGGAATCTCAGACGACGGCCGACGGCCTGCGGGCGGCGGTGCATCGGGCTATCCTCCCGAAACTCGACGAGCTTGGCTGGCAGCTGCTCCCCATCCGCGAGCAGCAATTGGCAGCGGCCAAGGGGACGACCCCTTTCGACATGCTCTTCCTCTCGCTCAGTCTCTTTGTCATCCTGGCAGCTTTGATTCTGGTGATGTTGCTCTTTCGCCTGGGGATCGAGCGGCGGGCCTCGCAATGGGGGCTGCTGCTGTCGCTGGGCTGGCCGATGGCGCGTGTCCGAAAATTGCTGTCGTTGGAGGGCTGGCTGCTGTCGGTGGCTGGCGGCGGCTTGGGGATCCTGTTGGGGATCGCCTACGCCTATGGGGTGCTGGCCTTGTTGCGTTCGTGGTGGGTCGGGGCGGTCGGGGCCCCCTTCCTTCAATTCTTTATGACCTGGCCCAGTCTGCTGCTCGGCGTAGCCATCGGGATTTTTGTGGCTTGGCTCACCATCGGCTGGGCCATTCGCGCCTTGGCCAGGCAACCGGTAGTGCAACTGCTGCGCGGGCGGGTGGCGAGCGGCCTGGTTCGGCATCGCCGTGCCGGCGGTTGGTGGCGATGGTTCCACCTTGCCCTGTTAGGCTTGGTCGCGATCGTTTGTGGCAGCGGCTTCTATCTCCGCGGCCAGGCGGCGGGCGGAGCCTTCGTCGGCGCCGGCATGCTGGCCTTGGGATGGCTGTTGAGTATGGCCTGGCAACGTCTCACCCGCCCGACCTTCGCCGTCGCTCGCCTCTCCCGCTCGACCGACTCCCTCGCGTCCTTGGCGAAGACCAGTATCTATCGCCAGCCGTTGCGTTCGGTGTTGACGATGGGACTGATGGCGGTGGCCACCTTGTTGATCTTATCGATGAGTCTCTTCGAGGCGACTCCCGATGTCCAGGGAACCGGTGGCTTTCAGGGGGTGGCGGATGCCAACGTCCCGATCGCCAAGAACCTGAGCGATGGAGGGTACTTGAAAGAAGTCTTGGGGGAAAACGCGGCCGCCCTCGCCGGGGCGACGATCCTCCCGTTTCGCGTCAAGGATGGCGATGATGCCGGCTGCAACAACCTTTACCAGGCCTCGCAGCCGCGGGTGCTGGGGGTCAGCCCGCGGATGGCTGCCTATGAGGAGCAACGTCCGAGCGATCGGCGGTTCGCCTGGGCGAACTCGGCCCGCGATCCTGAAGGGCGGGCCTTGGTTTCTTCGTGGCGGGCCTTGGAGCGGGAGGCCGATGGCAGTCAAGCCGCGCCGATTCCGGTAATCATCGATCAAAATACGGCGATGTGGGCCCTGCACCTGACGGGTGGGGTCGGCCAGGTCTTTAGCTATACCTTCGGTACCAAGCAGTTGTATTTCCAAACGGTTGCCCTGTTGCAGAACACGATCCTGCAAGGGTGCCTGCTGGTCGGCGAAGCTAACTTCCAGCGGGTCTTCCCCGAGGTGAGTGGCTATCGCTCGTGGCTGATTCATACCCCGGCTTCCGAGCAACTCGATCGAGTGGCCGAGGTACTCGAGGATGGTTGGAGCGATGAAGGGTTGGACGTGGTGCACAGCGATGAGGTCCTGCGCAATCTGTTGGCGGTGCAGAACACCTACCTCAAAGCCTTCCAATCGTTAGGGGCCTTGGGGTTGTTGCTCGGGACGCTCGGCTTAGCGGTGGTGCAACTGCGTTCGGTGATGGAGCGGCAGGCGGAGTTCGGCTTGTTGCAGGCGATCGGCTTCACCCCGCAGCGGATCGGCTGGTTGGTGATGCTGGAAAGCTTGACCTTGTTGGCCGCCGGGTTGGGGATCGGCGGGATCGCGGCCGCGGTCGCTCTCCTGCCGGCGTGGGGGCGGGGAGCGATCCAACCGACGTACTGGATTCCGCTGGCGATGGTGGCCGTCATCGCTACCTGCGGGATGGCTGCCAGTTTTCTGGCGGTGCGGCAAGCCATGCGCTGCCGCATCCTGCAAGCCATTCGGCAAGGCTGAGCGTCAGATGCTGGCTTGCGCCGCCCGCGACTTGGCGACTTGTGCTAGTCGCGGTCCGGCGGAGAACCCGACGCTTGTCGGCGATGGGTTTTCAGTTCGCGGTTGGCTTGGCTGGCGATCGCCAGCAGGCCGCTGATCGCCAGCAGCAGGCTGAGGCAGGCGGCGGCGATGACAAACACCTTCCAGCCCGTCCAACGGTCAAGGTAATAACCGATGAGCACCGGGAGCAGCGATAGCAGCAGGACTGCGATCACCCGAGAGAACATCGCTAAGCCTACGGCGGTAGCTCGCCGCTGGTCCTCGTGGGGGTCGTGCTCAATCATGCTCGCTCTTCTCGAGATCGTCGAGGAACATCACTTCTGTCGATGACGTCTGACCCTTGCGAAACCAGCCGGCCACGATGGCCAAAGTTTCTTCGCGGCGTTGGTAACGGGCCCCGAGCAACCGATCGCAGCGCGACCAGTCTCGCACCAAGCCCAACGCCGCTGGCCAACCGCGCTTGGTTCGCGGGGCACGGATCGCGTGCTCGACCACCCCGCGGCGAATCAAATACCAGATAGGCTGTCGCTCGACTCCCGGGCAAGCCAGGACACAAGTAAAGCGGGCGCGGGCGCGGGCATGGTCGGCCAAACGGTGGTTCAACCATCGCATGATCTGCAAGTCTTCACGGAAGCGAGCGGCCTGTTCAAAATGCTGTCCCGCCGCGGCGGCCTGCATCAGCATCTCCAAGTGCGTTACCAACTCCGAAGGGCCGCCTTTCAAGTAGGCGATGGCCTGGTCGACTTGACGCTGGTATTCGCGGCGCGAGCAACCGCCGGCACACGGGCCAAGGCAGGATCGCATCTCGTGTCGGAGGCAGCCGGCGCGGGTCTCGAGTTCGAAGAGCGGTGGTTGGTCGCGGAAGCTAAAGAGCGTTTGATTGGAACAATCGCGGAGCCGAAAATGGCGATTGAGGATGTCCACCGCTCGGCGCACACGACCAGCACCTACCAGCGGTCCTTCCCAAGCGACCGCTTTCGGATCCAGCTCGCTGGCGACATAGAAGGTCGCGGCTGGCTCACGTCCCAAACAAAGGAACACACTCTTCTGCCGATGGGGGACTCCCAACACATTGAACGAGGGACGGAAAGTCCGGATCAACTGCTGCTCGCGCAGCAAGGCAGCAAACTCGTTGGGCTGGGTTTCCCAGACGATTTCGCTGGTCGAGCGGATGATGCGACCAGCTTTCTCGTCCTCATGGTTAGGCCTGAAGTAGCTCAGCAGTCGGCTGCGGAGGAACTTCGACTTGCCGATGTAGATCAAACGCCCAACCGCATCGAGCATCCCGTACACTCCGGGTTGTCGTGGTCCAAGCTGCCGCACCTGGGCGCGTAATTCCTCTGCCGAGGAGGCGGTTAGCCGACCCAAAGCGGGCCGAGGGTAAGGGCGGTAAGGATCGTGCCCAAAATCGTGAAAAGTTTCGGCTGTTAAAAGCGCATCCATGCTTCCCTCGAAAAAACCGCCACGGGTTGTGGTTGGCGAGTCGCACTGCGCGTCCTGCCGCCTTCGGTGGGAAGCGATTTTAACGCGCAATCATCATCGAGCAATCATTTTCGAGGAGGATACTCGATGGCTAGCATCTTCGGGCCAAAGGGGATGTGCGGCCTGAGTTCGTTAGACCGAGCCCACCCTAGCGGCTGGTCAAAGCCAGCCTCGCCGGCCGTTCAAGGAAGGAGCGTTTCAGCCGGGAGGGACCGAAAGCGGGGACGCGCTAGTCGCGTGGAGCCAGTTCGATCGGCGGCTCGACCGCGTCGGATCCCGGTAGTTCCAGGATACTCGGTTCGACCGCTGGCTCGTCCTCGAAGACCGGTCCTTGCCCCCTGTCGCTGTCGGCGTTCTCGAGGATCTCGGCGTAGTCGTTATCGAGCGGATCCAGCTTGGGCATCGGTGTCGTTCTCCCCGTGGTAGGGTCGCTGAAGGGAGAACCGACGCGACCATGACGCATGTCGCTGCGCGGAGTTCGGCTGCCATAGGTGACATAGTCCTCATCGAACGGATTGCTGCACAGGGCGCAACCGGTCGATGCAAGGCATGCCGAAACGACCAGGGAGGCCACCAGCCAGTAGGTTTGATAGCTCTTCATCGCCCGAATGATGACTCCATGATTACCGGGAGGATCTGCCGACGGAGAAACCCTGGTAATCGGTATCGGATGCGCGGCTTGTGCCGGTGCAGTCAAGTTACCGGTTTCGGTGGATTTCCATCACCTGGGTTTTCATGACCTTGACGAGCGGGATGGCTTGGCCCGCCGATACGGAACAAGCCCCTCGCCCTGGCGGGAGGGGGTGGCTAGCAGATGGTTTTTTCTTGGGCTTCGGTCCGACGGCGGTGTTCCCGGCCAAGCCAGACAGCCAGCACCAGCCACAGCAGCATGAGCGGAATCAGGGCGATGGCCAACCGCGAGAGCGATTGATGCAACAAACCCATCCATCGCGTGACATTGCTGGCCGCGACATCGCTGAAGCGGAAGATGACGGTATCGATAAAGCCTTTTGCCTGAAATTTGTCCTCGCGCGGCACGACCGTGAATAGGACGTGCTGGGCAGGGGTCATCAATCCGTAGCCGACGATCTGCTGGATGACTTGGGCGAGCACCAGGAACTGCAGGCTCGCGTCGTACCCCAGTCCGAGGAGTAAACCGATCAGCACCACGCAGGGAATCATCAAGGCGGCTCCGACGCCGGCGAACTTCATGATCAGGCCGACACAGACTCCTTGCAGCAACAGGGTTCCCCCCTGCGTCCAGGCATTCATCGTCGAGAACATGGCCAGACGCTGGGTGAGCTCTGGCATCTCGGCCTGGACCACCACTTGCAGGTTGTTATAGATGAAGGTGGCGGCGAACTTTCCGAGGACCACATACAGGCAGAGGGTCAGCAGCAAGGGGGAGGTCGCCACCCGCTTCAGGCCCGCCAGCAGGCTGCCTCCGATTTCCCGCTCGGCCTCGTCGCCGTTGCGGACCGGTTGGGGATGGTGTGCGGGAGGTCGCCGATGCAGCCACCAGGAAATGATCAAGGTAGCTTCGAGGCAAAGGATGCTAAGGATGAACAGCCAGTGAGGGTAGGCCGAGAGGTACCAAGCGACGAACGAACCGGTGATGGAACCACAGGTCCCGAAAGCGGCGATGAGTCCAAACCAAAGTTTGCCTTCCTCCGCCGAAAAGATGTCGGCCATAACGCTCCAGAAGATGGCGACCACAAACAGATTGAAGACACTGACCCATACGAAGAAGACCGCGGGATACCAGGAGGTTGTCGATGTCATCGACTGACGCCAGGTGAGGAATACCAGCAGGCAGGCGACGAAGGCTTGAGTGGCCCAAAAAATCAGGCGACGGCGGGAGGTATGGCTGACGAGGAAGCTATAGCCAGCGGAGGTGGTGAGCGTAGCCAGGAAAGTTGCCAGGTAGAGACGATTGAGCTGATCGGCGAAAGGGCTGGCCAGCGCATCGCGCAACGACTTTAAGCCGTAATAAGCGACGAAG
>JBILTQ010000279.1:0-7574 GCA_044371435.1 Pirellulaceae bacterium | reverse complement strand
GCCTTCGATAGCCAATGAGTTCGCTCCCGCCGCTCCCGAACGAGGCTTATTCAGCTGCGATCGCCTACCTCTACGATCGCATCAATTACGAAAAAACCACCGATTCTCCCTATCATCAGCAAAACTTCCGCCTTTCGCGGATGGAAAGGTTGCTGGTCGAGCTTGATCATCCACAGCAAGCAGCCCCGGTAATCCATATTGCCGGGTCGAAAGGAAAGGGTTCGGTGGCTTGGCTGATGGCCAGCTGCCTGCAACGCAACGGTTATCGAACCGGGTTGTATACCTCACCGCATTTGCTCCGGCTGGAAGAACGTTTTGTGGTCGATGGGGTACCCATCAGTCCGGCCGGACTGGTGCAGGCAGTGGCGGCGGTGCGCCCGGCCGCCGAAAAAATTGCCAGCCATGGCCATGGTCATGCGACGTTTTTCGAACTGACGACCGCGATGGCGTGGTGGTATTTTCGTCAGCAAGGCTGCAATGCCTGCGTGATCGAGGTCGGCTTGGGAGGCCGGCTGGACAGCACCAACGTTTGCTGGCCCACCCTCAGTATGATCACCTCGATCAGCTATGATCATCAAGCGCAACTGGGGAATACGCTGACCGAGATCGCCGGCGAGAAAGCCGGTATTATCAAGCCGGGAGTGCCGGTCGTGAGTGGCGCGACCCATCCTGAGGCGGCCGCAGTCATTCAACGGGTCGCACGTGAACGAGGTTGCTTGCTGCGGGAGCTCGACCGGGATTTTTCCGGTACCGCGGTACCGGTCGAGCAGGGCAGGGTAGGGGCCTGTGTTTTCGATTATCGGCCGCTGCAGCCGCACTGGTCGACCAGTCAGCCTCGACGGCAGGTCGAGTTGCGGTTGCTAGGCAGGCATCAGATTGCCAACGCCTGCCTGGTACTCGCCAGTCTCGATATCCTGGCCGAGCAAGGTTGGCAGCTGGAAGAGTCAAAGATTCGGGAAGCCTTGAGGCACACGCAGGTCCCTGGGCGGATCCAGTCGGTCGCTGACCACCCCCTGACTATCGTCGATACCGCCCACAATGAAGCCTCGGTCGAGGCCCTCATCACCACTTTGGCGGAATACTACCCGGATCGGCGGCGGAGCTTGGTTTTTTCAGCTAGCCGCGACAAGCAATGGAAGCGGATGCTCGATCAGTTGCTCCCCAACTTTGATCGACTGATCCTTACCCAGTTCCGCCTCAATCCGCGGGCGGTACCGGTCGAAACCCTTCATCGCTATGCCGAGGAATGGAAACTCCGATCCACTGCCCCGGGACTGGTTGAAGGAAGAGGGGATCGGTCAATTCAGACTCGGGACCATCCACCACAACTGGCCATGGCCCTCACCCCCGCAGAAGCCCTCAAACTGGCCCAGCAGTGGACCGGGGAGGACGAGTTGCTGGTCATTGCCGGTTCGTTTTTCCTGGCGGCGGAAGTGCTGGAAGCACTTCGAGAAATCAAGGGGCAATGCAATACAAATAACGCGAAGACCGAATGAAGATTTGACCATGGTCGGCTGCCGGGGTCGCGCTAAAGTCTTCATCTGGATCGTCGCTGACGCGGTTGACGGCGACTTGTTGGAAGCTGTCACTCGGTTCCAGGACATACATCTCACCCGACCGTCCTTGGAAGTAAAGCAGGCCGCCGGCGATAATCGGTGAGGCGTAATCCTGACCGCCGAATCCGCCGCCACCACCGCGACGGCGATTGTCATAGCCACTTCGACCGGCTCCTTCAGCGGAGGCCTTGCCGGACGAAAGTTCGTCTTCTACCTCGCGACGCAACCTCCCCTGGAAGAGCTCTTTCCCGGTCTTGGCGTCGAGGCAGTGAGCGATACCGCCGCTAAAAAAATACAGACGATCCTTATAGACCACCGGTGTTGAGATCCGATTGCGATCGCGGCCGCTCCACAATACATGGCTCTTCGAAACATCATCCTGGCCGCCGGCCCTCAAGGCCAACGATCCTCCACCACGACCTTCGATAGCATAAATGACGGAACCATCAGCGACGACACTCGAACAGAACGAATCGGTATCCAAACCGGAACAATACCAACGGAATTCACCATCGTCGGGATTGAAGCCCCACAATTCAAAGGGCACGCCGATGACCAAATCGGTCCGCTCCTGATCGACCGGGACTAGGATCGGAGTCCCCCAGGTCGATTCCAGTCCGTCCGCCTTCTGCTGCCAGCGAATCTTGCCGCTTTCCTTGTCCAAGGCGATCAAAGCCCGCTTCTCGGCCGCTGCGGTGATGATCACCATATCCTTGTAGAGGATCGGGCTGGAGGACGAGCCCCATCGTCGGGAGTCTAAGCCGTCGCCGACGTCGCACCGCCAACGTTCATTGCCATCCATGTCGAAAGCCACTACTCCCGACTTGCCGAAAAACGCATAGACCTGGTGACCATCGGAGGTCGGCGTATGGGAAGCATAGCCATGCTCGGCAAACATCCCCTGATAAATGTCTTCCGGCAAGACGGCTTCGATCGGTCGATCCCACAAGATCTGCCCGCTTTCGCGATCGACACACACCAGGTGCCGGCGGAGCGACGACGGTTCGGCGGTTTCTGCCTCAGGGGTCCCATAGCCGGACCAACAGGTCACCAGGACCTTCGAGCCAATCACGATCGGCGAGGACGAACCGGGGCCGGGAAGTTGGGTCTTCCATCGCAGGTTCTGATCGGGAGCCCAGCGGCTCGGGGTGGGTGAGGCATCGCTGGAGATTCCGGAACCGTTCGGACCGCGAAAACGATTCCACGCCATATCCTGGCCGATGGCCGACGATCCGGCGGTGAAGGAACCGATAGCGCAGAAACCAGCCCAGGCGATCAGGCGGAGTTGCCGGTGGGTAAGAACGAAAAAACTAACCATCAGCATACTCCCCAAAACGCAGATCAAGGCCGGTGATACTGGTTCTGAAAACCCGAGGCCCGGACCGAAGTTCCGCGGTCCATCCAGAAGAACCGACCTCAGTTTAGTCGCTGGAGGGGGCGTCGCGGTAGCTGGCGTTGACGGTGGTGGGGCAGGGCTAGCGGCCGGTTGCCGAGTGGAGCTTCCAGCTCGACCTTCAGCAGGCCCGGCTTCCGTGGAGAAATCGCTTGTGCATGCCGCGGTTCGACGCGAGGGGAACGGTCGGCGACAGGGACTTACACTTAGCCCGACCGCGGGGTTTTACGGTAGCCCAGCGAGTAGATAACCTCAAGGATTTCATCGGTCGTGATGTAACGGCGCCGGCACTGTAGCTTGTAGGCATCGATGGCTTCCGCCAGTTCCCGGCCCGGTTCCGAGAGATTGCGATAGGTGTTGCCGAATTGCCGGCGTTCGAGGCCGCGACTCGAATCCTCACCCCGGCGTCGATCGAGGAAACCAGGATTCACGATGGCAGCTTGTGCCGGCAGGTTCGTAGTTACAACCGATGGGATCGCTACATTCGACACGCTGGGACACCTTTCTGTGGGGCGGGTTGGAGCAAACAAATCCAATCCAAAACTACCTCACGAAACGTGGCCATGCAAAAAAAGCAGGGCTAAATTCGAACGGCGGCGGCCGATACCGACACCAGCTAGCGGTTGTTGGCAGCCATAAGAACGACCCCCATGCTATTCTGAAGCCTGTCGGCATCGGGGAGTAGTAGATTACGAAGTGATGATCTCGCCGATCGGCGAGACATGTTCGACACCCACCAGCTTTTGATTGAGGCCACTGTAGAAATAGCTCAACTGATTGGGATCCAGCCCCAGTTGGTGGAGGATAGTCGCATGTAGCTGCTTGACGTGCATCGGCTTCTCGACCGCCGCTGATCCGAGTTCATCGGTGGCGCCGACGCTCACCCCGCCGCGAATCCCGCCGCCAGCCATCCACATGGTGAAACCATAGGCGTTGTGATCGCGCCCGGTTCCCTCGGCGTACTCGGCAGTCGGCTGCCGACCGAACTCACCACCCCAGATCACCAGCGTCGAATCGAGTAGTCCTCGCTGCTTCAGATCTTTGAGCAGGGCGGCGATCGGCTGGTCGGTAGCTCCGGCATGCAGGTTGTGATTATTCTCCAGGTTTCCGTGGGCGTCCCAATTGTCGTCGTTGTGCGCGCCCCCGGAATACAGTTGCACGAAGCGAACTCCACGCTCGACCAGGCGACGCGCTAGCAAGCAGCGCTTACCGAAATCGGCCGTCTGTTCCTGCTCCACGCCGTACATGTCCAGCGTCGCTTGATCTTCCTGTGACAAATCCATCGCCTCGGGGGCGGAAAGTTGCATCTTGAAGGCTAACTCATAACTGGCGATACGAGCGGCCAGGTCGCTGTTGGCGCCGCGGGCTAACGGGGCCTGATCGATGGCGGGGCTACCAGCGAGACCGGCCAGTCGCTCCCTTCCCGCGGTTCTCTGGGAGTGTGCGCGATTGGCTTGATTGATGGCTTGGATCAAATCATGCTGCATCTCCCGAGTCACCCCGGCCGGTGGTTGCAAATCCAGGATGGGGGCACCCTTGGTTCGCAGGATCGTCCCTTGATACGATGCAGGCATATAACCTGAAGCCCAATTCTTGGCCCCGCTGATCGGCCCCCCGCTGGGATCGAGCATCACCACATAGCCAGGGAGATCCTCATTGACCGTGCCTAGGCCATAGTTGACCCATGATCCCAAGGTCGGTGAGCCGGAAAGGATTTTGCCCGAGTTCATCATCAACATCGCTGAGCCATGGATCGGCGAGTCCGCGGTCAACGAATGAAGGAAGGCGATGTCATCGACATGTTGAGCGAGATGGGGGAAGAGATCGCTGACCCACTTCCCGCATTGGCCGTACTGCTTGAATTTCCAGCGTGGTTCGACGATCCGACCTCCGTTGCGATGCCCACCGCGACCGTGGGTCTTGACTTCCACCGTCTGATTGTCCCGACCGATCATCGCCGGTTTGTAGTCGAAGGTATCGATGTGGCTCGGGCCACCATACATGAACAGGAAAATCACCGACTTGGCCTTGGCCGGAAACATCGGTGGCTTGGCCGCCAACGGGTTCGCTGCGACCGGTGGCGGCTGACTGGCCGCCGCCGAGCCCTGGAAGAAACCGTCGCGGTCAAGCAAGGCGCTCAGAGCGACAGCCCCGAAGCCAGCTCCTGTTTGCCAGACAAACTCCCGACGTGTTCGCCCGCAAAAATTTTTGGGTGTGACAGGTTGCAAGGTTCTTTTCCCTCGATCAATCCAAGTACAGGAATTCGTTGGTATTCAACAAGACAAGGCAATACTGTTTCCATTGAGCAGGCTCATCCAAATGATGGGTCTCGCTCAGCTTCTTCAGCAGGGATTCGGCCAATTGCTGATCCTCTGGATTGGCGGAACGACCGTAGACCATGCGGACGGCCTGCTCAATCATCGCTCGCCGATCATTCCCGGCCGCTTGCTGCACTCTTTCCGCCAAACGCTCGGCCTGGACTTGAAGGAATCGACCGTTGAGCAGGCCCAGGGCCTGCGCAGCTTGGGTCGTCAGGAAGCGGGCTTCGCAACTGGCATCGGTCTCCGGAAAATCGAAGACGGAGAGTTCGGGAGGGATGAGCGACCGTTTGATGTGGATGTAGACACTCCGCCGCGCCTGTTCACTGTCCGAGGAACTTCCCCAGCCTTGCCCAGGCCGCGATTGCCCCGCCTTTACTTCATCGGCGACCTCGGGATAAATGCTTGGGCCGAACATGGCGAGGTTCAAGTCGCCGGAGACAGCCAGGACAGAGTCCCGCAGTTCTTCGGCGCTCAAGCGGCGCATGGGGAACTGCCAAAAGAGATCGTTAGCCGGATCTTTAGCGATTCCCGCTTCGTAGTATTCACTGCTCATGCGGTATGCTTGGGAGGTGACGATCAAACGATGGATGGCTTTCAGGCTCCATTGCTGACGAATCAACTCCGCGGCTAACCAATCGAGGAGTTCGGGATGGGTTGGGGCTTCGCCTAGCTGTCCAAAGTTGTTCGACGATCGCACTAGCCCGCGTCCGAAATGGTGCTGCCAGAGACGGTTGACGATCACTCGGGCGGTAAACCAATTCTCCGGGCTGGCGATCCATTCGGCTAAAACTTTGCGGCGGCCAGCGGTGGCTGCCTGCTCCGAGCCGGCCGCGATCGGCGGTAAGGCCTGTCCAAACATCTGCGGAAAGCCAGGCTCGACCGGTTCTCCTTGCGCCAAGGGGCTGCCCCTCAGCAAAACATGGGTGGCCGGCGGGTGGGGCAGGCACTTGGCCAGCCCGAGGATGGCTTCACGCGGCGGCAGGTTTTTCAATTGCGACTCCAGTTCTTTCAGCGAAGCTTGGGTCTGCTGGTATCGCTCCCACTCCTCCGCCTCGAGGTGCTCGTGCAATTGGGCTTTGAGGACGGCTGCGCGCTGTCGACCTTCGGTTTTTCGCTGATCCTCCCCCTTCATACACGCGATGCCGCGTTGCTCGATCGACCGCAAGCTCGCCCGAGTCCGCTTCAAGGCTTCGTCGATTTCCTCATACCGCGACTTGAGTTGCGGCGAGGAGATATCGATCTGGCTGTTGGTGACTTGATCCCCCCTCGCGGCATACGGGGTAACATCGCGAAAAAAGGCGACCAGCTGGTAATAGTCACGCTGTGGGATTGGATCGACCTTATGGTCATGGCAGCGAGCGCAATTGAAGGTTAATCCCAGCATGCCCTGGCCGGTCACGGTGACCAAATCATCCAAGCCATCGAATTCTGCCTGCAAGGGATCGGCCGGCTCGTCATCCCAGATACCCAAGCGATAGTAGCCGGTCGCTGTCAAGCTTTCGACGGTCGGAGTATCGACTTCGTCGCCTGCCAATTGCTCGATGAGGAAGCGATCGTAGGGCTTGTCGTGATTGAAAGCCCGAATGACGTAATCGCGATACTTCCAAGCGTTCGGCTTGGGACCATCGCGCTCGAAACTATTGGTTTCCGCATAGCGAACCACGTCCAGCCAATGACGCCCCCAACGCTCGCCGAGCCGTGGGTCGGCCAGCAGGCGATCGACGGCTACTTCCCACCAAGTCGCGGAAGCATCATCTTCGAAGCGGTCGATTTCAGCCGCCGTCGGCGGGATTCCCAGCATGTTGTAATAAAGTCGTCGCAGCAGCGTCCGCCGTGCTGCTGGCGGGTTGGGGGTCAGCCCTGCTTGCTCGAGCGAGTGAAGCAGGAAGGCATCGATCGGATTCTCAATCCAGTCCTGCCCGTCGCAAGCCGGGATGGGGGGGCGGGTGACCGGCTGGAATGACCAGTGCGAGGTATATTCCGCCCCTTCGTCGATCCATTTTCGGAGGATTTCGATGCTGGCTGCTGGCAATCCCTCGCCTTCGGGTGGCATCCGCATGGAAGCGTCGGCGGAAGAGATGCGGGCGATCAGTTCGCTCTGCTCGGGCTGGCCGGGACGAATCGCGACACTGCCACTGTCCGCGGGTTGCGTCGCGGTCGCGTGCTCGGACAACCGCAAGCCCGCTTCGGCTTTGTCGGGCCCATGGCAAGCGTAGCAGTGCTTGGCGAGGATCGGACGAACCTGACGGTCGAAACTGATAGCTCCAACTCGGTGGGCATCCCGCTCCAATCCCTTGGCAGAAG
>JBILTQ010000096.1:0-16295 GCA_044371435.1 Pirellulaceae bacterium | reverse complement strand
GGCATCGGGTGGTTCAAGTACCCCTCCTCCGACGGTGTCCGCCGATTCATGGCAAAACCGCAGCGGGCATGGGCATAAGAGAGCTTGGCCGGGGCTAGCGACTGTATCGCTTCATCGACCGCTCGCACGATGCAATCCCCCAGCCAGACTCGATAGGCGGTAGCCTCTTCGGCCCCATACTCCGGCCCGCAATGGGTGTGCGAGGCATTCATCAACAGCGATGACGGTGGCACCCCCCAGCGTTTTTCGAGTTCCTCTTCGACCCTCGTTCGCAGCGACTCAACCACCCCGATCAAATCCAAGGTCACCACCACGAAGGGGACGGACTGGCGTGTGTCGCGCAGCACCAAGACCTTGGCATATAACTCCTGGTCCGTACCCTCCGCCGGCTCTTTCCTGGCTGCATAACCAGCCATCTTCAGCCGTTGTTCGGGGGTAATCCTGGCTTTGGCCACCCCCACTTCCCAGACGGCTTCGGCGGCCTGCGTTGGAGAAGTTGGCGGTAAAGGCAGCCCTCCCCCCAGCAACATCCCACCCCAGAGCCAAACGCAGTCCAGCCATGAGCGACAACGAAGCATGTCGATCCCCTTTCCGCAGGAAAACCTTCGAAAATTCCAAGCAAGCCGCTGATGAGCTTAGCGCGAAGCAGCCCCGAATTCCAGGTGGAGTTCATCGAAACTGTGGATCCGATCGCCGCCAAAGGCCTCCGGCAAGGGCTTATTACCCGGCCGCACTACCGCCACCGCTTGCATCCCAGCGACCAAGGCAGCTTCAACCTCTTCGACCACATCGCTGAGGAAGAGGATATCGGCGGCCGGCAAAGCCAAGTGTTGAGCGATCCGGGTGTAACTACTAGCCTCCCGCTTGGAGCCGATGGTCGTATCGAAATGGGCGTGAAAGCATGGGGTCAAATCGCCGAAGAGCGTATGGCCAAAAAATAGTTTCTGGGCCACCACGCTGCCGGAGGAGTAGATATTCAGACCGATCCCCGCATCCCGCCAGCGCTGCAACGCTGGGTAGACATCGGGGTAGAGGTGCGATTGTAATTCGCCGCTGGCAAAGCCGGCTTGCCAGATCAATCCCTGGAGCGCCTTCAAGCCTGTCGTCTTGCTATCGCTATCCATCAGCCGTTGGACTCGTTCCGCCAAGAAGCTAGCCAACGATTCCCTACCGGGCAATGAACAGCCAATCGACTTGCGCCAAGCAATCACATCGCTGAAGCCGGCGTCCTGAGCCATCGCTCGGCAGGCTTGCTCCACCGCCGGCTCCGCAAACCGCCGCTCCAAGAAAGACGCAACATGCTTCCGCACGTAGGGAAACATGATGTCATATACGAAAGCGATACTCGAGGTCGTCCCTTCGATATCGATCAGCAGCGACTTCGCCCTCCGTCCGATCATACGTCGATGACCGATGACAGCCGTGGCGGGGCAAGGTACTGTGGTCCAAAACAAACGGGCGCATACTTCCCATGTACCCCTTGCTCGACATAGTGGGGTGTCCAACCGCTCGGGTCTTGGAATAAACGAATGCAGCGGATATGCCGATCATCGCAAAGGTTGAACCAGTGCTTCATCCCGCACGGAACATTGATAAGGTCGCCACTTTCGACAGTCACGGCAAACACCGGACCACCGTCAGGATGCAGGTGAAAAACGCCGCGTCCCGAAACCGTGAAACGAACTTCGTCTTCGCTATGGGTATGCTCTTGATTGAATTTGGCGAGCATCGCATCCAAGCCGGGTGTCTCCCGATGGACGTTGATGACGTCGGCCGTCACGAAGCCCCCGGCCGTCTTGAGCCGTTCAATCTCCGGCGCATAGGTTTCCAGGATCGTCTCGTTGGATGGGTTTTCCGGCAACCGTCCAGCGACTTCCCAGCGTTCATACCATATTCCAAAAGGGGCGAGGAAATCGCGAATTTCATCGACCTGCTCCAGGGTACGGTTTTGATCAGGAATAGAGACACTGGCCATCGTTGCGATCCTGAAGGATGGGTGAAGGGGAAAGCCTCGAGCCTGGCTGGTGAAGCCGACGGCGGCAAACCCTCAGATTATGGGCATCGGCTCAGCCACGGTCCAGCGGCCGTTGCAGAGATTCGCCGCCTCCCCAGAGAAACTCCCCCACCGAATTTGCAGGGGGCCAGCCACGCCCGCTCAATCCGATTCCGCAGATGGCGGGGCTTAGAATAAACCGGGTAAATTAACCGGGTAATGGCTCTTCAGGAAAGTCGAGACTGGGAGCGACGAAACTCCCTACCTTTTCCTCCGGGGACGTCATCAGCGTCCGAGCTTGATCGCGCAAAATTTTCGAGGCGGCCTGCTGCCGAGCTCGCTCGAGGAATAAAGCTACCAGGAAAGCCCCGACAGCAACCACCATCCCGCCAAGCCAAAAGATCGGCCAAAAGAGCGACATGTTTTCGCAATCCTCCTCGAGTCACCAGGATCCTACGATCGTCCAAGAACCAACATGCCCGGAAGGTAGCCTCGCCCGCCACTGGCTAAAGGATAATCCAAGCCTCAGGCGGGAACAACTCTCAAAAAATCGGCTCCCACCTCGCTCTACGTCACTCAATCTTAGATGCGAGTCAAGAAAATCCGGAAAGCTCCCATCCAGCCTCGGAGGATCGCCGCGTGCCCACCAACCAACAACGCTCAAGCAACACCCATTCGCAGCCGCCAAGGCGAAAATAACACACAAGAACATCCGGCCGCAACGACTGCGGCAAGGCAGTATCGCCCGGGGCCCCGCGACCGGTTTCCCGTAGTCTGGCTCCCACCTCGCGGCGAGGCGAGGCTGGGTATCGCAGCGAGCGATCACCGCGCTTTGCCTCGTCGTCGATACTGATCGAAGGTCACCGCTGCCACGATGATCGCGCCGATCAACATGTCTTGCGTCGCGTTCTCGATCTCGAGTTGATCGCAGCCGCTGGTGATCACCGCCATGATGGCTGCTCCAGCCAAGGTTCCCAAGACCGAACCGCGACCGCCGCTGAGACTGCCGCCACCGATGACTACCGCCGCAATGAAGCGCAGCTCCTTACCGATCCCTTCGACCGGATTGGCCATCTTTACCAACGAGAAAGAATAGATACCCGCTAGACCGACAAGGATACCGGCGATGGCATAGACCAAAACTTTGGTTCCAAGAATATGGATACCGCACAGACGGGCGGTCGATTCATTCGACCCCAGGGCGAAGAGGTGACGTCCGAGCACCGTGCGATTCAACAGCAGCGCAACGGCCCCCGCCACCGCCAACGCCAACCATACCCCCGACGCGATATTGGGGAAGAAGCCAAGCCAATCCGGAGGCATCGTCGAACTAAGATTCAACAGCCAGTCCGGAATGCGACTGCGTTCCACGAAAATGGTCGAGCCTTGGGCGAGATGTTTGGCCAGCCCCAGGAAAATAGTCATGGTGCCCAAGGTGACGATGAAGGGGGGAATCTTCAAGCAACCGATCAACAAGCCATTGGTCAGCCCGCAAAGGGCGCCCACCCCCAGCGTCATCAAGACCGCCAGCCACACGGGGAGATCGAAGTTCAAAAGCGAAGCCAGGACGGTGGTGCACAGCATGGCCGCCGTCCCGGCCGAGAGGTCGATGCCGCCGGCGATGATGATCAAAGTCATCCCCAAAGCGGCGACCGCGACCGGAGCCGTCTGCGCTAGAATCACTCGGAGATTACGCAACTCGGCAAAGCGTCCCTGCCCGTAAACCTGATCGGCGATGGCAAAGCCAGCCACGACGATCATCAGGGCCCACAGCGGCCCTAGCCAACGCAGCCAGCGAGTGCCGGCTTGTCGCCAGGCGGTTGTTTCCTCGGAAAGCATCGACTTATCCTTCTCTCTCGTCCAACTCGTGAGCGACGGCGATGGCCGTTTCCAAGACCTCGGTTTCCGTCCATTCCGTGCAAGGCCGCACCTCCATCAGGTGGCCGCGCGACATCACCGCCAGGGTATCACAGGTCGCCAACAGTTCGGGGAGGTAGGAACTAACGAAGATAATCGAGCGACCTTGCCCCGCTAATTCGCCTAACCATCGATAGATCTCGGCCTTGGTACCGACATCGATCCCCCGCGTCGGCTCATCGAACAGCAAAAGACTGGCATCCTGGTGCAGCAAACGCCCGATGGCCACTTTCTGCTGATTGCCACCCGACAGTTCTTCGATCACCTGATCCGGATGGCGAGCTTTGACCTGGAGCCTTTCCAACCAGGCCGCCGCCTGCTGACGTCGCTTACCGACCTGCAACCAGCCGCCAACTGAATATGGTTCAAGTCGACTCAAGGTCAAGTTATCGACAAGCGACAACGACTGCGCCAACCCCTCGCCTTTACGATCCTCGGACAGTAACCCCCAACCGTCGCGTAACCGCTGGCGCGGATTGGCTTGCCTAACCATTCCCCGATAGCGTACCTCGCCTTGAGATGATTGCTCCAACCCCATCAGCAAACGCAGGAATTCGGTCCGCCCAGCGCCGATCAAACCGAATATCCCTAGGATCTCACCGCGGCGCAGGGTCAGGTCGACATGCCGAGGTTTATCGGGCCCGGAGAAATCCTTCACCTCCAAAACCACTTCCCCGATCGCATGCGGCACGTACGGAAAAAGACGATCGACACTCCGACCGATCATCAACGAGACCACCGCCTCGTCTGTCATCTGGCTTAACCCGCCACTCCCCACCGTCCGGCCATCGCGCAAGACAGTATATCTTTTCGCCACTTGACGAATCTCTTCGAGAAAATGGCTGATGTAGATCACCGCCAAGCCGCGCTGCTCCAGCCGACCGATCAAGGCGAACAAACCCTCGACATCCCGCCGCGACAACGAACTGGTCGGCTCGTCAAAAACCATCACCTTGGCATCGGCCACCAGCCCGCGCGCAATCTCGACGATCTGCTGCGACCCGATCGATAAGCCGCCGACCATCCGCGTCAACTCCAACTCGCCATGCCCCAGCAACCCCAGGACTTCCCTCAGCCGCTGACGCTGCAAGCTTCGCTGCAACCAGCCAACCGCCGACCGCTCCTGCCCGAGCATGATATTGTCTTCGACCGAGAGGTCGGGGGCGAGGTTCAATTCCTGATAGACCATGACGACCCCCGCGCGCCGCGCATCGGCCGGCCCGCGTGGTCGAAACGGTTGACCGTCGAGCAGCATCACCCCGGCATCCGGCGCGTGGGCGCCGCTGAGGACTTTCATCAAGGTGCTCTTGCCGGCACCGTTTTCACCAATCAACGCCAAGGTTTCACCGGCATGGGCTTCGAGCACAACCTCTGCCAAGGCCTGCGTGGCACCAAACCGCTTGCCGATACCCTGCATCGATAAACGAGGGGCTGGTATCGGAGAGGTCGATCGAGAAAGGCGGGCGAAACCTCCAGCCGCAGCGTCATTCACGCGACTCAACTCCTCTCGGGTCGCAGCAACCGCTGGATGGGATCCCCCTGTTGATTCTCAGGGGTCGCCACGTACTCGCCTGTCGAGATCATGGGCTCGACCTTCTCTCCGCGGATACTGCGGACCAGAGCCGTGACTCCCTGCCTCCCCATCTCAAAAGGATCCTGCAACAGGATGCCATGCACGCTCTGCTCGTTCAACCCACGGATCAAGCGATCGCTGGGATCGAAGGCAACGAATTTGACTTTGCCTGCCAACCCGGTCTGACTCAAAGCTTCGAGCATGCCGTTGGCATTCGGCTCGCAAACTGCGAAGACACCGGTCACTTCGTCGCGATATTTATTGAGTAACTGCGTGCACTTCTCTAAGGCCGACTGGGTGGTGGTGCCGGCATACTGGTCGGAGGACAAGATCGCAATATTCTTCTCGACAGCCAAAGCATCGAGGAAGCCTCGCTCGCGTTGTTCGGTACTCTCGCTCCCTTCCTTATAGCGAACCATGATCACCTTCCCTTGGTGATCCATGGCCTCGGCCAAACGCTGCGCCGCCAACTGACCGCCTCGATAGTTGTCGGTCGATACATAGCTGGCGATCGCCGCCCCTTTTCCCAAGGCGCTATCGAAAATTACCACCGGAATTTTCTCCGCCACCGCCTCATTCACGACGTCGATCAGGGCTTCCGAATGGTTGGGGGCCAGGCAAATCCCATCTACCTGATTAGTGATAAAATTCTTGACCACCGAAATCTGGCTAGCCGTATCGGCCTCGGACTCCGGGCCCTTCCAAAGGATTTCGACTCCACCCAGCTCTTCGGCGGCAGCCATCGCCCCCGCATGGACCGACTGCCAGAATTGATGGCTGGTGCCTTTAGGGATCACCGCCAATCGCAAGGCAGCGTCGCCTTCCGCGACGTTCTCGGACACCGCGGTGGGCTTGCAGCCCAAAGACGCGAGGAGGAGACCGATCCCGGCCAAAGACAGAGCAAGGTTTCGATGGGTCGAGATCCGCAAGATCAGCTGAATCACCTGAAAAATCCTGTTGGAGAGGTTAAATAGCAAGCGAGTAACCAAGCGATGCTCGCATGGCTGGCGAACTGTAGGGAAGGCAACCGGATGAGTCGGCGAGCGATGAACGTCACTCATCCGGTCGACGCCGGTCGGCTTCGCTACCGAGGATACCGTCGAAGGTTTATGATCAGTAATCCGCGATACGACTCCGACCAAGCCGATCCCATCGCCCTTACTGTAGCAGAGAACCATGCCGATTTCATGCCGTCAGCCCGATCGCCGACCGATCCAGATTCTACCAACGCCGACGGCAGCCATCGCGCCCACCCGCCGAACGGCAACCCGCCAGTCGACCGCGGCTGGCCTTCGAACGGGAGCGAGGTGCTACCTTTGGCTGCTGACCTGCGTTTGGCTAAGCCAAACCGTGGTAGCGCAGACGAAAGGTTCCGAGTCAACCAAGCCCGGCTTGCCCAACATCCTGATCGTGCTGGCCGATGATTTGGGGTTCGGCGATGTCGCCTGCAATCACCCGGATTCGAAGATCGCGACCCCCGCCATCGATCGACTGGCCAGGCATGGGCTGCGTTTCACGGATGCCCACTCCCCTTCCGCTGTCTGTACCCCGACACGCTATGCCTTGTTGACGGGCCAGTACTGCTGGAGAACCCGTCTGAAAAATGGAGTCCTCGATGGCTTCAGCCCACCCTTGATCGCACCCGAGCAACAGACCCTCCCCAAGCTCTTGCAGCAGGCCGGTTACGCCACCCATTGCCTGGGGAAATGGCACTTGGGAATGCAATGGCAGCGTTTGGATGGATCGCTCGAGACGGCCGACCGCGGGGCGAGCGGCTTTCGCGATGGGAGCGACCTCGATTTCAACAAACGCCTGACAGGTGGTCCGCTGGGAGTCGGCTTCGAGCATTTCTTCGGGATCTCCGCGTCGCTGGATATGCCGCCTTACTGTTGGATCGAAGATGAGCGTTGCCAGCCGCCCCCCGACAGTCAGACTGCCGATCATCGCGGCGAAATGTTTCTCAGCCAGACCGCCGGCAAAGCCCATTCCGCCTTTCAGATCGACGAGGTACTACCCACGCTGAAGCGGCGAACGATCGAGACCATGGACCAGCACTTTCAAGCCCACTCCAACCAGCCGCTGTTCCTCTACCTTCCTTTGACTAGCCCCCACCTGCCCGTCGCCCCCAGTCCCGCCTTCCGCGGCAAAAGCCAAGCCGGGACCTATGGCGATTTCGTGATGGAGACCGATGATTTCGTCCAAGGAATCATCGACACCCTCCAACGGTGCGGGGAGTTGTCCAACACGCTGCTGATTGTCACCTCGGATAACGGTGGCCTTTGGCACACCTGGGAAGCGCGCGAACCCGAGGACGTACGGGCCTATCGTCCTACCGACCGCGGACGATATACCGCCGGCTTCGGACACCACAGCAACGCCTGGCTCCGCGGAACCAAAGCCGATATCTACGAAGGTGGCCACCGCGTCCCGTTCATCCTGCACTGGCCGGACCAAATCGACCGACCACGCGTCGAGGAAACGCCGGTCGAACTGACCGACCTCCTGGCGACGCTCGCCGATATCGTCGGGATCGAACTGCCGGCTTCCATACTTCACGACAGCTACTCCTTCGCGTCGCTCCTGGGGATTTCAAGCAGCAGCGGCCAGCCACGAAGCCTGCTGGTCCACCACTCGATCTCCGGCGTTTTTTCGCTGCGGCGCGGACCGTGGAAGTATATCGAAAGCCGAGGTTCCGGCGGCTTCTCGTCCCCAAAGGTAGTCCGACCAGAAGTCGGTACGCCCACCGGCCAACTCTATCATCTGCTGGATGATCCCAGGGAAGCCCGGAACGTCTTCGACGACTACCCGGCAGAAGTTCGCGACTTGCAAAAGCAACTCGAAGCCGTACGGAATTCGATCAGCCTGCATCATCTTCAGGATGAAACGCCGTGATCGACCCACGACGGCCCCAGCATCACCGAGCCGACTAACGACCGTGCGTATCGGGTGCTGGTCCAGGCGATCAGCCACGAGCAAGCAACCCATCCCCAGGTATACGACTCCTCTCCTCGCCCGCGTTCACGAAACGGTCGAAGCTAATCCTCGACCCTCTTGAAGAGATCGAGGAATCTTTCCTCATACTCGGGAAAAATCTGCAGCTTATCCAACTCGTTCTTCAGTTCGTAAGCCTTCGAGCGATCGGACTTCGATTGATGAAACAACTCTTCGATGCGATGCCGGTCGTGAAAACTCAGGCGGCTCTCGGCCGGCCTTTCCATCTGCCCCTCTTCTTCGACCTCTTCCACCGCTTCCCCACCCATCGATCGCTCCAAGCGCGCCAGGAATTTCCCAAGCTGCTCATCGAAATTCGCCGACTGCTGCTTGATTTCCTCCACGTCGATGTCGAGTTTGGCCATCGTCAGGAAAGCTTCCAAGACCGCCAAGGCCCCCTTGGGATAGGTCATCTGCGATAGGACATGCGGCATCTCACCGAGCAGGCACGCACCCGGCACCCCCATCTCCTTAGCCACCCCCAACAGCAGGCCATTGAGTCCGGAAATCTGCCCGTCGTTGAGGATCTCCAATTCCAGACGCTTCAGCTCAGCGAGATTGACTTCGTCGGTAGCCGCCCCAAAAACTCGAGAGGGATGGGTTGGATGCATCGCCGTCGCCATGGCCGCGAAAGTAAAAACCCGCTCCACCTCCAGTTGCCGGGCATACTCGATCAAGCGACGACAAAAAGCATACTTGCCGCGGGGAGGTTGTGCTTCGCCGATAAAAAGAATGATGTCATGCTGCTTCGCCGGATCGACCCAGACGAATAAGCGGCTGCTCGGTAAACTCGCCGTCTGGATCAAACCATCCTTGACCTCGACATGCTCGAACTCAAAGAGCTCGCGCGGAGAAAACTCGGCGTGCAAATGCATCTCTAGCTTGGCCATGAGATAGTAGCCGGCGGTCATCGCGATATTTCCCATGCCAGGCCAGACGGCGATGAACCAAGGATGATGAAATTTCATAAGGGATATCCTGGGAACAAGGACTTTCTACAATCCCGACGTTATGCCTGAAGACTGTTGAGATCGCGAGGATTGCCTCCCCCGCCCCAACTGCCCTACAACATCCCCGCGGCGTTTCGCTTGCCCCATCGACGGGGTCCTGCCCAAGCATCCATCGGGAAGCTGGCTGCCAAAACGGTCGCCACTTGGAACCAGCCCGCAGAGGAGCGAACGGCGTACCAAGCAGGGCGGCCGAGGAGTAGATTCTCCCTCCGACCGCGGGACGTCCTCAGTGCAGCGATCGATAAACTCGCTACCACCCCCGCTACCGCGTTCTGAAGTTGCGTTCTTTGGCTTTCTTTGATCCTCGTCCTCGACACGATTCCTGTGAGCACGCTCATGAGCCACATCACCACCCGAAACGTCAGCGAGGGATGAAGAGTACGAAAAAATAAGCGATAAGGCAGCCTGGCAACTCGAGATCATCGGCAAGCACACCTGCCAAGAATGGGAACGAGGGATAACGCCACCTCATCGAGGACGCCCTGCTTGCTTGGTCCCTCGCTGACGCTTCGGATTGAGAAAAACCTCGAAAAAATGCGGATTTCGACTGCTACGCACTTCCAAATCGCAACTTCAATAGTACCGCGTTGGCTGCCCGAACTTCTCCAGACCGCCAAGCCACCTCCGGCCATGACGCTGCGATCGGGGCTGCAGCCGCGACGCACAACCGACCACCCGATGGATAACGAAATTTTCCTGAGCTGGTACACAGTTTGCGAAACTCGTCGCTTGGAGAGGGGTTCGTTAGCCCCATCCATTTTAAGCAAACTTTCGCGGAGCCAAGGCAGATGGGTATGAATTTAGGGGTTTGGATCGATCATCGGAAAGCTGTCCTGGTTCGCCTGTCGCCGTCGGGGGAAGAGATTGAGGAGATTCCCTCCGAAGTGGAAAAGCATGTGCGAGCTTCCGGGGGCTCACGATCCGCGACCCCCTATGGCCCCCAGGATATTGCTGCCGGTGACCGGGTCGACCGAAAATATGCCCAGCACTTGAATCGCTTTTATGATGAAGTCATCACCCACTTCGACCAGGCCGAAGCGATTTTTATCCTGGGACCCGGCGAGGCAAAACAAGAACTCGAGAAACGCATCGATGACCGGGCCATGCGGGAAAGGATCGTCGCCATCGAAAGCTGCGACAAAATGACGACCCCGCAACTGGCCGCCAAGGTCCGGAACTACTTCTTCCCGCAGTGATTGTCCTGGCTGACGAATTCCTTCGGCAGATTCCTTCGGCAGATTCCTTCAGCCAAAGTTTTCTCGGTGTGGCGTCGGGGCCTGAGAACGATCGATGGTGACAGGAGGGCGGAAGGCGGGCAGGCTGGTGAATCTCCCCTTTTCACCAGCCTGCCACAGCAGGCCTCACTCGTCCTGCCGGGTTCTGCAGCCCAGGCCGACGGCGAAGCCTACCGCGCTCGTAGGAGCCAAGCCTTACACGGCATCGATCGCCTTCATCAACCCATTCCAATGCGAGATCACCGCATGGTGATGGACCTTGATCTTCCGATGCAACTCGCGGTACTCTCCCTGCTTGACCCCTTCCTGCTGGTGCTTTTGGGCAAGCTCCGGAAGTTGCTCGCCGACCCCACCTTTCTCGTAGTCGGCCAAAGCGCTTTCATGGGCATCGTGTTCCGTCGCATGGAGGTGCACCGCGGCGGCATGCTTCCGTAGAGTCTCCGCATGCTTGGCCACCTTCTTTTCAAAATCCTGCAAATGTGACTGGAGCGTCTTCAATTCGTCTTGCCAAAGGCGAATATCGTCCAGCCATGCCGCCGACTCACTCGCCCAAGCCCCGTGCTCACGATGCATCTCTGCATGTAACATCTCTGCCATCTGTCTGTTCCTCCCTCAAAAATCCAATCGGACGCGGTATGCCGGGGCCACTATCGCGAAGAGGCTCACGCAGCCCGGTTGCTTTTCCGAAACACCACTACTTCGCCACTACCCTTGGGGAGCAAAAACCGTTCCAGCATTCTCGAAGGAGCCAGGCAGGTGATGGGCATTACCGTTTCTCCCTTCGCCATGAACTGCGAAAGCTGCCGATCGTCGCTTGCTTCGGGTTGGCAGACGACAAGCGAGGCTTCAGCTCTCGGCGGAATGGTGTGCGGTAATGTCGCACCCCATGTGCCAAAGCACACACCGATCCGAAGCCAAACACCGAAATCCTGCTGCTCTTGCCGCGGACGGAGGGCCAGGTCTCATGGAACGCCAGATGCTTTCCCCGATCATCGTTTTAGCCTGGACGGCGACCGACCGCCGAGGCTCAACCGTTGGTTTCCGAAAGAGTCCTTGTCGAGGGGGCAGCCTTTACTGGCAGCGGATCGCATGATGAATCCTCTTCCCGCAACTTCCGATCCCTCCGCCGACGATCCTGCTCCCGAGCTTCGTCGGACCCGTTCGCCGTCATCTCAAGAGGCTACCGCCCAGCTCGCCGCTCGCTGCGCGATGGTCGAAGGGCAGTTGGTTGCGCGCGGTATCAAAGATCCGAGGGTACTTGAGGCGATGTCGCGGGTTCCCCGACATGCCTTTGTTCCGCCGCACCTCCAGGCAGAGGCGTATGCCGACTATCCGTTGCCGATCGGCTTGCAGCAAACCATCTCGCAACCCTACATCGTCGCGTTGATGACCGAACTGGCCCACCCCATGCCTACGGATCGCGCTTTGGATATCGGTACCGGTTCGGGCTATCAAGCTGCTATCCTGTCGCAGCTGGTAAAGCAGGTCTATAGTCTGGAGATTCACCCTAAGCTCGCCGAAGCTGCCCGCGACCGGCTGCGCGGTTTGGGCTACGCGAATATCGAGGTCCAGTTGGGAAATGGTTATCAGGGGTGGTCCGAGCATGCGCCGTATGACTTGATCATCGTCGCCGCCGCCCCGCCACGCGTCCCACCAGCTTTGATCGAGCAATTAGCTTCGGGAGGACGCTTGATCCTGCCGGTCGGCGAGAGTTACCAGGAATTGACCGTGGTGGAAAAAACGGCCGATGGTCAGCTGCGATACACCCAGATCGCACCCGTCATGTTTGTTCCGATGACGGAGCCCGAAGGTTGACCCGGTATGGTTGCTCCTCCGCTGACCGCGATTCCCCTCGTCCAGGAGATCGCGTAGCATACCATTTTCTTCCGGTTCGTTTTTTCCAAGGAAAGACCATGCCCCGCCCTCTTCCCGCTCGTCGTTGTTGGTACCTGGAACTCTTGGTGGTGGGGCTCGTCCACAGCAGCGGGTTGGTCGCGGTCGGAGAGGAGGGGCCGCCGCGAGTGCTGATGGTCACCGAAAGCCGTGGCTTTGTGCATAACCCCGTCAAGCGTCTGGAGGGGGATTTGGCTCCTAGCGAAGTGGCCATGCGCCAGCTTTCCTTATCCACGAAGGCTTTTCGTTTGGAACTGTCGCAAGACTCGGCCTCGGCGATCACTCGCGACAATCTATCGCGTTTCGATATCGTCATGTTCTACACGACCGGGAAACTACCGATCAGCGATGAAAATCTCCATTACTTTATCCACGACTGGCTGAAACAACCCAAGCATGGTTTCCTCGGAGTTCATTCCGCCACCGACACGCTCAAGGAGGATTCGCGGTATGTCGAGTTGGTGGGTGGCTCTTTCGATGGCCATCCTTGGACGCAGAACACGCAAGTCACCATCGTGAACCACGAGCCGACCCATCCGACGATGGTCCCTTTCGACCGGCAACTCGTGCTTCGCGAAGAGATTTACCAATATAAAAATTGGCTTCCCGAAAACGTTCGGGTCCTGATGAGCCTGGAAATGAGCGGTTGCGATGTGAAGCGACCCTACCATGTACCGGTAGCCTGGGTACGATCCTGGGGCCAGGGTCGCGTCTACTACAACAACCTCGGACATCGCCCCGACACTTGGCAGAACCCCGCTTTCATGCAAGGGATGGTGGCCGCCATCCGCTGGCTAGCCGGGCAAAGCGACGGTCCGACGGCCCCGAACCCCGAATTGTCGCGAGCGGCCCAAGAGTCGGCAGTCAAAGTCTGTGCGGCTCTGGGAATCACGCCGGAAAGCGTGGCCACCGAGGAGGCCGCTAAAGCGCGTGCGAGGGCCGAGCAAGCAAAGAAAAAATCAGCCACCCCCGCTGCCAGGTAAGCCTGGGACAACGGAGTTTACCAAGGGCTAGGCTACCTGTTCGCGATCGACGTCCAAGTTCAGTTGGCTGAAAGGGCAAAGACGCGATCCATCTGCTCCGAGATCTCGGCCATTCGTCGGCGATCGCCGCCGCGAACTTCAGCCGTGGCCCAGCCTTGGTACTCGAGTTTCTCCAGTTCGGCGCGGACTTTATCCCACTCAATACTCCCCTGGCCGATCGGGACATCGAACGCCGCCCGCATCCCGCGGTTCATGGCCACGTCGAGATCGTATTCCTTGACATCGAGTTTCTTGACACGTTGCCCCAGGACCTCGATCCAATGCTGTGGCCATCCCCAGCGGACGACGTTACCGATGTCGAAGTAACTGTGGACCCACGGCGAGTTCAACTCATCGAGATAACGCGCCATCCCCAACGGTTCGATCAAGAAACTGGCCCATACATTTTCCAGCAAAATCATGATTTGCTTTTTCTCGGCGTGCTCGACAGCCCGCAGGATGATCTCCTGAGTCTCTCGATAATTTTGCAGGTACGGGAGCGTGGTATCGTAACGGACTACGTGCAAGATCGAGTTTGCCCCGTAATTGGCAGCTTCGTCGATAGCCCCGATCAGGTTGGGCTTGCTGGAATTGATCACACCGTGGATCGGGAAGCCGAGTTTTTGCGAAGCCTTGGCTAGTTCGACAGCCAACGCAGCCGAGGTCCCATGCTGCGTCGAAGCGACCTCGACTCCATCAAAGCCGACGTCGCGAAGCATCCGCAATTTATCTTCGGTAGAAAGCTTTTCGTTGATCATCTGGAACTTCACCGCTTTGCGGATACGACCGCTCAACCCCAAGGCGGCCGCTGGACGGGCGGCGGAGATAACGGAAGTCGTGACCGCCCACTGGCTCAGTTTCAGGGCGTGATCACCGAGAAACTGCCGACGGTTGCGAATATTCGGGTACATGCGAAAGCTCCTGGGGGTGGAATTTGGGCGGGACGCTTCCAAGATTGTAGTCGAATCGATGCCAGGGCAAGCCACCACCCTCGCCGCGATTGCCCAAGATAGCATCGTCCGAGACACCCCGAACCGGTCGATGTACTGCGCAGCGTGTTCCCTCGGCTACCGCCATCGTTAACCGCCCCCGAAGGCTCGACTTTTGCTTCCAGGATTAGCGATCCGTGCCTTCCATTCATCACCAGATGGTGTACTTTATCCATGCGTTGAGCCGCTTCCTTGAGGTCTTTCGGGAACGGGTGCCTTCCGGCCCTGCTCGCTGGATGAACTCCCAGTGCGGGAAGCTCCGGGCGGGAACCTCCCGAGAGCGAACGCGGCGGATCGCGTGGTGTTGATCTTTTCTTGATTCAGATCGCTGGCGCCGACGGCTCGGTCGGTGCCATGGTCTCCCTTGTACCGGAGTTTTTCTCGAATGTTGCCTTCCCTCGAAACGGCTCGCGAACTTTGCACCAAAGATGAACTGGCTCTGGTCCGGGCAAGCCGCTCACCTGCCTTGGAAAAATTGACCCCGTCGCAGTTGAAGTCCCATGTGTCCAAAGCTCGCCAACTGACGGAGAAGTGGCAGGACTTGTCGCGCAGTCAGGCTCGCAGCCAAAGTCGCCAGTCAGGCTCGCCCGACCTCGATTCACGCTCGGTTGCCAAGCGCGAGCTTTTCCAAGGAGCCCTGCAAGCGTTCGAAGCTCAGCTCGCGACGGTTGGCACCGCATCGGCTGGGGCAGTTGCCAAGCCATCGCGGCCGAACAAGACCCAGCTCCACCGCGAAGCCCGGCAAGGGACCCGCAAAACCTTGCATCAAACCCGCAAGAAGATGAACGCGGCGTCGAGCTCGACGTCAGCGGTGGCGGCAGCCGCATCGAAGCCGGCGACCACGACCAAGGCTGCCAGCCCAGCCGCGGTGAAGCCGAAGGTCAAGAAGAGCGTGGTCAAGGCCGAGGCCAAGAAGAAATCGCTGGTCAAGAAGGCAACCGCGCGGGCAGCCAAGAAAGCTGCGGCTCCAGCCGTACCGGTAAAGGCCGCTACCAAGGTTATCACCAAGCCAGTCAAGCTGGTCTCGACCAAAGCTAAACAAACTTCAGTAGCCGCCAAAGCCAAAGCTAATCGGGTGGCTATCAGCAACCGCACCAGCAATATCGCCGGGCACGTTTCGGGGAAAGGAAAACGCGCCCAAGCCCGTCGCGATGGGAAGGGCTGACACGGAGTGAGGCGACCGCCCAACGCGGTTTCAAGAACTTGTCGAGCCAGGAGCACGGGGGAGGCCGTAGCAAGCCAAACCCGTTCCGGCTGGTGGGGCTGTCCATGAGCCGCCTCGGTCCCCAAAGGCCGAGCCAGGACGACGGAAAGGGTGGCGAGCCAGCTGCGTTAACATCCATGAACGGGCAGTGAATGCCCAACCGGCGCCTGAATATCCAACCGTGGATCGGACTAACATCAACGTGGTCAGGCCACCATCGATCGCGAGGCGGTACTTCGACTCGATAGCCGCAGGGCTTAGGGCTTGATCGGTGAGCGTTGCCAGAAGCCGCCGGGGGCGCACCTGGCCGTCGTTCGTGGCTATCTTCCCCCCTACCCCGTGGAATTCCTGCGGGGAACCCTAGATGAGTTGTCGGATGAACGAACCTTCATTGATGGTCGGGCGCTCGGGTCGTCCTTGATGCAGGTAGGTGAGCTGCATGTTATCCAACCCCATCAAATGAAGGAT
>JBILTQ010000211.1:0-9412 GCA_044371435.1 Pirellulaceae bacterium | reverse complement strand
GGATGGAAGCATGCAGGTCATGGATGTGGACACGCTGCTCAACAGCCCGCAATCCGAGTTCATCGGTAGTCCCGATCGTCCGACCTCCTTGGACCCCGCCACCGGCCATCCACATGGTAAAGCCAGTGGGGTTATGATCGCGTCCGTTCCCTTTCTCGGACATCGGCGTCCTGCCGAACTCGCCGCCCCAAATCACTAAGGTCTCGTCCAACAAACCGCGGCGCTTCAGATCCTTGAGCAGGGCCGCGACGGGTTGATCCGACTGCCGACAGAGTTGGCTATGGTTGGCCTCGATCCCGCTATGCGCATCCCATTTGCTGCCGGCCCCGTGATAAAGTTGAACGAAGCGCACACCGCTTTCGGAGAGACGTCGAGCCAGCAGGCAAAGCCGGCCAAAGGTGGCTGTTTCCTTCTGATCCAATCCATAGAGTCGCTGGGTCTCAGCCGTCTCCTGCGATAAATCGACCACCGGGGGAGCAGCTGCTTGCATGCGGAAAGCCAGTTCGTAACTGGCGATCCGCGCTTCCAACTCCGACTGGTCCGGATGCCGTTGAGCGTATTGTCGATTGAGTTGGTTGAGGAAGGCGAGCTTGGAGAGTTGGCGTTCGGCTGAGATATTTTCCGGGGGATAAAGGTGAGGGATCGGATTTTGCCCCTCCTCCAAGCGAATCCCTTGGAAGGCAGCCGGAATGAACCCCGCGCTCCAGTTGCGAGGACCATTGACGACGGAGGAACGATTGTCCTGCATCACGATGAAGGCCGGAAGATCGGCGTTTTCCGTACCCAGACCGTAGCTGACCCAGCTTCCGAGCGATGGCCGACCACCGACGAGCGAACAGGTATTCATTTGACAGACGCCAGCCGAATGGTTGATCCCTTCACCCCAGCACGAGCGGATCACCGCCAGGTCGTCGACGCACTCGGCGATCTGGGGAAGCCAGTCGGAAACCCAGGTCCCCGCTTGACCGTGCTGCTTCCACTTCCGCTGGCTGGCCAGCAGCGGCGACCGGGATTCCCCCATCGGCGTGATCACTTCACCGAAACTCTCCGGCATGGGCTGCCCTGCCAACTCATTCAACAACGGCTTGGGATCAAACAGATCGATATGACTCGGCCCCCCTTCCATGAAAAGGAAGATCGCCCGTTTGGCCGATGCCGCGAAGTGTGGCGGTCGCTCGCCACCAGCCGCCTGGTCACGCGGCGACGCTTTCGCCGAAGTCCCCTGGCTGGCCAGCAAGCCGGCCAAGGCGATCGCCCCAAAGCCGCCGCCGCTACGGGCGAGGAAATCGCGGCGCGTGCGGGGAAGAGCAACATGAGGAACGGCCGGAATCGATGGAGGCATGGCGGCGATTTCCTAATCGACGTAGAGGAACTCGTTGGAATTCAGCAGGGCATGGCAAAGATCGACCAGGGCTGGCGAGGCTTGAGGCTCGGGCATCTCCCCAGCGGACGTTCTAGCCTCCGCCTTCGTGGCCGCCGACGGAGGGCTCGTCGCTTCCCCGAGGGCCACGAGGTGGCCACCGCGCGGGGAACTGTCCTTCATGATGCCGGGATCGGCTTCAAATCGCCAGTAGGCCAAGGTCTCGTCGGTGACATTTTCTGAAGTCAGCAACAGACGACTCTCAGCCATCACATCTTTCGACAAACGCACATCGTCGATCAAGCCGTCGAACACCGCTCGGCTTTTTGCTCCATAGCCACCGATCGTCACCATCTCTTGATTGCTCAAGCCCGTCCTCATGTCGTGAGGGACGCGAGCCACCTGGATCGGCTCATCATCATTGGAGAGATCCTTGAGATAAAAAACCACCGTCCCGGGTTGGCTCGCCGTCGCCGCCTCCACCGTCGCCGCGGCAAAGTACGGCTTGTTCAAGTCGACAAACTGATCCGAGAAGACCGCCGCCTCGCCATGCTGTCCATCCCGTTTCTCCCCCCACATCACCAGCACCAGCGTCTGCGGCTTGCGTCGGGAGCCTTTGCCGGTAACCCCAAAGTACCAGCCGGGATCCTTGGAACTCCCCGACCATTTGCCAACCAGCGTCCGAACGCTGGCGTCCTCGCTGATCGAGCGAACCTGGAAATAGCTCTCGACGCTCCACCGCGTCCATTTTTCTTCCATGGTCCGGGTAGCGCACAAGGGAGGGGTTTCCTTGTCGGTAGATACGAACACCGCCTGGCCATCGCGATAGGGGAGTTTGGCGGTAGGCCGAGCCGGGAAGGAGTCCCACGGCTCGCCCGGCCGGCTCGCATCCAACTGCTGTTGATGCTCTTCCAGAAAGCGTTCGCTCGCCTCCAACTCCTCCTGCGTCGGGAGCCGCGCATAGGCCAAACGAAAAGCTTGTTCGACCTGCTGCCGCGGACGATGTTCGATGGCCGTGATCTGCTCAGCCATCTTCCCGGCGAACCGCAACATCTCGCTGCTGTTGAACAACAACAAAGACTGCACAGGGGTGGTCGTCGTATTGCGGGCTGACTGACTGCTGAAGAATAACGGCAGGTCAAAGACATCCAGCAGCGGGTCGCGAGCATTGCGCATGATGCGGGTATAGATCGTGCGCCGCGGCACATCGGGCATCACCCCTTCGCCACCTTCGATGCGATCGGGGAAGCCTGGGCGTTTCTCAGTCCACGGCAGGGAGACCACATCCGCCTGCCGCAATTGCCGGGTGACCATCAACACCTGGTCGCGAATCTGTTCGGCCTCCAAACGCCGCGTGTCGCCCCGCCAGTAGCAGCGGTTGTCCGGATCCAACCGCTGAAACTCATCCCACCGCGGGTGGCGCGTCGCTTGGCGATAGGTAGCCGAAAGGACGATGCGACGGTGCATTTGCTTGATGCTCCAGCCATCCGCGAGGAATTGACTCGCCAACCAATCCAACAGCTCGGGATGCGAAGGAACACCTCCCAATTGGCCAAAGTCGCTGCTATTGGCTGCCAGGCCGCGGCCGAAATGGTACTGCCATAACCGGTTGACCATGACACGGGCTGTCAGGGGATTGCCGGGATCTGTCATCCAACTCGCTAACGTCGCACGGCGACCAGTCGTCTCCGCCCCTGGGATCGTTTGGATAGTCGCTTCCCGTGGATCGAGCAAGGTAGGATAGCCAGGGGCGATCGATCGCTGGCCGCGTTTGGGAATCCGCACCTCGGGAGCCTCGGTTCCAATATCGCAGGCTGTCATAGCCGTCGCCAACGGCCGCGGCTTGATCTTATCGAAAGCAGCCAACTGCTTGCGCAGCGCCAGCAACTCTTCTTTTTCGTCCCCTTTGATCCTCCCGTCCAGGCGATCGTACTCGTAAATCACTTGGAGATAAGCCAGCTCGTGAAGCTGTTTCTCCCGCGGACTCAGTTCCGACACCTCCCGCTTCAAGATGGCCTGGATATCGGGTGGGAACTTGAAAATGGCATCCGCTTTCGCCTTCTCACGATAAGGTTTCTCCAACGCGTCGATACGCTGCCGCAGCTCGGCGGTCTCCTGCTCCCAGCGTGCTAACTCATCCGTGTACTGGCTTTGACGAAGGGGACTATCGACGATCGCGTTGGGAAAACTAATCGGAGCGAAGAAGGCTTGAAGCCGGTAATAATCCTGTTGCAACAGCGGGTCGAATTTGTGGTCATGGCACTTGGCGCACTGCAGCCCCAACCCCAGGAAAACGTCGCTGGTGGTATCGGTGATATCGTTGAGGATCGTATCCCACTGAGCACGGGCATCGCGACTATTGTATTCGTAGATCCAATGCCGCAGGAAACCGGTGGCGATCAGCGCCTGCGGGTCTCCAGGAAATAACTCGTCACCCGCCAGTTGCTCCTGGATGAAACGATCGTAGGGCTTGTCGTGGTTGAAGGAATCGATGACATAGTCGCGATAACGCCAGGCGTCGGGGCGATAATGGTCGGCTCGATAGCCATCGGAATCGGCATAGCGAACCAAGTCCAGCCAGTGCCGCGCCCAGCGTTCCCCATAGCGCGGACTGCCGAGCAAATCATCGACCACCTTTTCTATGGCATCGGCAGCCGGATCAGCCACGAAAGCCTGCACCTGCTCGAAAGTGGGGGGCAAACCGACCAAGTCCAGGTAGAGCCGACGGATCAAAGCCCCGCGTTCCGCTTCGGGAGCGGGACTCAAACCCTCGGATTGCATCCGCTCCCAGATAAAGGCATCGATAGCCGACCGCGACCAGGAAGCGGCGAGCGACTCACCCGCTTCCTCCGCCAAACCTTCGATCCGGGGAACCGGTGGCGGGACGAGTGGCTGGATCGCCCACCAGCCACGATCCTCATCACTGAAACGTTCCTTGGGCTCCCGTAGCCGCGGCTGATCCTCGCCACCTGGCCATGGCAAGCCCATCGCAACCCATCGCCCCAACACCGCGATCTGCTCATCGCTGAGCTTGCCAGCCGGCGGCATTTCCAACGACTCGTAGCGAACTGCTTCCAACAGCAAACTGTGAGTGGGATCGCCGCTTACCGCTGCCGCTCCCGATTCGCCCCCCTCGAGGATGAAATGACGCTGATCGAGCCGCAGCCCCCCCTTGACCTCCTTTTCCCCATGGCAAGCCCAACACTTTTCCGCCAACAACGGCCGCACTTCGAGTTCGAAAAAACGATGCTGCTCGGGGGTCCACTCCGGGCGATCCTCGGCCAAGAGCGGAGCGAGGCCGACAGAACACCCACCCACGAACAGGAGCAACCAACGGCGAAAAGCAAAAAACGGTTGCATTTCTTCGCTTCCGAAAAAATGGGGAATGGCGGTGGGCTGGGAGGGGGGAACCAAGGGCAAGGTCACCCCCGACCGACTTTGTTCCAAGCCTCTTGGATTATCGGTCAGTCGGCGGTGCGAGGCGACCGAGAATCCACTCTCGGCTGACCCCTTGGGGCCAGCGCTGCCGCGAGTCCCAGGAGTTCGATACGTTGTCACCGAGTAAATGATACCCCAAACCCGGGTCGAGTGCGAATTCCTCTTCCCCTCGAGGGCCACGGTAATGAATGTCGCGAAGGATCTCGGCCGCTCGGATAGCGAGCGAACCACGGAGAAGGCGAAGGCCGACCGGTTGCTCACCACTGGCGTCAGGAAAAACTCCTCGGCATGCCTGCACCTCGACCTCCCGACCATCGATTCCCCCTAGGAACCGACCGTCGACATGGGCCAAGACGAGGGTCTGCCAGCCATGATTTCGGCTCCCAGGAGGATTGGGAGAGGGGCATCGGTGGGCGTTTGCAGGAACATCCTGATCGACCGCCGTCTCTCCAATTAAAAACTTGGCCCCGCTTTCCGAGCAACGCCAGCGCACTAAGTGCGGGGAACCATCCACCCACAGCATGAGCTCGGCGTGGGCTTCCCCTCGGCCCGGCACCTCGACTTGGAGACGCACGCCGATGTCGCGAACGACCACCGGCCAACGGTCTTCGGAAGCATGGCATCGGTAGCCGTCGAGGATCGGGCTAGGGTGAGGCTGAGGCTGCGCCGTAACTCTCGGCCATAAACTGCGGGATCGAAAGAGCAAAGCCGGCCGCTCGGCAACCATCCGGCCTACCGCTTCCGCCCAGTCTGCCACCTGGATGGCTTGCTCGAGGAACTGGTCGAGATTTTTCTGGAACAAGGTACCTTGGACGTAAAGGTCGCCGTCGAGAAACGCCAGCTTCTCGTGGGGAAAACCTACGAGGCGTTTCACTTCGGCCCGCGGACTGTCCGGCTCGAGAAGCACGACCCGCTCCAACCTTCGTAGCGACTGTCGGGGCGATAGCATTTCGACCTGCACCTCCGCCGGCAGTACCTTTCGGCCCAACTGCATGCTGCGGCCGCATGCTTCACAAGGGAAGACTTGCCCGGCCACGAAGCTATCGGTGGCGAATTCGGTTTCGCTCGAACAGCCCGGACAATAAGCCACTTGCCGCTCGCCGCGCAACCCAGGCTCCATCGAACTACCCGAGATCGTCCACCGGGCAAAGGCTTCCGCGGCTGGCTGCTTGCGGCAGCCTTGGCCAATGACGAGCCACCCCGTCAGGAGCCAGAGGAACCAGACAGACGTTCGGCGGCTTAACCACGTAGACCGCAAAGCTTACCCAACCTCCAGGACCCATACACCGCTAATACCTTGGACTGGATCGCCGCAATTCACCGAAACCACTAGCGAAGATTCTCCATTTTGCATGGAATCAAGGCAGCATTCACCTAGCGAGTCGAGGGAGAGCCATCCGTGCCTCGTCTTTCCATCATTGTACCGCATATCGCCAGCCGCGATGCCCTGGAAACCACGATCCTCTCCGTGCTGGAAAACCGCCCTCAGAGCGCGGAACTGGTGGTGGTCCACGCGGGAGATTATGAAGACCCCTACGCGCTGGACGGCGATGAACTGCGGTTGGTCGAGGCCGAGCCGCATCAAGATCTCGTGGGGATGCTCAATGATTGCCTGCAATTTACCCGAGGGGACGTAATCCATACGCTGGTCCCGGGTTGCACGGTAACCGAGGCTTGGACCGAGTCCTCGATGGCCTGGTTTCAAGATGCCAAGGTGGCGACTGTTTCGCCAAGTGTCAGCGATCCCGCGAGCCGCGACTTGGCCTACAGCGGGCTGGACTTCCACTGCCTGCCCCGCCGTCTATGGAGTCGAGAGAAAAGGCGGGGTGAGTCGGTGGCAGCCTCCATGTGTGGCGGGTTTTATCGGCGCACTCTGCTGATGGCGCTCGGCGGATGGTTCCCTCCGACATCGCGTGAAGTTGCCGAGGTCGAACTTGCCTTGGCTGCCCAGGCCTTAGGCTTTCGTTGCCTCGCCGAACCCAACTCCACGCTGTTCGCCGAGGCATCGAGCGTCGAAGGCCAGGCTGGGGGCTACGCGATGGGGCATGCGGCCGGAAGGCTGGCGATGGCTTACTCGCAGGCAACTGGCTCGAATTTGGCTAGCGAATCGCTGGCTGCCCGTATCGGCCATTTGGCGGGTTGCGTCTTCAGCCCGCATTCGGTAGCCGAACGCTTGGGCTGGGTCCTGGGGGTCTCGGATCGTTGCTGGGCAGCGGCCATCCACGAACGCCTGGAAGAAGCTCGGGCGGCGTTAGCCCAAGCCGCTTCGGAAGAGCAAGCCCACATGCGGCTGCGTCGGGCCGCCTAAAGCCGGAGTTCTCGAGTCTCCGGAAGCGAACGGGTCCTAGCCAGCGAGCGGCTTCCGCGCGTCGCCAAGGCATGCGTTCGGTCGCCAACTCCCCAAAGGATAGGCGACCGCTTTCGCTTGGCGACAATCTCCAACTCGCCGTGGGGCAGGGGAAGGAGACCGCGTCGCTCAAGGCCTGAACGAAGTTCCGGCGGTGACGGGGGAATCGTCGCCCAGGGCTCACTTTGCTACCGGGCTTGTCTTCCTCGGAATTTCAAATCGCCCTAGGGCCCCTCACGCTTCGTTCGCCTTCGACCAGCACGGCCCGAGAGGAGGGTTGACGAGCACCGCCGGGAGTGGCGGATCGGCTAGCGTGGCTGGTCTCCCGGTGGCCTGGGGAAGGTGGGCCGCTGCGAACAAAAAAAGACAGCTCGTTTGGCAAGTTCAGTCCCCGCCGGGAATCGGAGGGGAAAGTTCGGAGAAGATGCCAAACGAGCTGTCGCAGGTATTCGGACGGATAACGTACAACCCCAACTTGCCCGACTGCCAAAGGCTTATGGCTATCGGAAGACCCACAAGGGCTGGGAAATTACACCGTCGTAAATCGCAGTTAATGGAAAGCAAACTTCCGAAGAGTATAGCCGAAGCTTTACGCCAGCACAACGGCGCGATTTCGATAAGGGCAAACCTGGAGAAGGTTGCCTGGCTCCCGAAGGATTTCGGTGCAAGGCGTAGCGAATCGCAATTAGCCCCCAGTACCGGTTAGGGAGCCGACGGCTCGAAAGCCATCAAATCGCCGACCACGAATCGCAGTTTCGCCAGCGAGATCATGTACTGCGATTGCGAGGAGGCCCAGAGTCCCTCGGATTGGACCAGCCGCTGTTCGGCATCAAGTAGCTGCTCCAGGCTCAAGCTTACCTGGGTCGGATCGAGGAAGGCCCCATGCTGCCATCGGGCATCGAGGTATTCGACCTCTGCCTGGCTCGAGAGGGTCGCGCTGGCACTGGCCTCCAGCTCGGCGAAGGAAGCCTCGATCGCCGCCAAGGCGGCTTTTACTTCGGCCGTGGTCTGCAGCAGCCGATCCTCGAGTTCAAACAACAACTGCCGCATCTCCAGGTCGCGTTGGCGGCGAATCGCGTTGGCGACCATCTGATTTTTCGGTCGCAGATACTCCAATCCGCCCGAGTAGCTTGGGGCCCCAGCCGCGTATTGATCGGCGAAGGAATTGGCGACGTCGTAATTACCGTTGAGTCCCCGGACATAGAAGTCAGTGACGAGATTAAGGGTCGGGCGAAGGTCTTCCTGGGCTACCCGCAAACGTACGTTGGCGGCCTTGATTTGATCGCGCACTGCCAAGAGATCCGAGCGGGCTGTGAGGGCCGTGTTCACCTCCTGTTCGTAGAACAATGGTACCAATTGCGAAAGCGGTTCGGTCGTCGGAACGATCTCGTCGCAGGTACCAGTCTGGATCCACGGGGCGTTCACCAACTGGCGGAGACGTTCTTCGGCTTGAACGATTTGGGCGACCGACCGGGCATAGCGGGCTTGCAGGCCGTTGATCGCCGAGCTGGCCCGCAGCAGTTGATTTTGGATGAGGTCCAAATCGGCGCGATTTTCCAACTGCGTGCGGATAGACTGCATCCGGGCGATCCCGCGCAACAACTGG
This sequence comes from Pirellulaceae bacterium, assembly GCA_044371435.1. GTDB lineage: Bacteria > Planctomycetota > Planctomycetia > Pirellulales > Pirellulaceae > JAIYDQ01. The sequence goes on along the minus strand of JBILTQ010000211.1, from coordinate 661 downwards.
GAAGACAACGAACGATGGTAGACCAAATCCCAATAGGCTTCGGTGATATCGAACAGGTGGGTCTGCATCGCGCGGTTGGTCTTGTGATTCGAGGCCTCGAAATTCAACTGCGCCACGGTAATGCTAGCACGGTTGTAGGTTTTGCCGAAGCCTTTCATCAGCGGTTGCGAATAGCGGAGGACCATCCGCGAATCGGCTTGCTGACGCGGCACGAAAAAGACGGAGTTGTTATCGCGGAGGCCAACCTCCTGGGCCGCCTCCCAGTTTCCACCCCAATCATTTTTCTTGCGAACGCCAGCTTTGTTGTCGAGGAAGTGCTCGTTGAAACGGTTGGGTCCGCCAGTGGTCAGCGTATTGCCCACCGGATCGGAGGTGTCATGCCAGATCGAACTGGCAAAACGGGTCGGATCGAAGACTCCCTCGGCCGATTGGATTTCCGTCTCCAGGATCAGCGGCTGTGTCTGGATCGATTTGATGTAGGGGGAATGGGCTAGGGCGGCCCAGATCAAGACATCGATCTCGACGGCGGCAGCCCGCTCCGGGGCTGCCTTCATGGCAAAGCGAGCGTCGGTATACCAGTAGGGGCGAGGAATCTGGGGGCCTGTCGGCGCAGCTTGACCCTCGGTCGGGAACTGCTCAGTCAAGCCTTCCGGAGCTGCGA
>JBILTQ010000278.1:0-7599 GCA_044371435.1 Pirellulaceae bacterium | reverse complement strand
GCCACCACCACCACCAGGACCAGCCCCCGGACGACCGCCGCCAGGACCGCCACCACCACCACCAGGACCAGCCCCCGGACGACCGCCGCCAGGACCGCCGCCGCCGCCAGCGTTGTTGTTTCCGCCGCCGCCGGTGCCGCCTCGACTATTGTTATTGTTGTTGGCCGAGCCTGGTCCGTTGGCGCGATAAGCCACGATGAAGGAGTTCCAATCGGCATTGCCAAGGAGCGCATCCAAATCGGCTTCCAACTGTACCAGATCCGTACTGTTGATGTTGATCCGAGGATTCCCTTGGGAGTCGATATTTTTCTCACGGCTATAAAGGGTAAAGTACTGAGCCCAGCCTAGCAGCGGCGGCGAGACATTCATCCCATCGGCCGTAGTGGTGGCGGGCAAGGTCGTCATCGGGGTCATACCACCAGCGGCATTCATCTCGAAATTCTCGAGCACACCGTTGCGGTTTTGATCCATCCCGAAGAGCAACTGCGGCGTGACGCCCCTTACCAGCAGCAGTTCATCGACCGAATAGAGCGGACCATTGGCGGCCGAGTAGGGAGTCGGGAGCTGCGAGTAATATTCGCTCTCAGCTCCATACGTCCGCGGCTCGTCATCCTCATCGATGAAATCGAGGATAGCATCAGCGATATCCGGGGTCATGCTCGGCAAGCCCATCAACAACTGTTGGCCGACACCGCCGGTCATCGAGGCGGTTTGGGCGGACGCGGCGAGGTCGTCGGGGATACCCAGGGCGGCCAGCCCACCGCTGCCTTGACCCATCGCGGCGCTGACAGCGCCAGCGGCGTTCATCAGGCGGTCGACGATGACCAGGGCATTGAGGTTGATTTTGGCCGACTCGTTTTGCAACCCAAATCGGGCGCTGGTGTAATAGCCCTGCGCATCCAGATCGGGGGCGATGATGGTAAAATGACAAAGCTCTTTCGGATCGGCATCCGGAACGACATTGACCGCCTGAAAGAGAGTCGGATTGTTCCAGACCCCACCCGACTCCTGCAAGCTGGTCTTGCCGCTGGCCAACAGCAAACGCGCCGCTTGGATTCCCGAATCGGCAGCGCATCGAGCTTGCGTCGAACGCTGGATCAACAGCGTCTCCTCATAGTTCAACAGCATCGATTCGGATAACGATAAGGCTGTCAGCGATACCCCGCTGATCACCAACAGCACCAGCAACAGGAGGAAGGCCGCGCGCGGCCGTCGGGACGATAGGCTGGATCCATCACTTCTTCTCATCATTAAAATCCTAAGCTACTGGTAGGAGATTCCATCGTACCCGTCGTCCCCATCTGCTCGGCCGGCGTCTTCAGCAACTGCACGCCAGGGATGATGGCCAACATACTGTAGGTTTCCACCCCGGTATCCGTCTTGGGTAGCAGCAGTAAATCCTGCAGCAGACTACCGGGAACCAAAGGCGCTTCGCGGGCAAAGCGCGCGTGCTGCATCGCGATGGTGATTTGAACAGCCCACGGCAAACCTTGAAGGCTGCTGTCCCAGGTCGGCAGCCATTGCAGACCGTCGAAGTAGGAAAAAGAAAGGGCGATCACTTCTGGCGCCAGGAGCTCGCCGGTACTCGACAACTGCATGGTTTGCACTTGCTCCATAGCCCAGCGATTGACGGCGCGATCGAGGGAGCGGCGAACGAGGCCGGCGTTGCGCTGTGGGTCACCACCGACAGCCTGATTGAGTGGATCCTGGACACCGTACACCAGTTGGGGCGACTGCACGAAGTAGCTGACTTTCTTAGTATCGCTCGGGATGTCGACAATCCGACTCTCCAAGGGATTGGCCAACTCCCCAATATACTGGTCAGGCCGCGGCGGTCTCGAGACATCGATCTCGATCGAAGTTTCGGTCCCATAAATCCCCGGGGGCAGGGTTGTCGGCAGCGTGGTTCCGTCCGCCGCCTGTCCCTCCCCATCGACTCCCGCGGAAGCCGCAGCGTTCCCTCCTGTCCCACCAGCCGTTCCTTGCCCGCCAGACGACGCCCCGGGAGCAGCACTCAAGGCAGCCATGGCGGCCCCGCCACTTCCGCCACCTTGGCCTTGGCCGCCACCACCTGCCTGGCTGGAATTCCCGCCAGCCGAAGCGGCCAGGAAACTCTCGAGCGTTTGGGCATCTTGATTTTGGTATTCGCGGAGCACGCCACGGACATCATCGGCGATCATGGTCAGCAGCGATCGGGCGAGCCGAGCCTGCCGAACATTGTCTTTGGCCAGTTCCAATTGCCCTTGATAAATTTGGATCAACCCACCGATCAAGCCGGTAGCCAAGACGGTCAGCCCCAAGGCTAATAAGACTTCAAGCAAAGTAATCCCAGCCACTCGTCGGCCTGGCCGCCCCTGACATCTTGGCGTCCAACGGCCGGATTGCCGCCCGCTGGCCCTCCAAGCCTGCTGGCTGACGATCGAAACCGAGGAGAACGGCCAGCCCCAAGATTGCCCGGCGAAGAGCCCGATCGACCACGCCTTCATAGACCACCTCCCGCAGCACCGCTGGCAGATGCCGCCGTTGCCTCGGTCGCCGTGGTCTCGGGAACCGGTTTGACATCCAGCCCCAGGCTGGGATCGATCATCCATTGGACCAGGCGGGCCAACGGCCGTTGCGATTCGCTCATCCCAAGGTCATCGGTGACGCTGATCCCGATCCCGATCATGCTGGGCATCTGAGCAGGCAGCAATTCCATGCTGTAATACCAGTTCGTACCATCGACCGTCGAGGCCGGCGTCCAGCTAATCACTTGCAGTGGGAGCGAACCGGAAATCACTTCGGCCATTTTGGCTTCACAAATCAACTCAGCCTGGGTGATCCTTCGCGATTTCAAGCCGGTATCGGCCGCTTGAAAGAGGATGCTCGACAGGATCCCGGTGGCGATCCCGAGGATCGATAAGGCCAACACCACCTCCAATAGCGACAAGCCGCGTGGCCCCAGGCACCGCCCTCTGGGCCAAAGCTCCCCACCGCAACGCGGCGTGGGCCGTTGGGCCTGACGGGAATACCCGAGCCAAAGAGCAAGGGAAGGGCGAGGAGGACAGTGGCATCGGAGCATCGCTGGTCACCCTCCTGCCGATGCTAATTCGATCACGCTCGCCTCGCCGGTCAACCCGCGCAGCTGGACCGCAAACCGCCTACCGCGGGTGTCCTGCAGCACGAGGTGGGCCGTGGTGGTACTGCCGTCGGGGTACAACAAAACCGGCGACGACCACCCCGTAGCCGATGCCACCATGCTGTCGGCGGGATTTTGTTCGGAGAGGGCCCGCATGTCATTCTGAATCTGGGCGTCGGAAAAAATAATCCCGTCCTCCAAGATTTTTTGGCCAGCGGTAGGATCGGCCAAAGTCCCGCCGACCAGTCCGGCGTTGGACGTGGTATCGACGACCTGACCGAGCTGCGTTACCACCGTCGCCCCGGCATTGGCTTCGACCTCATCATTGGCTTTGAGCCATGGCTCGAGGGTATACTCGCCGACCCCTACATGGCAGCGAAAGACCTGGGCCTGACCAGTCTTAATCGCCTCCAGTCGGGCTCGCTGCAGCTCCAATCGCACCTTGTCGACCGCTTGGCTCAGCTGCCGACTGGTGATCATCGCTTCGAAGGTCGGGATGGCGAACGAAGCCGCTACCGCCAGGATGGCGAGCACCAGGATCAGCTCGATCAGGGTAAAGGCACGCCGCATCATCCCTTCATCACCCCGTAATGTCGTCCTCGGTATTGGCTTGACCATCCGGTCCCAGGCAACGGATCTCGAAAGTCGAACCGCTGAGCTTGTATTCATACGGACGATTCCAAGGATCCGCCGGCACCGGCTTGTCCAGCACGCGACTCCACTTGGACGGATCCGCCAGGTCGGTGGGCTGGTTGTACAAAGCATCCAAGGTCGACGGCAGAGCCCCGACCTGCAACCGGTAAAGATTGACCGAATTGGTGAGGCTGGCGATCTGCGATTTGGCAAACTTTTTGTTGGCATCGTCCGAGACGCTGACAGCGTTGACCACGACGGCCCCAGCCACCACCAACAGGATTGCCAAGACCAGCAAGACTTCGATCAAGGTAAAGCCGCGCGCTGAGCGGCGACGACTACGAATTTTGCGTGATTGCATCGAAAGACTCCTAGGAAGTGAGGGAAAGTTTCAGGGAGGGTTGGGGGGTACCGGACGCGGGACGAGCTTCCAAGCCGAAGATACTATCCTTCGACCTAGAAGGTGCTGGAACTGTTCAATACCGGAACCATCAACGCCAGCACGACGAACATCACGATGGCCGCCAGCAACAGCAGCATGATGGGTTCCAACAAACGCACGATGATTTCTAGCCGGCGGAAGGTGGTCTTCTCGAGATTCTCGGAAATCTGCACTAAAACCTTATCGAGCGTGTTGGATTCCTCGGCAACCGAGATCATCTCGACCACCGTTTTCGGAAAGTGCCCGCACTGGTCGAGCGGCTTGGCGAGTCGCTGTCCGGCCATTACCTCCTCGCTGGCAGCGGCAATCGACTCCGCCAGGATCCGATTCCCGGCAGCCATCCGGCTGATATCCATTGATTTTAGCAGAGGAACCCCATTGGCAAGGAGCGTCCCGAGAACTCGGCAAAATCGCGACACCGCCAGGCTCAGAAAGACACTTCCCAGCATGGGCGTTTTAATCTTGATTCGATCGAAGGTCCGCTTTCCGTTCTCCGTCTTGAGGAACTGAATAAGGAACAAGACCACCCCAGCCAGCAACATCAACACCACCCACCAGTAGGATTGGGTGATGCGGCTGATGGCCAGCAGAAATTCGGTCGCCGCCGGCAGCGACCCGCGTTCGCGCATCGAATTGAACAAAGGATCAAATTTGGGTACGAAGTATACCAACAAGACCGTGACGATGATCGACCCGACACTCATGATGAACATCGGGTAGGCCATGGCTCCGATCGTTTTCCCCTTGAGCTCCTCCTGCAATTCGACAAACATCGCCACCCGATCCAAGGCATCCTCCAGAAAACCACCTTCGCTCCCAGCCCGGACCATGTTGACGGCCATGTCGTTGAAAATTCTTGGATAGCGGGCGAAGGCATCGCCCAGGGATTCGCCTTCTTCAACGCGGGATTTGACATCCGCCAGGGCTGCCTGCAGGACACCGCTCCCCGACTGCTGCGACAGGATCGTCAGGGCTCGCAGCAAAGGGACACCGCTGCGAAGCAAGGTCCCCATCTGCGAATAGAAACTGACCATCTTGCTGCCGCTGACGCGTCCCGTGACTTTGGCCTGCGTCCCTTTGCCAGCCTGAATCGAGATGGGGAACAGCGATTTGGCCCCAAGCTGCGACGCGACTTCGCGCTCGCTGTTGGCGGTGATGGTTCCGGTGATTTTCTTGCCGCTAAAGTCGCGGGCGGTGTAGGCAAAATCTGGCATAAGCGACTATCCGATCGAATCTCCCTTGGTCGCTCGCAGGACCTCATCGACCGTGGTCACCCCTTCGATGGCTTTCCGCCATGCATCCATCCGCAGGGTCTTCATCCCCTGGCTCAACGCCGCTTTGCGGATAACGAAGCTACTGGCGCGATCGTGCGCCAATTGACGAATCTCTTCATTGGTCACCAACAACTCGTAAATCCCCATCCGTCCGGTATACCCCACGCCACGGCACTCGCGACAGCCAACCGCCCGCTGTAACGGTTGGTCTCCGAGTTTCTCCCAAGGAAAATCACTCGGCAAGTCCTGTTCCTCGGGACGATAGGCTTCCTTGCAGCTGGGGCAAAGACGGCGGACAAGTCGTTGGGCCATGATCCCTTCCACCGTGCTCGCTACCAGGAAGGGTTCAATCCCCATATCGACGATCCGAGTAAAGGCCCCCGCCGCGTCGTTGGTGTGGAGGGTGCTGAAGACCGTGTGCCCCGTCAGCGAAGCTTGAATGGCATTCTCGGCCGTCTCGGCATCGCGAATTTCCCCCACCAGCACGATGTCCGGGTCGTGACGCAGAATACTCCGCAGCGAAGCCGCAAAGGTCAAGCCGATCTTGGGATGAACCTGGATCTGATTGATCCCGTCGAGTTGGTATTCGACCGGATCCTCGGTGGTGATGATCTTGTTCTCCGGTGACCGGATTTCGAGCAACGAACTGTAAAGGGTCGTCGTCTTGCCGGAACCGGTGGGGCCGGTCACCAAAATAATCCCGTGCGGTAAACGGATGAGTTCGCTGTAAATGCGATAGGTGCCTTCATCCATCCCCAGGTTGCGGAGATCGAACTTCATCGCCCCCTTATCCAAAACACGCATCACCAAGCTTTCGCCGTGGATCATCGGGATCACCGACAAGCGGATGTCGATTTCGCGGCCATGGATCTTCAGCTTGATCCGACCGTCTTGCGGCAAGCGTTTCTCGGCGATATTCAGCTTGGCCATGATCTTCAAACGCGAGATGATGGCGGCCTGGAAACGATTGATCTCCGGCGGCACCGGCTGCGTATGCAGGATGCCGTCGATGCGGTAACGGATCACCAAACCGCTCGCCTGCGACTCGACGTGCACGTCGCTGGCCCGCGAGTCGACGGCTTCGACCAGGATTTCATTGACCAGCCGAACAACCGAAGCCTCCTGGGCCATCTCCGATAGCTCGCTGCCATCCCCCTCGATCGCCTCGAGCAACTCGATGTCTTCTTCTTCACCCCGGGCAGCCATCAAGCCCTCGACCGTCTCGCTCCCCACCCCCAGGTGCTTCTTGACCAGCTTGGCGATCTCGGTACGCTCCGCGAGGATCGGGGTCACCGGCAACCGCAAGGCGGCAGCCGCCTCATCGATAGGGTAAAGGTCGAAGGGATTTGAAGTGGCGACAACGATCGCCCCATGCTCCTGGCGAATCGGGAAGATCGCATGCCGATAGATCAACTTCTGAGGGAAGTTAGCCAGCAACGACAAATCGACTTCGGCCGACCGCAGATCGATAAACTCCAAACCGGTCTCGTCCGCCAACGCCCGCAGGGCGCGGTCTTCCGCGATGAAACCATTCTGGATGGCGGAATCGATCACATTGGTTCCAGCCGCAGTCGCCCGCGAACGTATCAACTGATCTTCGCTCAACAACCCACGTCGGACGAGAAGTTCACCAGCATCGGTAATCATCGTACGCTACTATCTTCCTCGGTTCTGATCGCCACCACCTCGATTATCGCCGCCACCGCCCCCCGGCGGCCCGCCGCGAAAGCCCCCGCCAAAGCCACCGGGCGGCCCGCCGCGAAAGCCTCCGCCAAAGCCACCAAAGGGTCCACCACCGGGTCCCCCACCCGGACCACCCCCCGGTCCTCCACCCGGTCCCCCTCCCGGCCCCCCACCAAAACCGCGGCTCTGTAGGGCGCGGAAGAACTCCGCGCGGCGTTCAGCGGCCTCGGCATCGTTGGAGGACGAGCCTCCGCCGGAATTGTTCGAGGCGGTATTCGAGGAACTGCTAGAGCTGGAACTGGTCTTGGCCTTGCTCCCCAACACCGACTGCAAGGCCGACTGAAAAAGCTCGGTCTTGACCCCATTCAGCTGAACGACCTCGATCTGCTCATTGGTCGACTCGCTGGCGACGTCGATCGAGGCGACAAAGGCTTGGACCTGATCGAAGA
>JBILTQ010000321.1:0-6454 GCA_044371435.1 Pirellulaceae bacterium | reverse complement strand
CGGGTTGGATTTTATCCCCTGGGCATGGTGGCGATCACGGACGACATCGGCTGTCAAAGCGGCCTGAATCCAAGGCCCCATCTGTAGCCCGACGACTTGTTCGGCTGGCTTCGGACTCGCACTTTTACCGGTTTTCCTCTCGAACTTAACCCTTAGATCAAATTGGCCGTTGCTGAGCTATGGATCAACTATCTGCTGACGAAAAGAAAATTGGCAAGGATAATTTCGATGAAGCGATCGGGGTGACTCGTCGCGAGTTCCTACAGGGAGTCATCGGGGCTGGAGCGGTCTCGGGGGCTGGGTTGGGGGCCATGTATTTTGGCTACAGCAAAGTCAACGATCCGGTACGGGTCGGAGTGATCGGGACTGGCGACGAGGGGAATGTGCTCATCGGCGGTTGCACTCCGGAGTATGTGCGGATCACCGCTATCGCCGATGTGCGCCCCTACAGTGTTTACCGAGCCTTCCACGGGGACTGGTCTTCCCCCGCCGCTCAGTCGGCTCGTCCGGGAATCATCAAAAAGCAGGGATATGCTTCCGAGGCCGAGGCCCGCAAGAGTGTGAAGGTCTACACCGGTCCGGATGCGATCGGGCAGATCCTGGATGACGACAACGTCGAAGCGGTTATCATTGCCCTGCCGCTTCACCTGCACGCCCCGGTAGCGATCCAAGCTATGCTGCGGAACAAGCATGTGCTGACGGAAAAACTGATGGCTCACAATGTGGCCCAATGCAAAGCCATGGCGCGGGTGGCGGCTGAGTCGAAAGACAAAAACGGCAACCCGATCCATCTTTCGACCGGCCACCAACGCCACTACAGCGTGCTCTACGACAACGCCGTGCATCTGGTCAAGTGGGGGATGCTGGGGCAACTCACCCACATCCGGGCTCAGTGGCATCGAGGCAATTTGCCGGGGGGTGATTCGTGGCAGCCACCGTTGCCCGGCGTCGAGGAGATGGTCAAGGGAAAGAAGGTCGATCGAGTCCTTCGTGAACTGAACGCTCACCGAGCCGAGCTGGATAAGGCCTTGAAGGGTGGGAGCGACGTCGACATCGACTTATTGCAAAAGAAGGTTGCTCAATGGACGGCCTGGTTTGAAGATCGCGAGGTCGATGCGGAGAAATGCGGTTATGTTTCGGCCGAATTGGAAGGTGGACGAATGCGGCCGGCGATCGAGGAGTTGGTACGCTGGCGATTGTTCGCTCGCACTGGCGGCGGTTTGATGGCCGAATTGGGTAGCCACCAGCTGGATGCCGCAAGCATCTTCTGTTCCGCCCTACGACAGGATGGTTCGAAGGCCCATCCGTTGACAGTCCATGCCATCGGCGGACGCTATGTTTTCCCTCACGACCGCGATGCCGAAGACCATGTCTTTTGCTCCTTCGAGTTTCCCGGACCCGAATACGATGGGAAATTCGATATCGGCTACACCTCCGAGAAAGGGAACTGGGAGGTCGATCCCTATGCTCTCGATCGCAACCGGAAAATCATGGTTACCTATTCGTCGATCAACGGGAATGGCTTCGGCGGTTATGGTGAGGTGGTGATGGGGACCAAGGGAACGCTGATCCTCGAACGCGAGCAGGACATCATGCTTTACGCTGGCTCGGATACCTCGGCCTCGGTCGGAGTCAAACCGGCCGGTGGCGGCTACGCCTTGGATACCCAAGCCAGTGGCGGAGCAGCGGCCCCGGTTGCCAAAGCAGCGGCTAGCGCCGGCCCGGTGAGCCGCGGTTACACCGAAGAGATCGAGCATTGGGCCTACTGCATCCGCAACCCCGACAAAGGGAATAAGGTCAAATGCTACCCTGAAGTGGCGATGGGGGATGCGGTGATCGCATTGACAACCAACGTGGCTATCCAGAAAGGGATGAAGGGCGAAGCTGGTTTCGTCCGCTTCCAAGAGGAATGGTTCCAGGTCGATTCCGACGAAACCCCCGATGGAAGTTCGGTCGAGGAGGAATTGAAGACCCTCTCCGAATGGAAGGTCTAGGTCCACCGTCGAGAAAGCTAGCCAGTCCGCGAAGCCAAAGCGAATAGCCGCCGAAGGATCATGTTCGGTTAGTGCCTGTCGTACTCCCGGCACAGGCCGGAGGTGACGGGCTGAAAATCGATGATCGGCGTGGTTCGCTTGGGTGTGGCGCAGTTCATTCCTCAGTGATCCCAGTCGATCAGTCCTCAGCGACTTGGCTTGAGGCTCCTGACCACCTTGGCTATCCGCTCGACAGCAGCCAGGATCTCCGCTTCGGTTGTCTCCCCGGAAAGGCTGAGGCGGATCGCTCCTTCGATCATCTCCGACGCCAAGCCCATCGCCTGCAGAACGTGCGATGGCTGCGATGAACCGCTGGCACAGGCCGACCCTGTGCTGCAAGCCAGACCATGCCGATCCAAGGCCATCTGCAACGCCTGACGATTGAAGCCGTGGAAAGCTACGGAAAGGGTGTGCGGCAGACGTGGGCTCGCGGCGCCGATGACGGTCGGCGGGACGGGACCGGCCAGGAGGGATTGCTCGAGTCGATCACGCAAACCTTGCATCCGCGGTTGCCGCTCCTTCAATTCCTCTTGGCTCAAGGCCAGCGCCGTCGCCATGCCGATCGTCAGCGCGACCGCTTCCGTGCCGGGACGCAAGGCAGCTTGCTGGAACCCGCCAAAGGCTTGGGGTGCCAGGCGAACATCGTGGCGGAGGATCAACCCGGCGATCCCCACCGGACCGTGCAGTTTGTGGGCTGTGATCGTCATCGCGTCGACATCCAGTTGCCGAAAGCTTAACGGCATCTTGCCAGCAACCTGCACCGCGTCGGTATGGAAGAGAATGCCGTGCGCTCGACAATCGCGGATGATCCCCTCGATCGGTTGAAGGACACCCGTCTCATTGTTCGCCAACATCACGGAGACCAGTGCTATCCGCCGCTCGCTCGAACGTCGGTGAAGGTCCAGCCACTCCTCCCAGGTGTCCAAACAGACCTGGCCATTTTTTCGTACCGGGAGGTAGCGGACCTGACGACCATGGGTCCTGGCCAAATGTTCCGCCATCCCCAGGATACTGGGATGCTCGATGGCAGAGACCACCAACTCGCCCGGACGCTGCTCGAGCAAGCCGGCAATCGCCAGATTGTTAGCCTCCGTCCCGCCGCTGGTCAGGAGGACACGATCGGCGGCCATCCCCGTTTGTCGACCATCCACCGATTGAAGGATCGTAGCCACTGCTGCTTCCATCGCCCTCCGCGCTTGCCTCCCGTCGGCGTGCTGGCTGGCAGGGTTCGCATACCGCTGCTGGAAGGCCACCATCAGGGCCTCGGCAACCCTGGGATCGAGGCGGGTGGTGGCGTTGTTATCGAGATAAATTCGGGGAAGCGTCATCGCATCGAAGGTAGAGAAGAAGAGGGATGGGTCAAGCGGAATTTATCCTGTGGTCGGTCGCTTCCCTCCCAAGTGCCGGCAAGCAGCCTTTGGCCGGGTTGCCGGAGGAGCGGCAAGCCGCAGGCAGGCGTGGAACTCGAGGTGCCTACGACCGAATGGGCCGAGCAGCGAAAGCCACGGAAACCCAGAGATGCCTTGGAGAACTCTTCGTCGGTCCGCATCGCTGACGGCCCCCGACTGCGGCGAGCCCGCTGCCATTCGCCGAAAAACCATCCAAGCCCTCGAACACCCCCGAGGAGCCGTCGGGGCTTGCGTCCGGGGCTGGTCTTCTCAATCATGATGCCGGTAATGGTGGCGGTTGACACCGTCCTTTTCAAGGGACTTTCCCCGACTTTCCAGGAGCCGTCATGCTACATCGGCAATCGACCAACCACCCTCGCCGTTGGGACAAGAATTTCCCCAACGGCAGCTCAGCCTTCCGCGATAGCTCCGCAGAATTGTTGGCCAGCGGCGAGCTCGCGCGTCGCTGCTGGCGGTTGGAGGTACATCGCTCACCGCCATCGCCCCACTTCGGCGGGATGGTTTCTTCGGCCCCTCCCGCCGAAACCGATCCCCCGGAGTCGGTAGGAGCCGAGACTGGCAAGTCCGCGGTGGAGGAACTCGCCCGAGCCCGACAGCGGTTGGAAGCCATTCTGCTGGTGAGTCGTGAGCCGATTTCTTCAAGAAAGTTGGCAGCCTTAGCCGACTTGGCGGATGCCACCCAAGCCCGTACACTGACGCGACAACTGAACGAACTTTATGATGAAAAAGGCCATGCCTTCCGTGTCGAGGAGGTAGCTGGTGGTTGGATGATGCTGACGCGGCCGCAGTTTGCCAAGTGGCTGCGGAAGCTGGAGTGGTTGCGTCCGGTCGAGCATTTGTCGCAAGCTTTATTGGAAACTTTGGCGATTGTCGCGTACCGCCAACCGGTACCGCGAGCTGAAATCGAGGCCATCCGCGGAATCGGGTGCGACGAAACGCTGCGGCAATTGATGCAGCGAGATTTGGTTAGAATTTGTGGTCGAAGTGAAGAACTTGGCCGACCCTACCTTTACGGAATCACTAAACGTTTTTTACAACTATTCGGATTGAAATCGTTGGAACGATTACCGCGGGCGGATTGGGTGCGTCAGGTCGACGTGCAGTTTCCGGTCTCGGAATCCGACAAGGAAGCATCCGGCATGTCGGATCCCTCCCCTTCGTAAACTTTTTGATTTTTACTATTTTTATCCGGCCGAAGTAGGCACAGTGACAAAGGAGTTCGCCGTGAAGATGACGCTTACCGTACCTGATTCGTGGATGCTGGCTTGGTCGTCGATCGAGCCGCGGTTCACGCGAGCTGCCGGAATGCCGGTGCGCGCTGCCCGGGATGATGAAGACGAAGACGAAGATAGCTTCGAAGACGACGAAGAGGACGAAGAGGACGATGACTTCGACGACGAAGAGGATGACTTCGACGACGATGATGAAGATGATGACAGCGAGGATCTCGACGACGAGGAGTGGGAAGAGGTCGAGGACGACGAAGAACTCGACGACGAAGAAGATGAGGATGAGCTCGACGACGACGACGCTGATGATGACTGGGAGGATGAAGACGAGGGCGAGGACGACGATTGGGAAGACGAAGAAGACGAAGATGGTGAAGAGGAAGAGGAAGATGAGGAGTGGGATTGATTTCCCCTCCAGCTTCAGCCACCCAGCCTTGGGTTCGGCGACTTTCGCCGGCCTGTAAGGCAGGGACCATCGGCCGCGAGCGAGTCTGCGAAGCCCTTCGGTGAAGGGCTTTTTTGTTGTCCGCAGGTAGTGAAGTGATCATGAGCCCTTGGATCTATCTCGACCATCACGCCACGACCCCCTTGGACCCTCGAGTCGCTGCTCGGCTTCATAACTGGCAGGCGATAAACTATGCCAACCCGGGCAGCCTGTCGCATGCCGCCGGACGAGCGGTGCGGGAAGAGGTCGATCGATCGCTGGCTGCGATCGGAGACATGCTAGGGTGTTCGGCCGAGGAATTGGTCATCACCAGCGGGGCGACGGAATCCAACAATCTCGCCCTGCTAGGTTTCTGCCTTCACCCGAGGCAGAAGCGGCGGCGGCTCGTCAGCGTTCGCACCGAGCACCGAGCCGTGCTCGATCCGCTCGAACAACTTACCCAGCGCGGTTTTGAAATCGATTGGCTCGAGGTATACCCGCAAGGCCATCCGCTGTGTGGGCTCATCGATCTGAATGACGCTCAACGCAAAATCGACGATTCGGTAGCGATGGTCAGCGTCATGTTGGCCAACAATGAGATCGGTGTCATTCAGCCGCTCGCCGAGCTCGCCAGGTTGTGCCGAGTCCGCGGCGTCTGCCTGCATAGCGATGCCACCCAAGCCATCGGCCACTTGGATGTCGATGTCGAAACGTTGGATCTCGATCTCCTGAGTTTTTCCGCGCACAAGTTTTACGGTCCCAAAGGGGTAGGAGGACTGTACGTTCGCGAACAGCATCGGCGGATTCGGTTGTTGCCGCAGATATTCGGCGGTGGCCAGCAGGGGAACCGCCGGGCTGGGACCCTCCACAGCCCGGGGATCGTCGCGATGGCCTGGGCTCTGCAACTTTGCCAGGAGGAAGGAATCGTCGAACGCCGACGGATCCGCGAACTGCGGCAGCAGTTATGGAACCGGCTCGACCAGGCTTCGGGTGGGGATGTCGCCATGAACGGCCCGCCGCTGGAGTCTCCTCACCGTCTCGACCGCAACCTCAATTGCCGCTGGCGACGAGTCGAGGGGCAATCGCTGATGCTGGCGTGCCCTCAACTTTGCGTGAGTAGCGGCAGCGCCTGCACCACCACCGATCCGCGGCCAAGCCACGTACTCCAAGCCATCGGCCTGTCCGAAGAGGAAGCACGCTGCTCCCTGCGATTCGGACTCGGAAGATTCACGACCCTCCAAGAGATCGAGGACGCAGCAGATCAGCTAAACCGCGCCTATCAGGAATTGCAGCGATTGGTCTGAACGGGTGGCGGCAGGCAGCGAAAACCAGGGAAAGCCAAGAGAGGTTAGCGTTTGG
>JBILTQ010000277.1:0-7628 GCA_044371435.1 Pirellulaceae bacterium | reverse complement strand
GTTCGGCAGCCAGACAACTTTGCTTGCCTTGTCGATCGAGACTAGAACCTGCAGCCAACAGGAGCCATCCAACCACTATCACCGTCACCAACCGCGGACGGCAAGGGAGCCAGACAATGCAGAGCGATGATCGGTGGTGAGGGTGGAGACACTTCTCGGGAAAGGAAACGATCGGCGGCAAGATCATGGAAGTCAGCAATTTCAAGGGGGATGACCGGGAAAGAGGAGTCATCGGGACGATGCTGCCGGGGGCAACACTCGTCCGCGAATCGCGGGCACATTGTAATCCCGCATTGATCCGTGGTGAGCATCCTCGAAATCTCTTGGGAAGCAGCGGGACCATGGCTGGAGGTCGATGGCTTGGCCGGGCCGCTGCCACCCGTTGGCGGTACACCGGCATCGGCTATAATACCAACCAGCTTATGGACCGCTATCTACTTTATCCTCATCGCTTGCCCTCCGGTTGGGAACCCGTGTTTATCGTCCGGCGGAGTTACGCCCCGTTGGGGGGCGTTCTGAGCCGACATCGCGGCGTCGTCCACCCAGCCGTTAATTCACCGGGAAGATGTCGTTCGGTCTCCGCTGGTGAGGGGACCGGTTGATGCCCGAAGAAGCGGAGTCGAGTCGCCCGTTGCCTGGCCCAGCCCAGGATAAGTTGAGCCAGTGGGACGATATTCCCATCGTTAAACGGACCGCGGATATCGCCAAGTACACCCTGCTGGTGGTGGTAGCGCTCTTCACGCTGTTTATCCTTCGCAAAAAATTCAAAGCCCTGGGGATTACTTGGGAGGGGGTCAGCGAGGCGATCGGTAATGTTTCTCCCTGGAGCATCCTGCTTGCCGTCGGAATCACCCTGGCCAATTTTGCTTTGCTGACCGGGTACGACTTGATTGCGGTCCGGTATCTTCGCAAGCAACTCCCGATGCGGCAGGTGATGATGGGAGCGATTATCGGCTATGCCCTTTCGAATGTGTTGGGGTGGTTGATCGGTGGGAATGCGGTCCGCTATCGACTCTATTCGCGGTGGGGTTTTTCTCTGGTCGAGTTCATCGCCTTCATCTCGATCCTGTCGGTCACCTTTTGGTTAGGGCTGTTCCTGTTGGCCGGTGTCGCCTTTGTCGCCCTGCCGATCAACCTTCCGCCCCGTTTCGAGGAAGAGCTGCCGGTATCTCCGCAGAGCTTGGGCTGGATCCTGCTGATGCTGGTCGCCGCCTACCTGTTGGCTACGGCCTTGGTGCGAAAACCGATTCGCTGGAAGGGCAATCAGCTATATCTCCCCCCTTTCCGTTTATCGCTGATGCAACTTCTGGTTTCGGCCGGAGACTTCGCCTTGGCCTCGTCGGTTTTGTATGTCTTGCTTCCCTCGGGAGTTCGCGGTCTGGAAGAGGTCAATTTCTGGACCATCCTGGTGGCTTACCTGGCGGCAATGATCGTGGTGGTCAGCGTGCATATTCCCGGGGGTATCGGGATCCTGGAGGTCATTGTCCTCTACATGATGCCCGATAGTGCGGGGTTGCAGGTGACCGCCGCTTTGATCCTGTTCCGCATCATTTATTATTTCATTCCAGCCATCATCGCCATGCTCATGTTCTTGGCGATCGAGTTTTCCTCGGGTGGGCGAGGCGACAAGGCCAGTATGAACGCACCGGCGAGACATTGAGGTTTGGTGCGGGCAATTGGCAAGCCTTCACCAGCGAGGCGCGGCCTCTAGGCCGCGGGGCGGAGGAACGACCGCTTGCGTGGTCGCATGCGGAAGGTGGAGGGGTGATTTGGGGTGCCTTGGCCGAAGGCTGGATCTTCGGAAAGGGTGACGCCGACTTGGGTTTTGGCCTCGATCAACCAGTCGATCAAGGCTTGTCTGTTGGGGAAGATCGCAAATTCCGACCAATGGGCCAAGGGTATCGACCCGGCGATATGCATGGTGAGGAGGTCCAGGATCGCCGGGTGGTCGAAATAGGAAGTGTGGATCAGCTCTCGCCCCGAGGAGGACTTGCCCCACGCCTCCAAGCCACTGACAAAGGAGGGGGCCGCCAAGGCTGAGCGGAGTTTAGGGACGACATCCTGGGCCCAGGCATTGGCGTTTTGGATCAATTGCTCGTTCAGCCACCCGGGTAAAGGGTGCGGGTGCTCGTCGACGGTCATCCGCCAGGGGATCGGGGAGACCTCGACCACTTGGGCCCCCGGTCGATTGTTGCCCTGGGCGGCTTTGACCACCAAGGTGCGGACCATTTTGTCGAGGAATGGGCGGAGGAGAGAGTTATAGATCGGCTTGGCGATCCAGTAGGAAGGTTGGCTCACCAGCGTGACATAGTCTGAAAACAGGACCCGTTCACGCGGAGTCATCCGCGCGACGAAGGTGATCGAAAGGTCCAGGGTGGCCCGCAACCCGTTGATGGCTTCGTCGTCCGGCGACCACAATCCCAACCAGCGGCTGGCGAAGAGATCATGGGCTTTCTTCTCCAGTCGGCTTTCGTCCCAGAGTTGCCACGATTCGATCACTGGTCGGAGGAAGAAGAGGGTCAAGTTAAGGTACGCATAGATGACGATCAGCGCCAGCCCCATCATCAGCCAACCGATCGGCGAGGAGAGGACGAAATCCATCCCGGTATGTAAGCCGATCGCCCCTTCGCCACCGATCAAGATACCTTCAGGCGTGCGTTGGATCGGGACCTGGAGTAATTCGAGCAACCGGAGGACAGGCGTTTCGTAGAGCGTGAAGTGTTCGGGGGCCTCCCCACCGTTACCCAACCAGACGCTTTCGCTGGGACGGAAAGCCAGGTCATAAAACTTGAGCGCGGTGGTATAGGCAGGTTTGATGAGGATCAGGCCGAGGATGGTGCGAAGGATATGAGCGATCCGTGTCGAGCCTTCGGTTTTCTGTTGGAGGAAGGGGGTACCCACCGTGGCCCAACTCCGCATATGCCTCAGCGGTTTGCGGCTCGAGGCGGCCAGTCGCAAGCAATGCCAGATGACCGAGCCACCATGGCTATGTCCGATCAGGTGGTAGAAGCGACCTTGGGCTTCCCATCGTTGAAGGCATGTCAGCAAGCGTTGGGCGGCATGGATCCTCGCCCGTTCGCTGTTTTCGCCCGACCAGTGGAAGACGTCGTGCTCCTCGGGGAGTTGGACCCCGTGAGGCAAGCGTTGCTTGAGCCCTTCGCAGGTCGGACTACCCAGTTGCCACCAGCTGGAGCCTTGGCTCGCTTCACTTCCCGCGTAGGTGCCGTGGATCAGCAGCACCAAGTCTGGTGCAGCATTCGCCTCGATCAGCATGTTTGGTTCATCACTTCTGCTTGGGGGCCGCGAACCACCCTATCCTGGTTTCCTCAGCCGTGGGGCGGAGGCCCCTACGCTCAACGCCGCTGTCCGTCGGTATCCGCCAGCCCGGAAACTGGGATTCTCCGAAGGAGAGATCCCAGAATTGCTGCCTCGGCGTCAAGAGGAACGCAGCCGTGGGAAAGTCCGCAGCGGCCAGCGGGCATTGACGCCAACGACGGCGGTTTTGTACTATGAAAGGTTATGACTTGTAGCCAATGCTACAAAATCGATGGCGAGCGTGGCTCGTCGCTTTTTCCTCGGCGGTGCAAGAAATGACGATGCCGTTGTCGACCCGGCTGGTGACGTCGATCCTTGGGATCCTGGGGGTGGCGTTTTTTGGCCTTGCAGGGTGTGGGCCCTCCCGCCAGGCTGGGGAAGGCCAGGTGGGGAGTTCGGGATCGGTCGCAAGGTCGCCGCTTCGCGTGGTGGCGACGGTGGGGATGGTGGCTGACTTGGTGCGCGAGGTGGGGGGGGGCGAGGTCGAGGTCGTGCAGTTGATGGGAAGCGGCGTCGATCCCCATCTCTATCAGCCGACACGCGACGATGTGCAGCAATTGATGAGGGCGGACCTGGTCTTTTATTCAGGGTTGATGCTGGAGGGGAAGATGGCCGACCTTTTCGAGCGGTTATCCAGCAAGCGGCCGGTCTTCGCGGTGACGCGGGGATTGTCGGAGCAGAAGTTACTGCGCGAGGCGGAGGCGAATGAGGATATCGACCCGCATGTTTGGATGGACATTCGCCTATGGCGGGGCAGCCTCGAGACGGTTGCGCAAGCCTTGGCCGAATTCGATCCTGAGCGGGCGGAGTTATACCGCGAGCGGGCGGCGGGATACGACCAACGCTTGCAGCGATTGCATGCCTACGGCGAAAGCGTCCTGGCCAGCATTCCGCCGGAGCGGCGGGTCCTGGTCACCTCGCACGATGCCTTCCGTTACCTTGGGCAAGCCTATGGTTTGGAAGTGGTTGGGATCCAAGGCTTGTCGACCGAGTCGGAAGCCGGGTTACAGCAGATCAATCGGCTGGTGGACCTTCTCGTCGAGCGGCGGATTCAGGCGGTGTTTGTCGAGAGCAGCGTCTCCTCGAAAAGCATCATGTCGCTGGTCGATGGCGCGAGGTCTCGCGATCACCAGGTAGCTATCGGGGGTGAACTTTACTCGGATGCCATGGGGATGGTCGGGACATATGAAGGGACGTACGAGGGGATGATGGATCACAACCTGACAACGATCACCCGCGGCTTGGGTGGCACCGCCCCGCCGCGAGGGTATCGCGACTTGCTAGCCGCGCCGAGGGATTGAGGATGTCGTCTTCTCCGCAGCCGTCCGCGATACCGTTGAAGGTGAGCGACCTCACCGTAGCCTATCAGAGAAAGCCGGTATTATGGGATGTCGAGTTCGAGGTTCCGGCCGGTTCGCTGGTCGGGATTATCGGCCCGAACGGAGCCGGCAAGAGCACCTTGTTGAAGGCGGTCTTGGGGTTGGTACCATCCGTTTCTGGCAGGATCGAGATCTTCGGCGGGAGCTATCGTCAGCATCGAGCGCGGGTCGGTTACGTCCCGCAGCGCGAGAGTGTCGATTGGGATTTTCCCATCGATGTGCTGGATATCGTCACGATGGGTTTGTATCCCAGGATTGGAATCGGCTGGCCGATCCGACGTGGTCACCGCGAGGCAGCGCGTCGGGCGATCGAGCGCGTGGGGCTTGGGGATTTCGCCCATCGGCAGATCAGTCAACTTTCCGGCGGTCAGCAGCAACGGGCGTTTTTGGCTCGAGCATTGGTGCAGGAGGCGGACCTTTACCTGATGGACGAACCGTTTGCTGCGGTGGATGCGGCGACCGAAACCGCCATCGTAGGGCTCCTTCAAGGGATGAAGGCTGCTGGCAAGACGGTGTTGGTCATCCATCATGACCTGCAGACGGTCCCTGATTATTTTGATTACGTCGTTTTGCTCAACATGCGGGTGGTGGCTCACGGACCGACATCCCAGGTCTTCCTGCCGGCCAATCTCCAGAAAACTTATGGCGGGCGACTCACCCTGCTCGACAAAGCTGCCGATGCCATGCGGCGGCAGGAGCGTTCCTTGCGATGAGTGATTGGCCGACATGGGAGCAATGGCAGCGGGTGATCGGCTTGCACGATTACAACACGCGTGTCGTCGTCTTCGGTACCCTGTGCTTGGGGTTGGCCAGCGGTTTTGTGGGTTGTTTCACGGTATTGCGTCGACGGGCTTTGGTCGGGGATGCCTTGGCCCATGCTACTTTGCCCGGGATGGCGGTCGCCTTTGCTTTGGTTCAGGCTTGGGGTGGGGACGGAAAATCTTTGGTGGGGTTGTTGACCGGCGCGACCGTCAGCGGCTTGCTGGGAGTGGTCTGTATCACTTTCCTGCGTCGCGTCATGCGGATCCGCGAAGATGCGGCTTTGGGGATGGTCTTGAGTGTTTTTTTTGGATTGGGGGTCGCGGGGCTCGGGATCGTCCAGCAACTTCCCGGCGGGCATGCGGCCGGTTTAGAAGCCTTCATCTATGGGAAGACCGCTTCGATGGTCGTGGGCGATGCGTGGTTGATCGGCGGGGCCGCCATCGCTTGCCTGCTGCTAGGCTGTTTTTTCTTTAAAGAGTTACAGTTGCTTTGTTTCGATGAAGGGTATGCGGGGGCTCGCGGCTATTCAACCTTATGGCTGGATGCGGTGATGATGGGCATGGTGGTCTTGGTCACCATGGTGGGCTTGCAGGCCGTGGGCTTGGTGTTGATGGTCGCCTTGTTGGTTATCCCTCCGGTCACCGCGCGGTTTTGGGCGAGCCAACTGCGCGGGATGACAATCGTCGCCAGCCTGGTGGGGGCGTTGAGTTGTGTCTTGGGGGCGATGTTGAGTGGCGTCCTGCCTCGCCTGCCGAGCGGCCCGATGATCGTCCTGATCTCGGCTGGCTTCTTCGTCCTCAGTCTCACCTTCGGAACACAGGGCGGATGGCTGGTCCGCTGGCGGCGTCGTCGTCAGTTATACCAACGCATGGATCGCGATCATCTGTTGCGCTCGATGTATGAGTCTTGGGAGCTCGACCCGGCGGCGATCGACCGCGGTTGGACGCTCGAACCATGGAAGGCCGAGCGCTCATGGTCTGCCCGGCGATTGGCAGCCACCGTGCGTCGCTGCCGACGCGCGGGTTGGGTCAGGGAAATGGACGGTGCCCGGTGGACCTTGACACAAAGCGGGGTTTTGGAGGGACGGCGATTAGTGCGTGAGCATCGCTTGTGGGAGGTCTATCTCATCACGCACGCCGATGTCGCGCCTTCGCGTGTCGATCATGAAGCCGACAGGATCGAGCATGTGCTGGAACCGGAGCTGATCGCCGAATTGGAAGCTTCCTGGTTGGCGGCGACCGCCGAGCGGGAGTGGGTGCCACGCAATCCTCATCAGCGGTCTGCGGTTGGAGAAGCCGGGGCCCTGCCTGATTCGGTGGGAGGGTAAATCGCGGATGGTTTGGGATTGGGGATTGGACGGGTGGATCCTGCTGATCGGTATCCTGGCAGCGGCCTCGGCAGCGCTGTTGGGGAATTTCCTGGTGCTGCGTCGGATGAGTTTGCTGGGAGATGCCATCAGTCACGCCATCCTGCCCGGTTTGGCGCTCGCCTTCCTGTGGACGGGCCAGCGGCAGAGTTGGGTGATGTTTTTCGGAGCGGTGGTGGCCGGAATCCTGACCGCTGCCTTGACCCATTGGCTGAAAAGCCAAGGGAACGTCGACGAAGGGGCTTCGCTGGGAATCGTCTTTACCACCCTCTTCGCCATCGGCCTGTTGATCATCGTGCAGGCTGCCGATCGAGTCGATTTGGATGCCAGCTGCGTCTTGTACGGGGCGATCGAACTAGCGCCGCTCGACACGCAAAGGCTCGGAGGGTGGGAAGTACCGCGCGCCGTCATCCGTTTGATGGTCGTCCTCGCCATCAATCTGGGTTTTGTCGGTCTGTTCTATAAAGAGCTGAAGCTGATGACTTTTGATCCCGGCTTGGCGGCCACCGCCCTGCCGGTAGCCACCGCTCTGCATTATGCCCTGATGACTCTGGTGGCGGTGACCACCGTCGCTTGTTTTGAAAGTGTCGGGAATATCCTGGTGGTAGCTATGCTGATCGTGCCGGCCTCCACGGCGCTCTTGCTGAGCGAACGCTTGTCGCTGGTCATCCTGGGGAGTTTAGTCTTGGCTGCCGCCTCGGCCGTCCTCGGCCATCTCGGGGCCATCGCAATTCCTAGCTGGTTCGGTTTTCGCAGCACGACCACCGCTGGGATGATGGCCGTCGTCAGCGGCTTGCTTTTCATGC
>JBILTQ010000344.1:0-6006 GCA_044371435.1 Pirellulaceae bacterium | reverse complement strand
AAGACAGATGTTGGGAGATGTCCTGTCGCTGGTGGCGGCGCCTGCCTGGAACAAAGGGATCGAGCTGGTCGCCAACTTCGGTACGGAATTACCCGAACAGGTGCTGGGCGACGGCATCCGCCTGCGTCAAATCGTCATGAACCTCATCGGCAATGCCATCAAGTTTACTGCCAAAGGCTCGATCGAGATCCGTGTCGACGTCTTGAACGTGGCGACAGCTGATCCACAGTGGCGCATCGCGGTCATCGATACCGGGATCGGCATCCCCAAACATAAGCAGGCTCAGATCTTCGAAGCTTTCTCCCAGGTCGATGCGACCACTACGCGGCGTTTTGGTGGGACTGGTTTGGGGCTGTCGATTTCCGCCGAACTGGTCAAGCTGATGGAGGGAACCATTGCCGTCCAAAGCCAGGAAGGGGTGGGGAGCTGTTTCAGCGTGACCCTCCCGTTGCGCCCAGTCAACGAACCGGCCCCTCAAGCCGTCCATGCCTGCAATTTGTCGGGGATGAATATCCTCATTCTCGAGCCGCTAGCGGTGGCTCGTCAAAGTCTCGAACGCTTGCTGGAGAGTTGGGGGGCGACGACCGTAGCTTTCGAAACTTGGCAGGAATCCGCCGATCGTCACTTCGTCGATTGGGAATTATTCGATTTAGCCATCGTCTCCGGTGAAGATTCCTTGCAGCTGATGAGCGATGCGGCCGATCGCTTGCCGATCTGGCGAGTGCTGGCACCCGACGATTCGAGCGAGGCCGACGTGCCGACGCTGACCAAGCCGTTGCTGCCCGTCCAGCTGGTCAACCACCTGTTCAATGTGAGGCTGGGCGCGGCGTGGGTAGCGCCGAAGCGGACGGTAAGCCAACCAGAGGAGACGATAGTGACGGCGAGCAAGCCGGCCGAGGAAGGCCCCAGCTTGAAACCCACCACTGGTTTCCAAGTCCTGGTAGCCGATGACGGCGAAGTCAATCGCTTGGTGCTGGTCGGTTTCCTCGACTACCTGGGGGTGAGTTGCGTCGAAGCCCAAGATGGTAAAGAAGCGGTGACAGCGATTGCGGAGAATCGCTTCGACCTGTGCTTGATGGATATCGACATGCCGGAGTTGGACGGTATCGAGGCGACTCGCCTGATCCGCAAACAGGGATACCAGCTCAAAATCGTCGCGATGACGGCGCACCATGACGAGCATTACATCAAGCTCTGTGAAGAGGCGGGGATGAACGGATACCTGACCAAACCGATTCAGGCCGATCAACTGGCCTGCTTGATCAAGGAGCTGACGACCGCGGCGAACAAGCCGGCCCTACCTGCCGACAACGTCTAGGCGGCGCGATGGGGCCTTGGACGTTACAGCCATCGAGGCGGGGTGGCGATGGCTGGGACGCAGGCGAGATCCAGCTCACCGGCATCGTATTCCCTCAGACCTCGTGGGGCGCGGGGGATGAGAATGCCGTGGAGTGAAGGCCAGAGCCCTGGTTGAAGGAGGGAAGAACTGGCGGACCTTGGGTGTCATGGGGCTGTTGCAAAAGGTGGGCTTTGTTAAGTTAATCCTAGCGAGGCCACCCAACCACTTGGCCAATCACCCGGATTCTCTCTCCTGCAAGGCACCTCCATGAACAACAACCCACTGCTGTCTACTTACCTTCAAGCTTATCGATGGAACCGTCAACGGACACTAGCCACCTTGGAGCAGATGGGGGCAGACCAGCCATCGCTTATCCTCGGTTGGCGCCCCGGGCCGGGACGGGCCCATCCCGCGTGGCAGTTCATGCATATCGCGGTCACCGAAGATATTTTTGCCACCGAACGCTTGAAACCCGAGCAGCCACCGACGCTCGCCGCGCTCTGGTCGCGATTCCGCGGGGGCAGTACACCCGACGAACAGATTCCGACGATCGACGAGATTCGACAAGCGTTGGAGGTCTCTCGGAATAACCTGGAAGCGACTTTGTCCAGCTATACCGATGAGCGTTTGACGGAGATACCGGCGGCTTTGCGCGAACGCGGTTGGTCGGTGTTGACCGTCTTGCAGGTGATTGGCTGGCATGAAGCGCATCATCAAGGTCAGGCTCATTTGACCTATAATCTTTTCAAGAACCGAGGTTGATAGATAGGCGATGCGCGGCTACCGCTTTTGGAAACGGCGCGCGGATCCCGCCTCGATTCGCGAACGCAGAGCGGCTATCCAGCAGTCGTTGGCGATGGCTTCGGTCTGTTTGTTGAGCGAACGTTCGGGCTTGCCGCGGACGGCGGCTGCCGGAAGGCGAATCGTCGTGGTCGGGGCTGGCTTGGGTGGCTTGGCCTGCGCCTACGAACTGAGCCGTGTTGGGTATGAGGTCCAGGTCATCGAGGCGCGGGGGCGAGTCGGCGGGCGCGTGCTGAGCCTGGTCGATTGGCTCGGACCGCATACCCTCGAAGGTGGCGGGGAGCTGATCGGTAGCCAGCATGCCACCTGGTGGACTTATCGCGAGCGGTTTCAGTTGGATTTTGCTGAGGTCTTGGATGATCCATCGCGTGAAAGCCCGGTAGTTCTGGGGGGGCTGGCCTTAGCCGCGTCGGAGGTTGATGAGGCGTATCGCGAGATCGAAAACGCTTTGCGCGACCTCAATCGAATTGCGCAAGCCGTCGATGCCGAGCGACCGTGGTTGTCCCCCGAGGCGACCGAACTCGATCGACGCAGCCTGGCCGATTGGCTGGCGTCCCTGGAACTCTCCCCGCTGGCCCGGCGGATGTTGTCGGTACAGTTGAGTTCAGACAACGCGGTTTCCAACCATCAGGCGAGCCTGCTGGGGATGTTGGCCGCGGTCCGCGGCGGTGGTCTGCAGGATTATTGGGATCATTCGGAGGATTTCCGCTGCCGGGGAGGGAACCAGCAGTTGGCTGTTCGCCTGGCCGAGGCTTTGGGGAGGGGGCGTGTTCACTTCAAGCGGCCAGTCTCGTCGATCCATTATGGCGGGGACGAAGTAGAGGTGATTAGCGCTGACCAGCAACGTTTGGTTTGCGATGAGGTGGTCTTGGCGATCCCGCCGAGTCTCTGGTCGAAAATTGCCTTTCGCCCAGTCCTCCCGTCGGGACTGGAGCCGCAATTCGGGATGGCCCTCAAGTACCTGGCCGGGATAGCTACCCACGGCTGGGATAGCCAGCGTTGGTCTGGAAGAGCCATGAGCGATGGATTGATCTGCGAGACGTGGGATGCCTCGGCCACGCAGGTGGCGGGCGAGCATCGCGTGATCGTCGGCTTTTCTGGCGCCGAGGCTGCCCAGCAGGGGGCACGCTTGCCGACAGCCCTTCGGGAGTCGGCATACCGAGGGTGTCTGGAGCAGTGCTTTCCCGGGCTGACACCGCAGTTGGTGCGATCGCAAACGATGGACTGGCCGAGCGATCCCTGGACGGGCGGTGGCTATTCTTTCCCGGCTCCGGGGCAGGTCACGAGGCAGGGGCCGAACTGGCATGAGGGGTTGGGCAAATTACATTTTTGTGGCGAGCATACCCACTATGCTTTTGTCGGTTTCATGGAGGGAGCCTTGAAGTCAGGTGTCGAGTTGGCCCGGCGACTGGCGATCCGCGACGGCCTGATCGATGGTTGATGCGATCCACGAATTTCACGCTGGCCGGTAGACAAAGGTCACTGCGGGCTGGAAGATCATAGCATTCCTGGATCCCTTCTCAGGCGACCCCTTTTGCTTTTCGAGGTGGTACTATGATTCATCCTGGTGGTGAATCGAGCCTTGCGCCGACCAGGCTTCTCGGCCTGTTCGCTTATCGATGGTGCTGTTGCTGGTTGAGCGGGCTGTGGCTCGGTGGAGGTGGTCCGCTGGTGCTTGGCCAACCGGCGGGGATGCTGGGAAACTGGCAGGAGGCCGCCAAGTTCGTCGATAGTGTCCATCGCGAGGATTGTCGCCAGGCGGAGAAGTTGTTGCGTCTGGAGTTGGGACGCGAGGGGACCCCGGCGCAAGCGGCCTGGGGGCTGGGGCTATTCTGCGTCAAGCGTGGCGATGGGCCGGCGGTGGAACGGGTGTTGGCAGGGATCCAACAGAAGTATCCCCACGGTGATGCCTCGATGCAAGCAGCCTGCGGACGCCTGCGGTTGTGGTCGCTCTTGGCAACAGAGAAGCCTCAGGAATTTGCAAAGGAATTGTCGTCGATGATGGAGCGTTTGCCGTCGATGACCGAGGAGGATCTCGCCTTGACGGCCTTCCTGCTCGGTTCCATCCTCGGGATGCTTGATCATCCTTTGGCCGAATCGCCTTTGACGGTTGAGGTCGCTCATGAAACCAAACGCAGCCTTTCTAACCTAGCCGACGAACGGGCTCGGGTGGCCTTCCAGCAAAGCTATGAATCGGCGCGCGGTCGCGGTGATGCGATTGCCAAGCGACTGACGGCGATGGAGCCGGTAGGGTTGGCGGCGGCCAAGGCCGAGCATGCCAAGGGGCTTCAGGAGTCCGAGGCCACCCGGGTGACGCTGGAGGCGGATCGTGAGGCGGTGGCTGCCTGGGAGAAAAGTGCGGAACCGCGTTTGAAGGTGTTGAGTAGCGAGCGCAAGCGGATGGAAGCCGCCCTGGCGAAAATAGCCCGCGAATGGCAAACGAATACCGCCGGCCATCCGGGCAGGGAACGGCCCGCCCCGGTACCTCCCAACCGCGAGTTGATCTTCGTCGATCCGTATATCATCCTCTGGGATACCATCATCGATAGCGATGGGAATCGTCGCGACCGCCAACGTACCGTGCCTAAATCCTACACGCAGATCGAAATTGAACGCGATGAGAAGTATCGTTTGCTGCTGGCGGATTATCAATTGGCCCGCCGTGAGTACGATCTGTATTACAAGCAATACCTCCAGCAGCTGGAGGGTTGGAAGGCCAGGGATCGTCAACGACGCGAGGGCTTGACGCAAGAGAAGGCGGCTATCGAAACGCAGTTGTCGGCGACGCGACAAGCCTATGATCAGCTGCGCGGGGAGATGGAGGAGGCGGCGAAGGTACTTGCCCGGCGGCAGGCCGACTGGAAAAGGACAGCAGCTCTCCTGGAACTGGACCGGATCGTCTTGCCGGCGGCCGAGGCGAACCGCATTTGGAGCTTGTTTCGCCCGCCTCATTTTGAGCTCTTTCAATACCACCGCGAGAAACGGCGGTTGCTTGGCCATTCCCCGTAAGCAGCCCGATCCCCCTTAGCCATCGGACTGAAGTAGACGAAGGTGTTAGTAACATCGAAGGTTCCGCCGCCCACACCCTGGCCTACCGCAAGGCGGTAGCGATGGATGCCGAGGGTGGCGGTAGCCACGACTTCCCGCGTTCGTGGCCGGCGGGAAAAGCCGCGCGGGTGGGGGCGACATCCCACCGTCGCATCGACGGGGCCGGTTAAGAGCGGGGAAGGATGCCGCAGTGGCTGAGGATGTCGGCCGCTGAGGCGAGGTAGCCGGTATAGAAGGGACCGAACTGACCATAGCGGGCGCTTGCCTGGTCGAAACGCATCGTATAGACGATATCCTTCAAGTACTGGGGGTTTTTAGCCCAGAGTGTGACTCCCCATTCCCAATCGTCCAGTCCGACCGAGGCGGTCACTAGCTGCGTGACTCGTCCGGCGAAGGCCATGCCGCTTTGCGCGTGCTCGGCCATCAATTCCGTCCGTTCGGAGAATGGCAACAGGAACCAATTCGCTCCCACATTCCGCGCCTTGTTCATCGGATAGAAACACATCGCCGGCCACTCTGGGAAGTCGGGGGCCAAACGATGGGCTAACATCATCGGCAAGCGTTTCTCATAGGCCATGACCTTGGCCTGGAACCCCGGGGAATCCGGAGCTTCACCACTGCGGCGCAATTTCTCGGCGTATTGTTCGCGATTGGGTAGATACTCGCTGACTTCCGACATCGAGACAAAGGAGTAGGTAGGCTCAATGGCTGGACCAAGGCGACTGGCCAGCAAATCCTGATGGATGCGATCGATCTTCAGTGGATCGGGATCCATCATGATCAAGCAGAAATCAGCCTTGTGGCCGGCCACGATGAAG